>NZ_JAUJWZ010000004.1:0-332292 GCF_031931925.1 Pseudomonas sp. rhizo66
CCGCAATGTCTTGCGTCATACATCGACCTGAAAAACCGAGTCGATTATGGATTCAATAGAGAGATTTCAGGTCGGCGTAGCTCATCAGCATCCCCGGATCAGTCCCCTCTCCCTCCGGGAGAGGGCTACAGTGAGGGGGCTTTTGATTCAGTCGTGGTCTTCAAGGTATTGCAATGCCATCCGCTCAGTCGCCACTTTCACCGGCGGCAACAGATGCGGCGCCACCAGCATCATGATCTGGTACACGACCAATCTGACCTCACCCTCTCGATCCAGAATCCGCTGATAATCCAGCGAAAACAGCAACGTCATGGTGATCTGCTCAACCAGTTGCCCCAATGCTTGTGTATCACTGACCAGTTGCCCCGAAGCCTTCAAGCGCGCCAGTAACGACGCCAGCGTGCGCTTCAGCGCATTGAGCAGATGACGAATGCCCTTGGCCAGTTTCGGCAAGCGTCCGGCGAGGTTCGACAGGTCCTGAAACAGAAACCGGTACTGCGCCAGCCGCTCGACGATCAAATGCAAAAACAGCCAGTAGTCCTCCGGCGCCAGTTCCACATCCGAGGGCGGATCGAGCAGTGGCGCGAGTTCATTCTGGAAACGTTCGAATAACCCGAGAATCAGCGGCTCTTTGCCATGGAAGTGGTAGTAGAGGTTGCCCGGGCTGATCCCCATTTCATTGGCCACCTCCATGGTGGAGACATTCGGCTCGCCCTTTTCGTTGAACAGTTGCAAAGCACATTCGAGAATCCGGTCGCGGGTTTTCATCCAGTCTTCTTAGAAAAGTTCGGTTAAGCGTCAGCGCACACGCACGTAAGTACCGGGCGCTGCCTCCATCGGTGGATAGTTCGGGTTGCCGAGGGTGAACGTGGTTTCGTGTTGCGCCCCGGAGCGTTGCTGAATCCACTCCAGCCACTGCGGCCACCAACTGCCGTCGACGTGCTTGCCGTCGTAGTACCAGGCCCGCGGGTCGCTGCTCATCTTGCCGTTGTCGATGTACGCGGCTTTCGGATTGCTCGGCGGGTTGAGGATGCTCTGCACGTGACCGCTGTTGGACAGCACGAAACGCCGTTCGCCGCCGAGCAGCAGGGTCGAGCGATACACCGCATCCCACGGGGTGATGTGGTCGTTCATGCCGGCGACGCTGAAGCTGTCGACAGTGACTTTCTGCAGGTCGATCGGCGTGCCGCACACTTCCAGGCCACCCGGATGGGTCAGCGGGTTGTGCTTGAAGAAGTCCAGCAGGTCGCCGTGAAATGCCGCCGGCAGCCGGGTGTTGTCGTTGTTCCAGTAGAGGATGTCGAAGGCTGGCGGCTCTTTGCCCAGCAGGTAATTGTTGACGAAGTAGCTCCAGATCAAATCGTTGGGGCGCATCCAGGCGAAGACCTTGGCCATGTCGCGACCATCGAGCACGCCTTTCTGGTACGAGCGGCGCTTGGCGGCTTCCAGGGTCTGTTCGTCGGCGAAGAGAGTGGCCGGGGTTTCGATCTGGCTGTCGAGCAGGCTGACCAGGTAGGTCGCACTGGAGACGCGGCGCAGTTGCCGTTTGGCCTGCAAATGCCCTTGCAGGGCGGCGATGGTCAGGCCGCCGGCGCAGGCACCCATCAGGTTGACCTCGCGGGCGCCGGTGATCGCCCGGCAGATGTTCATCGCCTCTTCCACCGCCTCGACATACGTCGACAGGCCCCATTCGCGATGGCGCACATCCGGGTTGCGCCAACTGATCATGAAGGTCTGCAAGCCGTTTTTCAGTGCGTACTGGACGAAGCTGTTGTGTGGGCTGAGGTCGAAAATGTAGTACTTGTTGATTTGCGGCGGCACCACCAGCAGTGGTTTGGCGTACTGCTTTTCGCTCATCGGTCTGTACTGGATCAGCTCCAGCATCTCGTTGCGAAACACCACCGAGCCGGTGGTGGTGGCGACGGTCTTGCCGACCTCGAAAGCCTGCTTGGTCACTTGGCGCGGCAGGCCATCGTTGTGCAGCAAGTCATCGAACAAATGGCTGAGACCACGCACCAGACTGTGCCCGCCGGAGTTGAACAGCTCCTTGACCGCCAGCGGGTTGAGCAAGGTGTTCGACGGTGCCACGGCATCATTGAGCAGGGTGAAAGCGAAGTGCGCGCGGGCGCGATCGTCATCACTCATGTTGCTTTCGTCGATCCAGCTTTTGACCTGTTTTTGCCAGGCCAGATAGGCCTGCAGGCTGCGTCGGTAGAACGGGTTGAGGCTCCACGCCGGATCAGCGAAACGGCTGTCGTTCGGATTGGTCGGGTGCAGGGTTTCGCCAAGCAGCACGCGACCCAATTGGCCGCCGAGTTTCAACGCGTGCTTCGCACTGTGGATCGGGTTGCGCAGGCCATGGGCTGCCACACTGCGCAAGGTCGAAATCAAATCCCGGCCACGCAGGCCAGTGATCGCACTTTGTGCATTGATGAACACGGCGGGGCTGGGCACCACGCCCGTCGCTGGTTTGTCGCGCATGACTCAACACTCCTTCGTCTTCAGGCCAAAAACAAACTCACCGAACCAGAACACCATAGACGCTGTTGCGGGTTGCTGCCTGCGCGGCGTCCTGCCGCGCACTCCATAACGCTTGCATAAAGCCTGCCGCAGCGGTTAACCGCCCAGCGGTGTCGGATGCGGGTGCATCACTGCACGCTGACGTTCCTCCTGGAGAAATTTCATGATGATCGGCGCCACCGCTTCGGCACGGGTAATCAGGAACAGATGACCGTCGTCGATGATGTGCAGTTGCGCGTTGGGAATGCGCCAGGCGAGCATGCGCATGTTGATCAGCGGGATCAGCGGATCGTCATCGCCGGCTAGCACCAGCGTCGGTTGATGGATCTTGTGCAGCCAGTGAATGCTGGTCCAGCCGAGGCCTGCGAACAGTTGCCAGTAGTAACCGAGCTTGCCCGCCGAACGCACTTTCGCCGCATGGCTGGCTGCCAGCGTCGGGTCACGACGGAACGAGCCGCCGTAAATCAGCGGGGCAATGCGGATAACGTGGGAAGGCTGAATGTAGCGCCGCGGACTGGCCATCATCCACAGCACTTTCGGCTTGCCCGGCACCATCACCGCACCGGCCGCGGTCGCCGCCAGCACCAGTTTCTTGCAGCGCTCGGGGTAGTCGTAAGCGAACTGTTGCGCCAAGGCGCCGCCCCACGACACGCCGATGACGTTGACCTGACCGTAGTCGAGGTAATCGAGCATCCTCGACGTCAGCTTGGCCAGCCCGGGAAAGCGATACGGCCGGTTCGGCGTCGACGAGCCGCCGACACCGGGCACGTCGAAGGCGATCACTTCCAGGTCCGGGTCCAGCGCCGCGACAAACGGAAACACCAGCTCCAGGTTGGCGCCGATGCCGTTGAAAATCAGCAAGGGCGTCAAGTGAGGCTTGCCGGGGCGTACCGCCGTGCGGAGGGTCTGGCCATCCAGATCGACGGTACGGAATATGAACGGTTGCGGCATGCTTCAGGCCCTGTGGATTTCAAGTACACCCGATTCCCTGTGTAGGAGCTGCCGAAGGCTGCGATCTTTTGATCTTGATTTTAAAAACAGAATCAAAAGATCGCAGCCTGCGGCAGCTCCTGCATTGGGCAGGGTGGTGTCAGTTACCGCTCGTGAACGTAAGTGCCCGGCGAGGCTTCACCCGCCGGATACGCTTTGTTGCCCAGTTTCAGCGGGGCCTTTTTCAGGTTGCCCGAGCGCTCGGCCTGCCACGCCTGCCAGTACAGCCACCAGGAGTCGGTGTGCTTGGTCGAGTTCTCTTGCCAGTCATCGGCATTGGCGGCCATTTCTTCGCCGGTCATGTAGCGCGATTTCGGGTTGCCCGGCGGGTTCAGAATGCTCTGGATATGCCCGCTGCTCGACAGCACGAACTCGACCTTGCCACCAAACAACTGCGCCGACTTGTAGCAGGACTTCCACGGGGTGATGTGGTCGTTGGTGCCGGCCAGCGAGAAGATGTCGGCCGTGACCTGCTTGAGGTCGATCGGCGTGCCGCACACTTCCAGTGCATTCGGGCGGATCAGTGGATTGTTTTTGAACATCTCGATCAGGTCGCCATGGAACGCGGCGGGCAACCGGGTGGTGTCGTTGTTCCAGAACAGGATGTCGAACACCGGCGGCTCGTTGCCGAGCAGGTAGTTGTTGACCCAGTAGTTCCAGATCAGGTCGTTGGGGCGCATCCAGGCGAAGACCTTGGCCATGTCTTTGCCTTCGAGCACGCCGGCCTGATACGAATGGCGCTTGGCGGTCTCCAGGGTCTGCTCGTCGACGAACAGGGCGACGTCGCTGTCCAGCGTCGTGTCGAGCACGCTGACCAGCAGCGTGAGGGCATTGACCTTCTTCTCGCCGATCGCCGCGTAGTGGCCGAGCAGGGCGGTGCAGGTGATGCCGCCGGAGCAGGCGCCGAGCATGTTCACGTCTTTGCTGCCGGTGATCGCGGTGACCACGTCGACGGCTTCTTTCAATGCATCGATGTAGGTCGACAGGCCCCACTCGCGCTGGGCCTTGGTCGGGTTGCGCCAGCTGACGATGAACGTCTGCACGTTATTGCGCAGGCAGAAGCGCGCCAGACTTTTGTCCGGGCTCAAATCGAATACGTAGAACTTGTTGATCTGCGGCGGCACCACCAGCAGTGGGCGCTCGTGGACTTGCTCGGTGATCGGCTTGTACTGAATCAGCTCCAGCACGTCGTTGCGAAACACCACCGCGCCCTCGGTGACACCGAGGCTCTTGCCGACCTCGAACGCGCCCATGTTGACCTGGCTCGGCATGCCGCCGTTATGGACCAGATCCTTGGCCAGGTGCGAGAGGCCATCGAGCAGGCTCTTGCCGCCGGTTTCGAAGAAGCGTTTCACCGCCGCCGGGTTGGCGGCGGTGTTGGTCGGGGCCATGGCTTCGGTCATCAGGTTGATCACGAAGTGGCCGCGGGCGATGTCTTTGGGTGACAGGCTGCTGTCATCAATCCAGGCATGGAGTTCCTTGCGCCACGCCAGGTAAGTTTGCAGATAACGTTTGTAGAGCGGGTTCTGGCTCCACGCAGGATCGGCGAAGCGACGGTCATCGCCAGCCGGTTGCAATTCGGATTTACCAAACAACACGTTCTTCAGTTCGAGGCCGAAATGGGTGACGTGCCTGACGCTATGGATCGGTTGTTTGATGGCCTGTTTCAGCACCATACGAGCAGAGGCCAGCAGATCCTTTCCGCGTAGCCCAACGACGGGATTAAGCCCCAGGGTGTTTTCCGAGGCTTGGTACTTCAAGTCATCGTTATTCTTGTTACTCATCTACGACGCTCCATTGTCCTGAGACGAGTACCCGGTTTTCTGCTGTGCAGTTCCACAGCCAATGCCAGGTACTACTGCTCGGGTGACCGTTAATTCTGCATAGCTGCTTTACAGTCGTAGAGCACTGCAGGGAACTTGCCAGCTCCATTGGTTACCCGAGTTTAATTTTTTTCGCAAGCAGGCCGATCCTCGGCCACACAGCAGAGCATTCAAACAGATGAATTTAGAAAATGCCCTCTAAAGAGCAAGAGTCTCGGGCTAGAGCATCAGCTTGACGATCGACTCGTCCGGATCGCGGGTTTTTCCGGCGGCTTTGAGCTCGGCCAGATAATCGGCCCAGAGTGCGTCATGACGTCGCCCAAGCTCATAGAGATAATCCCAAGTGAACAAGCCACTGTCGTGACCATCGTCGAAGGTCAGTTTCAGTGCGTAATGACCGGCCGGTTCCAGTTTGCTCAGACCGACATTGAGCTTGCCGAATTGCAGGATCGG
Organism: Pseudomonas sp. rhizo66; assembly: GCF_031931925.1. Lineage (NCBI taxonomy): Bacteria > Pseudomonadati > Pseudomonadota > Gammaproteobacteria > Pseudomonadales > Pseudomonadaceae > Pseudomonas > Pseudomonas sp. rhizo66. The sequence goes on from NZ_JAUJWZ010000004.1 coordinate 5,787, forward strand.
TTTGCCGTGGCCCTGGACCTCGGCGGAGGGGGAATGCACGCGCAGGAATTCCGCGGGCAGGGTGTATTCCTCGCCGGACGCGTAGGTGAGCGTCAGGGTTTTCGAGGCTTTGTGCAGTTTGATGTCGGTAGGAATAGTAGTCATTGCAGGTCATCCGACTAGAGGAACACCCTGTAGGAGCTGCCGAAGGCTGCGATCTGTTGATCTTGCTTTTTAACAAACTCAAGTCAAAAGATCGCAGCCTGCGGCAGCTCCTACAGGGACGGTGACCTACAGGATATAACGGGACAGGTCTTCGTTCTGCGCCAATTCGCCGAGGTGGCTGTTGACGTATTCGGCGTCGATCAGGATCGGCTTCTCATCGTGGGTGCTGGCCAGATCACCGGCGCTGAACGACACCTCCTCCAGCAGACGCTCAAGCAGCGTATGCAGGCGACGGGCACCGATGTTTTCGGTCTTCTCGTTGACCTGCCAGGCGATCTCCGCCAGACGCTTGATGCCTTCCGGCTGGAACTGGATGTTCAGGCCTTCGGTTTTCAGCAGCGCGCAATACTGCTCGGTGAGCGAAGCGTGCGGCTCGCTGAGGATGCGTTCGAAATCCGACGGGCTCAGCGCCTTGAGTTCGACACGGATCGGCAGACGGCCTTGCAGCTCCGGCACCAGATCGCTCGGCTTGCTCAGGTGGAACGCGCCGGAGGCGATGAACAGGATGTGGTCAGTCTTGACCATGCCCAGTTTGGTGTTGACGGTGCAGCCTTCGATCAGCGGCAGCAGGTCGCGCTGCACGCCTTCACGGGACACATCGGCACCGCCGACATTACCGCGCTTGGCAACTTTGTCGATCTCGTCGATGAACACGATGCCGTGCTGTTCAACCGCTTCCAGCGCCTTGGCTTTCAGCTCTTCTTCGTTGACCAGACGCCCGGCTTCTTCGTCGCGCACCAGTTTCAGCGCTTCTTTGACCTTGAGCTTGCGCGACTTCTTCTTGCCCTTGCCCATATTGGCAAACAGCGACTGCAGCTGGTTGGTCATCTCTTCCATGCCCGGCGGCGTGGCGATTTCGATGCCGGCCATTTCGGCCACTTCGATCTCGATTTCCTTGTCGTCCAGCTGACCTTCGCGCAGGCGCTTGCGGAACAGCTGGCGGGTGTTGGAATCGGAGCTTGGCGCTTCTTCATTGCTGAAGCCCATGCGCGCCGGCGGCAGCAGTGCGTCGAGGATACGGTCCTCGGCAGCGTCTTCAGCGCGATGGCGAACGCGGGTCATTTCCTGCTCGCGGAGCATCTTGATCGCGGCGTCAGCCAGATCACGGATGATCGATTCGACGTCACGACCGACGTAGCCGACTTCGGTGAACTTGGTCGCTTCGACTTTGATGAACGGGGCGTTGGCCAGTTTCGCCAGGCGACGGGCGATCTCGGTTTTACCGACACCGGTCGGGCCGATCATCAGGATGTTTTTCGGGGTCACTTCAACGCGCAGCTCTTCAGGCAGCTGCATGCGGCGCCAGCGGTTGCGCAGGGCAATCGCGACGGCGCGCTTGGCATCGTCCTGGCCGATGATATGGCGGTTGAGTTCGTGGACGATTTCGCGGGGAGTCATGGACATAGTAATTGACGGTCCTCAAGCAGAAACAAGCCGTGGCACAGGGCCGCGTCAGGCTTATTCAGCGAGATCCTGCTCCTCAATGGTCTGAGTGTGGTTGGTGAATACACAGATGTCGCCGGCGATACCGAGGGCGGTTTCGACGATTTCACGGGCCGACAGGTCGGTCTTTTTCAGCAGCGCGCTGGCCGCGGCTTGCGCATAGGCACCGCCGGAACCCATGGCGATCAGGCCATCTTCGGGCTCGACCACGTCACCGTTGCCAGTGATGATCAGCGAAGCGTCCTTGTTGGCAACCGCGAGCATGGCTTCGAGGCGGCTCAGGGAGCGGTCGGTGCGCCATTCTTTGGCGAGTTCGACAGCGGCGCGCACCAGGTGGCCCTGATGTTTCTCAAGCTGGCCTTCGAAGCGTTCGAAGAGGGTAAAGGCGTCGGCGGTGGCACCGGCAAAACCGGCGATGACCTGGCCGTGGTACAGGCGACGGACTTTTTTCGCGTTGCCTTTCATCACGGTATTGCCGAGAGAAACCTGGCCGTCGCCGCCCATGACGACTTTGCCGTGACGGCGGACTGAAACGATGGTGGTCAAGGGAAGAGTCTCCACACAGCGGGGCGAAAGTGCCTTATGCCCATTCATATGGGGGTGCTGGAGAGGATTTCAACCGGGGAGGGTGCGGAGGGACGAACGGCGACCCCCTGTAGGAGCTGCCGAAGGCTGCGATCTTTTGATCTTGATCTGAAACAAAATCAAAAGATCGCAGCCTTCGGCAGCTCCTACAGGGGATTTGTGGCGCCCGTGTGGGAGGGAATCAGCGGCTCTGGCGTTGTTGTAACAACAGGTTGCTGAAGCCGGCACCGGCCAGTTGTTTCTGCGCGGTGGTCAGTTGTTCACGGTTGCTGAACGGGCCGACCAAAACGCGATACCAGGTTTCATCCTTCACTGTGCCGGACTCAACCGCTACCGCCTGACCGAGCAGAATGATCTGCGCGCGAACCTTGTCGGCATCGGTTTCCTTGCGGAACGAACCGGCCTGGAGGAAGAACTTGGTCACTGGCGCCGCTTTGCTCACCGGTGGTGCTGGCGGCGGGGTAATCCCGGCCAGCGCCGCCTGAGCGCGCGCGGTGTCGATCTTCGCCGCTTCCGCCGGGGTCACCGGTGTTGTCGGGATGGCCGGCACTTGTGGCGTCGGCAAAGTCTTCTCCGGCACCGCGTCCGGCGGCACGATCACTTCCGATTCCGGCAGCAGGGTGTAGAAGTCGTACTTCGGCTTCACCGGTTGCGTCGGGCTCGGCGGGGTCTTGTTGGCCTCGGCGATCTTCGACGCTTTCTGCTGTTGCGCCTGTTCGACTTTCTCGCGCTTGACTGTGTCGCTGCCTTTGCCCGGCTCCAGCTTCATCAGGAACACGATAAACGCGCCGACCGTCAGGCCGATGGCCATCCACAGCCAACCCGGAATCGGTTGCTTCGCAGGAGCTTGGTAACGGCTGGCGCCACGCTTGGGTGCAGGTTTTTTCTTGGCAGCCAACTTACATACGCTCCAGAGTTTCCAGACCCAACAGCTCCAGGCCTTGCTTGAGGGTGCGACCGGTCAGCGCGGCCAGGCGCAGACGGCTCTGCATCTGGGCCGGGGTCTCGGCGGCGAGGATCGGGCAGTTCTCGTAGAAACTGGAGAACAGACCGGCAACGTCGTACAGATAAGTGCAGAGAATGTGCGGCGTGCCTTTGTCGGACACGTTGTTCAGCACTTCGCCGAACTGCGCCAGTTTCGCCGCCAGCTCTTGCTCGTGCGCGGCTTCGAGGACGATCTGGCCGTCGACTTCGCTGAAGTCCTTGCCCAGTTTGCGGAACACGCCGGCCACACGGGTATAGGCGTACAGCAGGTACGGTGCGGTGTTGCCTTCGAAGTTCAGCATCAGGTCGAAGTTGAAGCTGTAGTCGCTGGTGCGGTGCTTCGACAGGTCGGCGTATTTTACCGCGCCGATACCGACGACCTTGGCGATGTTGCGCAATTCGTCTTCGGCCAGTTCCGGGTTCTTCTCTTTCACCAGGTTGTAGGCGCGTTCCTGCGCTTCGGTCAGCAGGTCGATCAGCTTCACGGTGCCGCCGTCACGGGTTTTGAACGGACGGCCATCGGCGCCGTTCATGGTGCCGAAGCCCATGTGCTCCATTTCCATCGGATGGGTCACGAAACCGGCCTTGCGCGCTACAGCGAACACTTGCTGGAAGTGCAGGGCCTGGCGCTGATCGACAAAGTACAGCGCGCGATCGGCTTTCAGCTTGCCGCTGCGGTAGCGCACGGCGGCGAGGTCAGTGGTGGCGTACAGATAGCCGCCGTCAGCCTTGACGATGATCACCGGCAGCGGGTCGCCGTCGGCGTTCTTGAACTCGTCGAGGAACACGCACTGGGCGCCGTTGCTCTCGACCAACATGCCAGCGGCTTTCAAGTCGTTGACCACGTTGATCAGGTCGTCGTTGTAGGCGCTTTCGCCCATCACGTCGGCCATGGTCAGTTTGACGTTGAGCAGTTCGTAGATTTTCTGGCAGTGCGACAGCGAGATGTCCTTGAACCGGGTCCACAGCGCCAGGCACTCGGCATCGCCGGCCTGCAGCTTGACCACCAGACCACGGGCGCGGTCGGCGAACTCTGCGGATTCGTCGAAACGCTGTTTGGCGGCGCGGTAGAAGTTTTCCAGGTCGGACAGCTCGTCGCTGGTGATCGGGTTTTCCTGCAGATACGCCATCAACATGCCGAACTGGGTGCCCCAGTCGCCAACGTGGTTCTGGCGGATCACTTCGTCGCCGAGGAATTCCAGCACGCGCGCCACACCGTCGCCGATGATGGTCGAGCGCAAGTGGCCGACGTGCATCTCTTTTGCCAGGTTCGGCGCCGACAGATCGACCACGGTGCGCTGCGCCGGGCCGGCCTTGCGCACGCCAACGTGAGCATCGGCCAGTGCGGCATCGAGGCGGTTGGCCAGAGCCTGGGTGTTCTGGAAGAAATTGATGAAGCCCGGGCCAGCGATTTCGGCCTTGGTGACGTTCTCGTCAGCCGGCAGCGCGGCGATGATTTTTTCCGCGAGATCGCGCGGCTTCATGCCCGCAGGCTTGGCCAGCATCATCGCGATGTTGCTGGCGAAGTCGCCGTGGGTCTTGTCACGGGCGTTCTCCACCTGAATCGCCGGCGACAGGCCTTCAGGCAACACACCTTCGTTGACGAGTTGGGTGAGGGCTTGTTGGATCAGCTGGCGAATGGTGTCTTTCATGGTCTTCTCTTTCGACCGCAAGCGCGGCGGGCGCATCGATGCGCGGGTGGAAAAACTGGGCATTATCCGTTGCGAAGACGGGCTTGCCAACCTTAGCAGGCAGCTTATGGATATGTGGTGACATTCAGGTCAACAGATCGCCGCCTTCGGCAGCTCCTACACGGGGATACGCATTTTGCTGTAGGAGCTGCCGCAGGCTGCGATCTTTTGATCTTCAATACAAATCGACGGGATCGACATCCAGCGACCAGCGCACCGCGCGCCCGCTCGGCATCTGCTCCAGCGCCAGCAACCAACTGGCCAGCAACCGATGCAGCGGCGCCCGTGCTGTCGCCTGCAACAACAACTGCGCGCGATAACGTCCGGCACGGCGTTCCATCGGCGCCGGCACTGGCCCGAGCAGTTCGATGCCGGTCAAATTTTGTTCAGCCAGCAAGCGCTCAGCCTCGCTGCACGCCTCATCGAGAAAACCTTCCGCCTGCCCCGGCTTGTGCGCTTCGGCGCGCAACAACGCCAGATGCGCAAACGGCGGCAGGCCGGCGGCGCGACGCTCGCTCAGAGCCTGTTCGGCGAAGGCGAAATAACCCTGTTCGGTAAGTTGCACCAATAAAGGATGGTCGGCGAGGTGGGTCTGAATGATTACCTTGCCCGGCTCTTCCGCCCGCCCGGCACGGCCGGCGACTTGTACGATCAATTGCGCCATCCGTTCGCTGGCGCGGAAGTCGCCGGAGAACAGGCCACCGTCAGCATCCAGAATCGATACCAGCGTCACCCGTGGAAAATGGTGCCCCTTGGCCAACATCTGCGTGCCGACCAGAATGCACGGCTGGCCCTTCTGAATCGTCGCGAACAGCTGATTCATCGCGTCCTTGCGCGACGTGCTGTCACGGTCGACGCGCAGTACCGGGTAATCGGGAAACAGAATTGCCAGACGTTCCTCGGCACGCTCGGTGCCGGCGCCGACCGGGCGCAGATCGACCTTGTTGCACTTCGGGCACTGGCGCGGCGTGCGTTCGACGTAGCCACAGTGGTGGCAGCGCAGTTCGCCGTAGCGTTGGTGCACGGTCATCCGCGCGTCGCAGCGCGAGCATTCGGACATCCAGCCGCAATCGTGGCAGAGCAGTGTCGGCGCAAATCCGCGACGGTTGAGGAACACCAGCACCTGTTGGCCGTTGGCGAGCGTCTGGCCGATGGCCTGCTGCATCGGTCCGGAAATCCCACTGTCCAGTGGACGGCTTTTCACATCCAGGCGCAGGAAACGTGGTTGCTTGGCACCGCCGGCACGTTCATTCAGGCGTAGGAGGCCGTAACGGCCGGTGTAGGCGTTGTGCAGACTTTCCAGCGATGGCGTCGCGGAGCCGAGCACGATCGGGATGTTTTCCTGCCGCGCACGCACCAGCGCCAGATCACGGGCGTGGTAGCGCAAACCTTCCTGCTGTTTATAAGAGCCGTCGTGCTCTTCGTCGATGATGATCAGCCCGGGGTTTTTCATCGGCGTGAACAGCGCTGAACGGGTACCGATAATAATGTCGGCCTCGCCATCGCGGGCGGCGAGCCAGGCGTCGAGGCGCTCGCGATCATTGACCGCCGAGTGCAGCAGGGCGATGCGCGCGTTGAAGCGCTGCTCGAAGCGCGCCAGGGTCTGCGGGCCGAGGTTGATCTCCGGGATCAGCACCAGCGCCTGTTTGCCGGCTTCGAGGGTTTCGCGAATCAGCTGTAGATAGACTTCGGTCTTGCCGCTGCCGGTAACCCCAGCCAGGAGAAACGCGTGATAACTGTCGAATCCGGCGCGAATCGCTTCATACGCGGCGCGCTGCTCGGTGTTCAGCGGCAATTCCGGTTGCGCCAGCCAGTGCTCATGGCGCACGCCAGGTGCATGGCGGCGGATTTCCACTTGCACCAGGTTTTTCGCCAGCAGCAGATCAAGGCTGTCCTTGCTCAGCATCAGTTTGCTCAGCAACTGATGGGCGACGCCATGTGGATGCTGAGCCAGCGTCGCCAAGGCCTCACGCTGGCGCGGGGCGCGGGCGATGCGCGGATCATCAAGGCTGGCGCCGGGCACGATCGACCAGAAACGTTCCTGCCGCGCCTCGGCCAGCTCGCCTTGGCGCAGCAGCACCGGCAGTGCCCAGCTCAGGGTGTCGCCGAGGCTGTGCTGATAATACTGCGAAGTCCACAGGCACAACTTGAACAGCGCCGGTGGCAACGGCGGCGTGGCATCAAGCAGGGCCAGCGCCGGTTTGAGTTTTTCCACCGGCACTTCGCTGGTGTCGGTGACCTCGACCAGAATCCCGATCATCTCGCGCCGACCGAACGGCACCCGCAGGCGCATGCCTGGCTGCAATTGCTCACGCAGCACACCGGCCGGGGCCCGATAATCGAACAGGCGGCGCAAGGGCGAAGGCAGGGCGAGGCGCAGAATGGCGTCGGGCACGCGGGGGGATCTCGATCAACAGACGATTAAAAGGACTGTGTACATAACCTGTGGGAGCGAGCCTGCTCGCGAAAGCGGTGTGTCAGACGACGAAAATGCTGGCTGATAGATCGTCTTCGCGAGCAGGCTCGCTCCCACAGGGACAGCGCAATGGGCCGGGAGCCTAGCAGACGGTCGGTCTCGGTGACAGCTTGCGTGATTGAAAAGGTCTGGTAGAATCCGCGGCCTAATTACGTGCGGTATTCAACAATAGTGTTGGGTGGCGGCACGCTAGCCTGAGGAATACACCATGAAAGCCGATATCCACCCGAATTACCCAGAAATCGCTGTTACCTGCTCGTGCGGTAACAAGTTCGAAACTCGTTCGACCTTCGGCAAAGCCCTGGCGATCGACGTTTGCAACGAATGCCACCCGTTCTACACCGGTAAGCAGAAGACTCTGGACACCGGCGGCCGCGTGCAGAAGTTCGCAGACCGTTTCGCTACTTTCGGCGTTGGCAAAAAAGCCTGAGGCTGATCATTTTGGAAGGTCGTTTCGACTTCTCCAGACTGATGAAAAAGGCGTCCCTTGCGGGCGCCTTTTTTGTGTCTGCGATTTGGCTGTCCGTCGCCCAGGCCTTTTGCCCGGCGCCTGCAGGACTGACCAGCGTCACGGTGCAGCGCGTAGTCGATGGCGACACACTGCGCCTGAGCGATGGTCGCAGCGTACGGATGATCGGCCTCAACACGCCTGAACTGGGCAGGCAGGGTCGCAGCGACGAACCCTTCGCAGTGGCGGCACGCCAACGCCTGCAAGCGCTGGTCGATGCCAGCGGCGGACGTGTCGGTTTGCAGCCTGGCAAGCAAGCCAAAGACCATTACGGGCGTACGCTTGCGCATATTTACAGCGCCAGCGGCGCCAATCTCGAAGCGCAAATGCTCGCCGATGGCCTCGGTTTCCAGGTCGCAGTCGCGCCGAATGTCGATCTTGTTGCCTGTCAGCAAGCCGCCGAAAGCAGTGCGCGCAAGGCCGGACTGGGCCTCTGGCGGCAGTCGCCTGTACTGAAAGCGGAGCAGATCCAGCGCTCGGGTTTCGCCGTGATCAGTGGGCGTGTGAGCAAGGTTCAGCGCAATCGCGGCGGAATCTGGATCGAGTTGCAGGATGCGCTTGTATTGCGCGTTGCACCCAATCTGGTCGGACAATTCGACAATGCCCGTTTGCAGGCGCTCAAAGGCAAGCAGATCGAGGCTCGCGGCTGGATCGTCGATCGTTCGCGGCGCGGTGGGCTGCAATCCGGGCAGTCGCGTTGGTTGCTGCCGCTGACCGATTCTTCAATGTTGCAAAGATCACCCTGAAGAAAAATTGTAGACATTTTTTCTGTCGATTGTGAACAGTCCAGCCCTTGTACGCCGTGGCTCTTGGCCCAAAGTCGTAGGGCAGGGCGCTTGACAGGGGTGACCGCTCAGTCTTGTGGGGACTTTGCGAGGCGCGTATCCTCGCTGACCAGTCTGTCCAACAGTAAAAAGCGGAATGCCAAAATGTCTGATCTGAAAACTGCCGCTCTCGAATATCATGCCAATCCTCGTCCAGGGAAGCTGAGTGTCGAGCTCACCAAGGCCACTGCTACCGCTCGCGACTTGTCGCTGGCCTACAGCCCCGGCGTAGCTGAACCAGTGCGTGAGATCGCTCGCGATCCTGAACTGGCCTACAAATACACCGGCAAGGGCAACCTGGTTGCAGTCATTTCCGATGGCACCGCGATTCTCGGCCTGGGCAACCTCGGCCCATTGGCTTCCAAGCCAGTAATGGAAGGTAAAGGCGTTCTGTTCAAGCGCTTCGCCGGCATCGACGTTTTCGACATCGAAGTCGACTCCGAAAGCCCGCAAGCCTTCATCGACACCGTCAAGCGTATCTCCATCACCTTCGGTGGCATCAACCTGGAAGACATCAAGGCACCTGAGTGCTTTGAGATCGAACGTGCTCTGATTGAGCAGTGCGACATTCCGGTGTTCCACGATGACCAGCACGGCACCGCGATCGTGACCGCTGCGGGCATGATCAACGCCCTGGAAATCGCTGGCAAAACCCTGCCAGACGCCAAGATCGTCTGCCTGGGCGCCGGCGCTGCCGCCATCTCCTGCATGAAACTGCTGGTGAGCATGGGCGCTCGCATCGAAAACATCTTCATGGTTGACCGTACCGGTGTGATCCACTCCGGCCGTGACGACCTGAACCAGTACAAAGCCGTATTCGCTCACGCCACCGACAAGCGCACTCTGGCTGACGCACTGGCAGGCGCTGACGTGTTCGTCGGTCTGTCCGGCCCGAACCTGCTGAGCGCTGAAGGACTGCTGTCGATGGCGGCCAACCCGATCGTGTTCGCCTGCTCGAACCCGGATCCGGAAATCTCCCCGGAACTGGCGCACGCTACTCGCAGCGACGTGATCATGGCCACCGGCCGTTCGGACTACCCGAACCAGGTCAACAACGTACTGGGCTTCCCGTTCATCTTCCGTGGTGCTCTGGACGTTCGCGCCAAGCGCATCAACGAAGAAATGAAAGTGGCTGCCGCCAATGCCCTGCGTGAACTGGCCAAGCTGCCTGTTCCACAGGACGTGTGCGATGCCTACGGTGGCGCGCCGCTGGAGTTCGGCCGTGAGTACATCATTCCGAAGCCAATGGACAAGCGTCTGATCACGCTGATCTCCGACGCTGTGGCCAAAGCTGCGATCGAGACTGGTGTGGCGACCCTGCCATATCCGAAGAACTACCCGCTGAAAAGCGTGGATGACGTGTTCAACGGCTAAGCCGTTGTAGCGCTTCAACCGAAAGCCCCGGCTCGTGAGAGTCGGGGCTTTTTATTGCCTGAAGATCAAGAGCCCCTCACCCTAACCCTCTCCCTGAGTGAGAGGGGACTGACCGTGGGAGATTCGCGAGATACACCGACCTGAAAGTGCATTAGCGCCTATGGATTCAACACAGCACGTTCAGGTCGGCATCCCTCACCAGCATCCCCCAATCAGTTCCCTCTCCCACTGGGAGAGGGCTAGGGTGAGGGGCTCTTGATCTTCAGCCATAAAAAAGCCCCGCACTTCTCACGAAGGCGGGGCTTTTCAATGGCGCTGGATCAGAACAAATCGATCGGCGCCTGCTCATCCGCCGGCAGCGGGCTGCCCGGTACGGCGCCATTACCCAGCTCGTTCACCGACGGCGGTGTGTCCTCAGACTTGAACAGTTCGAAATACGCGCCCGGCGTGCTCGGTGTCGCCGCCCGGCCGCTGACCGGGTCCACCCGCAGGCTGAGGATGCCCTCCGGCTCAGGCTGCACGTGCGGCGGCTTGTCCTTCAGCGCAGCCGACATGTAGTTCATCCAGATCGGCAGCGCCACGGTGCCGCCGAATTCACGACGACCGAGGCTTTCTGGCTGGTCGAAACCGGTCCACACGGTGGTGACGTAATCGGCGTTGTAACCGGAGAACCAGGCATCTTTCGATTCGTTGGTAGTACCGGTTTTACCGGCGATATCGCTGCGGCCCATGGCCAGTGCGCGACGGCCGGTGCCGAGCTTGATCACGTCCTGCAACATGCTGTTGAGGATGTACGTGGTGCGCCCATCGACGATACGTTCCGCGACGGCGGGTGCTTGTGGCACAGCTGCGTTGCCCGGGGCTTCGCCCGGAACCGGCGCGGCATTGACCGTGAACGATTGAGTATCCGGCGCGGCGAAACCGTCCGTCGCCGAACCGCCCTGAGGCACGGTTGGCGGGTTGGCGAGAAACAGCGTGTCGCCGTTACGGCTTTCGATCTTGTCGATGATGTACGGGGTGATCTTGTAGCCGCCGTTGGCGAACGTACTCCAACCGGTCGCAATTTCCATCGGCGTCAGCGTTGCAGTGCCCAGCGCCAGCGACAGGTTGGGCGGCAGATCCTGCTTGTTGAAGCCGAAACGGGTGATGTAGTCGATGGTCTTGCCTACGCCCATCGCCTGCAGCAAGCGGATAGACACCAGGTTACGCGACTTGTACAGCGCCTCGCGCAAGCGGATCGGGCCGAGGAAGGTGTTGGTGTCGTTCTTCGGACGCCAGACCTTGTCCAGGTACTCGTCGACGAACACGATCGGCGCGTCGTTGACCAGCGTGGCGGCGGTGTAGCCGCTATCCAGCGCAGCGCTGTAGACGAACGGCTTGAAGCTCGAGCCCGGCTGACGCTTGGCCTGCATCGCGCGGTTGTAGTTGCTCTGCTCGAAGGCAAAACCGCCGACCAGCGAGCGAATCGCACCGTTCTGCGGATCCAGCGACACCAGCGCACCTTGTGCCTGCGGAATCTGGCTGAACTTCAGCGAATTGTCTTTCTGACGCTGCACGCGAACCAGATCGCCGACCTGCGCCACATCCGACGGCTGGCGCGGATTGGCGCCCATGCTGTTGGTGTTGAGGAACGGTCGCGCCCATTTCATGGTGTCCCAGGCGACGTGTTCTTCGCCGGTGCGGGTCAGCACTTGCAGGCCGTTCTTGTCGACCTGGGTGACGATGGCCGGCTCCAGGCTGCTGATGGTGCGCTGCTTGGTCAGTTCGCTGGCCCACGCTTCGCGTGTCTTGCCCGGCAGGCGCGACTCGGGGCCGCGGTAACCGTGACGCTGGTCGTAGGTCATCAAACCTTCGTGCAGCGCGGTGTTGGCCATTTCCTGCAGGTTGCTCGGCACCGTGGTGGTGACGCGGAAACCTTCGGTGTAAGCGTCGCTGCCATAACGGCCGACCATTTCGGCGCGGGCCATTTCAGCGATGTACGGTGCGTTCACTTCCGGGGTCGGCACGTGATAGCTGGCGTTCAGCGGCTCGTTGATCGCCGCGGTGTAGTCCGCTTCGCTGATCTTGCCGAGCTTGTACATGCGCCCGAGGATCCAGTCGCGGCGCTCTTTGCTGCGCGCCGGGTTGGCCAGCGGGTTGAAGCGCGACGGCGCCTTCGGCAGGCCGGCGATCATCGCCATCTGCGCCAGACTGACATCTCGGATCGACTTGCCGTAATACACCTGCGCCGCTGCTTCGATGCCATAGGCGCGGTTGCCCAGATAGATCTTGTTCACGTACAGCTCAAGGATTTCATCCTTGGTCAGCTGCCGCTCGATCTGCAGCGCCAGAAGAATTTCCGTGGTTTTGCGCGAGAAGCTGCGTTCGCTGGTCAGGAAGAAGTTCTTCGCCACCTGCATGGTGATGGTGCTACCGCCAGACTGAATGTGCCCGCTTTTGACCAGTTGGGTCGCGGCGCGCATCAGGCTGCTCGGATCGACACCATAGTGGTTGGCAAAATTGTCGTCTTCAGCACTTAGTAACGCATTAATGAAATTGGGGGGAATGTCGGCGAAACGGATCGGTGTACGGCGCATTTCGCCAAATTCTGCGATCAACTTGTTGTCGCTGCTGTAGACCCGCAGCGGAATCTGCAACTGAATGCTTCGCAGGGCCTCCACAGACGGCAAACCCGGACTAAGGTAAAGAAACGCGCCGCTGAGACCTAAAAGCAGTCCGCAGAAAACGGCGACGATGGACCAACCGAAAAATTTCAGCAGACGAATCAAGGCTTTTGGACATCCAGGGCAAAGAATGAATTTGGCGACGGGGCTCCGGCTACACACAGAACCATCCGCGCTTGCAGTAAAAAGCGGAAAAAAACGCTGGGCATTATAAGCACTTTTCTGCTGGGGGCGTCATTTGCGCTTCTGTCAAGACGGGGTGAAGGAACGCAATGCGTATTACAGAGTCCGTAACTCACGGAAAGTCATAGGGAATTGGTAGTGCTGGGACTCTTCAATAAAAAGGCCAATACGTTACTGGGGATCGACATCAGTTCCACGTCAGTGAAGCTGCTGGAACTGAGCCGTCAGGGTGATCGTTACCGGGTCGAGGCGTATGCGGTAGAGCCATTGCCGGTCAATGCCGTGGTCGAAAAGAACATCGCCGAACTTGAAGGCGTCGGTCAGGCCCTGAGCCGTGTGCTGGTCAAGGCGCGCACCGGGCTCAAGAGCGTGGCCGTCGCGGTGGCCGGTTCCGCCGTGATCACCAAGATCATCGAGATGGACGCCGGGCTGTCCGACGACGAGCTGGAAAACCAGCTGAAGATCGAAGCCGACCAGTACATTCCCTATCCACTGGACGAAGTTGCCATCGATTTTGAAGTCCAGGGCGTGTCGCCGCGCAACCCTGAGCGGGTCAACGTGCTGCTGGCCGCTTGTCGTAAGGAAAACGTCGAAGTCCGCGAAGCGGCGTTGGCCCTCGCCGGGCTGACGGCACGGGTGGTCGATGTCGAGGCCTATGCCTTGGAGCGCTCCTTCGGCTTGCTGGCCACGCAATTGGCGGCTTCTCAGGAGCGCCTCACCGTCGCGGTGGTCGATATCGGCGCGACCATGACCACCCTCAGCGTCCTTCACAACGGCAAGATCATCTATACCCGCGAGCAATTGTTCGGCGGCCGGCAACTGACCGAGGAAATCCAGCGCCGCTATGGCCTGACCCTCGAACAAGCGGGGCTGGCGAAAAAGCAGGGCGGTCTGCCCGATGATTACATCAGCGAGGTCTTGCAGCCGTTTCGTGAGGCGCTGGTGCAACAGGTGTCGCGCTCCTTGCAGTTTTTCTTCGCTTCCGGGCAGTACAACGCGGTCGATCACATTCTGCTGGCCGGCGGCACGGCGTCGGTGCCGGGACTTGATCGTTTGATCGAGCAGCGCCTGAGTACGCCGACGCAAGTGGCCAACCCGTTCGCCAGCATGGCCTTGAGCAGCAAGGTCAATGCCGGTGCGCTGGCCAGTGATGCGCCGGCGCTGATGATCGCCTGCGGGCTCGCGCTCAGGAGTTTTGACTGATGGCGCGGATCAACCTCCTTCCGTGGCGCGAAGAACGTCGCGAAGAGCGGCGCAAACGCTTTCTGCTGGCCTTGATCGGCGTGGTGGTCGGCTCGGTCGGCGCAGTGCTGATTGCCGATCAAATCATCAGTGCCGCCATCGAGCGGCAAGTGGCGCGCAACGACTACATCGGCAAGCAGATCGCCGTGGTCGACGAACGGATCAAACAGATCAGCGATCTCAAGGCCCGTCGCCAGCAACTGGTCGAGCGCATGCGCATCATTCAGGACTTGCAGGGCAACCGGCAGATCAGCGGGCGCATCTTCGATCAACTGGCGCGCACGCTGCCGGACGGGGTGTATTTCACCGATGTGAAGATGGTCGGCAAAACCCTGTCGATCAGTGGCGCTGCGGAATCGAACAACCGGGTCTCGGACCTGATGCGCAATCTGGAGGCTTCCGAGTGGTTCGATGCGCCGAGTCTCAATGAGGTGAAAGCGACGACTGCAGGCCAGGTGGATCAGGCCAACACCTTTGAGCTGACGGTACGACAGAGCCAGCCCCGCACCGTGGAGGACGAGCAATGAAGCCGTCCGAGTGGCTGGAAAGTCTGCGCGACATCGATTTCAACGATCTTGATACCAGCAACATCGGCTCATGGCCGGCGGCAGTGAAAGCCATCGCCGGGGCGCTGTTGATGGTGTTGGTCCTGGCGCTTGGCTATAACTTTTTCATCAGTGACCTGGAAAACCAGCTGGAGGCCAAGCGCGAGGAAGAAGCCACGCTCAAGGAACAGTTCGCCAGCAAGGCGCGCCTGTCAGCCAACCTTGAGCTGTACACCCAGCAAATGAAGGAGATGGAAAACACCTTCGGCGTGTTGTTGCGCCAATTGCCCAGTGACACCGAAGTGCCGGGCCTGCTCGAAGACATCACCCGCACCGGTCTGGGCAGTGGCCTGGAGTTCGAGGAGATCAAGCTGCTGCCGGAGGTCACTCAGCAGTTTTATATCGAGCTGCCGATCCAGATCACCGTCACCGGCGCCTATCACGACCTGGCCACTTTCGTCAGTGGCGTGGCCGGGCTGCCGCGCATTGTCACCTTGCATGATTTCGAACTCGCTCCTGCCGATAAAGAGGGCGGGCCGAAGCTGCGCATGAGCATCCTTGCCAAGACCTATCGCTATAACGACAAGGGGCTGCAGAAATGAGCCCGATTCGTTACATCGCGTTGTCGATGACGCTGCTCGCGCTGAACGGTTGTGGTGGCAGCGATGACTTCAGTGATCTCGACGCCTATATGAACGAAGTGCGCCTGCGCCCGGCAGGCAGGATTGAACCAACCCCGACATTCCGGTCTTACCCAACATTCACTTACAGCGCTGCCAACTTGCGCAGTCCGTTCTCGCGCCAGGTGCGCGTCGATCTGGCCGGGCAGAAGCACGGCTCGCGCAATGTCAAACCCGACCCTAACCGGGTCAAGCAATACCTCGAAGGTTTCAACATCGAGCAGTTCGAGATGGTCGGCACGATTGCCAATGCTTCCGGCTCCTTCGCGTTGTTGCGCGGCGCTGGCGGTGTGCATCGCTTGAAGGTCGGCGATTACCTGGGGCGCAACGACGGTCGCATCGTTGCCATCAGCGCCACCCAGGTCGATGTGGTCGAGATCGTGCCCGACGGCGAAGGCGCCTGGCTGGAGCGTCCGCGCACCATTCCTTTGAAAGAGCACTCATAGTGGAAGTCGAATAATGAACAGGATTTTCTCCACCCTCGGTTTTTCGCTATGGATAGCGCTGATGTCGCCGATGGTACTCGCGGCCAATCTGAAGACGCTGGACGTGGCGGCGTTGCCGGGTGATCGCATCGAGCTGAAGTTGTCGTTCGACGGCCCACCGCCACAACCCAAGGGCTACACCACCGAATCACCAGCGCGGATTGCCCTGGATCTGCCCGGCGTCGCCAGTCAGTTGGCCAGCAAGAGCCTTGATCTGGGCAGCGGCAATGCACGCACGGCCACGGTGGTTGAGGCCAAGGAGCGCACGCGGCTGATTGTCAGCCTGACGCAACTGGCACCGTACACCACGCGGGTTGAGGGCAATAATCTGTTCGTGGTGGTCGGTCAGGGCGCACCGGCCATCGCGCCGCGTTCTGTTGCCGCTGCACCGCGCGCTACCGCGAAAGCGGCTGCGCCCGCCAAGGCATTTGTGCCGAAAAGCCGGGCGATTCGCGGTGTGGACTTCCAGCGTGGAACGGCAGGTGAAGGCAATGTCGTCATCGATCTGTCCGATCCGACCATAGCCCCGGATATCCAGGAGCATGACGGCAAGATCATCCTCAGCTTCGCGCGCACGCAGTTGCCGGACAAGCTGCGGGTACGCCTCGACGTCAAGGATTTCGCCACCCCGGTGCAATTCGTCAATGCCGGGGTAACCGCTGATCGCACGGTTATTACGATTGAACCCAGTGGCACCTATGAGTACTCCACCTTCCAGACCGACAACAAACTGACCGTCAGCATCCGCCCGATGACTGTCGATGACCTGCAAAAGCGTAACGCTGACCGCCAGGCGTACGTTGGTGAAAAGCTCTCGCTGAACTTCCAGGACATTGATGTGCGCTCGGTACTGCAACTGATCGCCGACTTCACCAACCTCAATCTGGTTGCCAGCGACACGGTGCAGGGTGGCATCACCTTGCGTCTGCAAAATGTGCCATGGGATCAGGCCCTGGATCTGGTGTTGAAAACCAAGGGCCTGGATAAACGCAAGATCGGCAATGTGCTGCTGGTGGCTCCGGCCGACGAAATCGCTGCCCGCGAGCGTCAGGAACTGGAGTCGCAGAAGCAGATCGCCGAACTGGCGCCGTTGCGCCGCGAACTGCTGCAAGTGAACTACGCCAAGGCGGCGGACATCGCCAAGCTGTTTCAGTCGGTGACCAGCGCCGAAGCAAAAATCGACGAACGCGGTTCGATTACCGTCGATGAGCGGACCAACAACATCATTGCCTACCAGACTCAGGATCGCCTCGACGAACTGCGGCGGATCGTGGCGCAGCTGGATATTCCGGTGCGTCAGGTGATGATCGAGGCACGGATTGTCGAGGCCAACGTCGATTACGACAAAAGCCTGGGCGTACGCTGGGGCGGGTCGATCCAGAACAAGGGCAACTGGAACACCTCGGGTGTGAGCAACGGCACATCGACCACCATCGGTACGCCGGGCAGCACCAGCACCAACTCGCCGTTCGTCGACATGGGTACGGTGGGCAATACCTCAGGGATCGGCATCGCCTTCATCACCGATAACGTGCTGCTCGATCTCGAGCTGACCGCGATGGAGAAGACCGGCAACGGTGAAATCGTCTCGCAGCCGAAGGTGGTCACCTCCGACAAAGAGACCGCAAAAATCCTCAAAGGCACCGAGATTCCGTATCAGGAAGCCAGTTCCAGCGGCGCGACGTCGGTGTCGTTCAAGGAGGCCTCGCTGTCACTGGAAGTCACCCCGCAGATAACCCCCGACAACCGCATCATCATGGAGGTCAAGGTCACGAAGGACGAACCGGATTACCTGAACAAAGTGCAGGATGTACCGCCGATCAAGAAAAACGAGGTCAACGCCAAGGTGCTGGTCAATGACGGCGAAACCATCGTGATTGGGGGCGTTTTCTCAAATACTCAAAGCAAGGTCGTAGATAAGGTGCCATTTCTTGGCGATGTGCCGTATCTTGGCCGCCTTTTCCGGCGTGATGTGGTTTCGGAGAAAAAATCCGAGCTGCTGGTATTTCTCACACCACGTATCATGAATAACCAGGCGATTGCTGTGAGTCGTTGATTCTGTGCGAAATTTGATTCTTGTAGGACCGATGGGCGCTGGAAAAAGCACCATCGGCCGGTTGCTGGCCAAAGAGCTGCGCCTGCCGTTCAAAGATTCCGACAAGGAAATTGAACTGCGCACGGGCGCCAATATCCCGTGGATCTTCGACAAGGAAGGCGAACCCGGCTTTCGTGACCGTGAGCAGGCGATGATCGCCGAGCTGTGCGCGTTCGATGGCGTGGTGTTGGCGACCGGCGGTGGCGCGGTGATGCGTGATGCCAATCGCAAGGCCCTGCATGAGGGGGGGCGAGTGGTGTATTTGCACGCCTCCGTGGAACAGCAGGTCGGCCGCACGTCGCGCGATCGCAATCGGCCGTTGCTGCGCACCGCCAATCCGGAAAAGACCCTGCGCGACTTGCTGGCGATCCGCGATCCGCTCTATCGGGAAATCGCCGATCTGGTGGTGGAAACCGACGAACGGCCACCACGCATGGTGGTGCTCGACATTCTCGATCGTCTGGCGCAACTTCCTCCCCGTTAAAGCATCGCTCGAAATGCGCTATCCTCGGCGTCCTGTCACAGCCCGCCGAGGTTGTGGCGGATGGTGTGCGAGCGGCGTCATACCCGCTATAGGCCGCAGACAACCAATAATTCAGGGCAGGACGCCTGCTTCCATCTTCACTGTGGGGACACATGCAGACACTCAAGGTCGATCTAGGCGAGCGCAGCTACCCGATTCATATTGGCGAAGGTTTGTTGGATCAGCCCGAGCTGCTGGCGCCGCATATCCATGGGCGGCAGGTGGCAATCATCTCCAACGAGACCGTTGCGCCGCTCTATCTTGAACGTCTGACCCGCAGCCTGGCGCAGTTCTCGGTGATTTCTGTGGTGTTGCCGGACGGCGAGGCCTTCAAGAACTGGGAAACCCTGCAACTGATCTTCGACGGCCTGCTGACCGCCCGTCATGATCGCCGCACCACTGTGATCGCTCTTGGCGGCGGTGTGATTGGCGACATGGCCGGTTTCGCCGCCGCCTGCTACCAGCGCGGCGTCGACTTCATCCAGATTCCTACCACCCTGCTGTCCCAGGTCGATTCGTCGGTGGGCGGCAAGACCGGCATCAACCATCCGCTGGGCAAGAACATGGTCGGCGCGTTCTACCAGCCGAATGTGGTGCTGATCGATACGGCATCCCTGAAAACCCTGCCAGAGCGTGAGCTGTCCGCCGGTCTGGCTGAAGTCATCAAGTACGGTCTGATCTGCGACGAGCCGTTCCTGACCTGGCTCGAAGACAATGTCGATGCCCTGCGCGCGCTGGACCAGAAAGCCCTGACTTATGCGATCGAGCGTTCTTGCGCAGCCAAGGCAGCGGTGGTTGGCGCCGATGAGAAGGAAACCGGCGTACGCGCCACGCTCAACCTCGGCCACACCTTTGGCCACGCCATCGAGACCCACATGGGCTATGGTGTCTGGTTGCACGGGGAAGCGGTCGCGGCTGGCACCGTGATGGCGCTGGACATGTCCGCGCGTCTGGGCTGGATCAGTGATGAGGAGCGTGATCGCGGCATTCGTTTGTTCCAGCGCGCCGGTCTGCCGGTGGTGCCGCCGACTGAAATGACCGAGGCTGATTTTCTTCAACACATGGCAATCGACAAAAAAGTGATCGACGGTCGTCTGCGCCTGGTGCTGCTGCGCCGGATGGGCGAAGCGGTAGTGACCGACGATTATCCGAAAGAGGTTCTACAGGCCACGCTGGGAGCGGATTACCGCGCCCTGGCTCAGCTTAAAGGTTAATAAGATTCCGATGACTAGTTTGCATGCCGACGAGGCGTTCCTCGGCCATTTCCAGTTAAGTCATGACCCGTTCGCACCACGCGTGCCGGGCTTCAAGTTCTTCCCGGCCCAGCGCAAACCGGTGCTGGGTCAACTGCATCATCTGGCGCGTTACAGCCAGTTGCTGCTGGTGGTCACTGGCCCGCAGGGCAGCGGCAAGACTTTGCTGCGTCAGGCGCTGGTCGCCAGCACCAACAAGCAATCGGTGCAGAGCGTGGTGGTTTCCGCCCGTGGTGCCGGCGATGCAGCGGGCGTGCTGCGTCAGGTCGCTCAGGCGCTGAACGTGGCCCAGGCCGAAGTCGGCGCGATTCTGGATCAGGTGGTGCAACTCGCGCTGACCGGTCAGGAAGTCTATCTGCTGGTGGACGACGCCGAGCAACTCGACGAGTCCGCTCTCGAGGCGCTGATGGCGCTGGGTGCCGGCGCACCGGAAGGTCGCCCGCATGTGTTCCTGTTCGGTGAGTCGTCGCTGATCGCTCAGCTCGAGGCTTTGCACCTTGAGGAAGAGCGTTTCCACGTCATCGAGTTGCAGCCGTACACCGAAGAAGAGACTCGCGAATATCTCGACCAACGGCTCGAAGGTGCCGGCCGGGGTGTCGAACTTTTCACCGCGGATCAGATCTCTGATATTCACGAAAGTGCCGAGGGTTGGCCGGGCAACATCAACCAGGTCGCTCGCGATGCTCTGATCGAAGTCATGATTGCCAGCCGCTCTGCGGTCAAGCGTCCAAGTATGGGGTTCAACATGCCGAAGAAACACGTATTGGCGATTTCCGCCGTCGTTGTGGTCGCGGTCGCCGCCGCCTGGTTGATGCCGGGTCGCAACAAGGCGCCAACCACCGGCGCTCCTGCCAATGAACAGGCACAGTTGCCATTGGGGCAGGGTGCCAATGGCGGCGCGCCGAACGTCGAGTTCGCCGGCAATACGCAGCCCATGCCGTTGCCGCTG
Source organism: Pseudomonas sp. rhizo66 (assembly GCF_031931925.1). NCBI lineage: Bacteria > Pseudomonadati > Pseudomonadota > Gammaproteobacteria > Pseudomonadales > Pseudomonadaceae > Pseudomonas > Pseudomonas sp. rhizo66. The sequence goes on from NZ_JAUJWZ010000004.1 coordinate 26,494, forward strand.
GTCGGCAACTCGCAACCGGTCATGCGCGGACCGTTGGCTGAAGCCGCTGGCGGTATCACCGAAGGCGACGACGGCGTACCTCTGGAAGGCTCCAGCGCCACACCGCCAACCGTGACCACTTCGGCACCACCGGCAGGTGTCCCGGCAGGTCCTGCGCCGACACCGGTGCCGGTACCGGCGGCCAAACCGACTCCAGCGCCGACGCAAGTCGCCACCGCCAAGCCTGCTCCGGCAGCGCCAGCGGCGAAACCGGCTCCAGCGCCGGCCAAGCCCGCCACTGCTGCCAAACCGGCCGAAAAACCCGTGACCGTCGCCAAAGCGGCCGGTGGCAGTTGGTACGCCGGTCAGCCGACCAGCAATTATGTGGTGCAGATCCTCGGCACCAGCTCTGAAGCGGCCGCGCAAAACTTCGTCAAGGAGCAGGGCGGCGAGTACCGCTATTTCAAGAAAGTCCTCAACGGCAAACCGCTTTACGTGATCACCTACGGCAACTTCGCCAATCGTGATGCAGCCGTTTCTGCCATCAAGGCCTTGCCAGCGAAGGTTCAGGCTGGTAAACCTTGGCCTCGCACTGTCGCCAGCGTCCAACAGGAACTGGCAACAACTCGCTGAAGATTCGGCGGCCTTACCCAGGCCGCCTCTCCAAGCACCTCAAAATTTCTGCAAGTGCGCGCTTCCTTCCAGGTCGCGTGCCTTGTGGTGTCTGCGTCACAGTAGTCTTTGAGTCGTTGCGGTCAAAATTAAAAAAGTTTTGACTAGCACAGCAGATCGCTTTAAACCTTTCACAAATGCGACATGAATTTGCGACATTTCGTCGTCAAATTTGTGAGCCTCTGTGTCGCTGTGTACAATGACCACCCTTTTGCCCCCGCTAAGCCGGCGTACGTTCGGCGCAGGATGCAAGTGGTTGAATTGAAAAGAAATTTGCCTCGAAAAGAGGCAGCCTGGTGAGAAAGTGTCTATGAAAGCAGGTCTGTACCAACCAGATGAATTCAAGGATAACTGCGGTTTCGGCCTGATAGCCCATATGCAGGGCGAGCCCAGTCATACCCTTTTGCAAACGGCCATTGAGGCCCTGACCTGCATGACCCACCGCGGTGGGATTAATGCCGACGGCAAGACCGGTGACGGTTGCGGTCTGCTGATTCAAAAGCCTGATGCGTTCCTGCGAGCCATTGCCCAGGAAACCTTCAGCGTCGAGCTGCCCAAGCAATACGCGGTGGGCATGGTCTTCTTCAACCAGGATCCGGCCAAGGCCGAAGCCGCTCGCGAGAACATGAACCGCGAGATCCTTGCCGAAGGCCTGCAGCTGATCGGCTGGCGCAAAGTGCCCATCGACACCAGCGTCCTCGGCCGCCTGGCCCTTGAGCGCCTGCCGCAGATCGAGCAGGTGTACATCGGCGGCGAAGGCCTGAGCGATCAGGACATGGCGGTCAAGCTTTTCAGTGCTCGTCGTCGTTCGTCGGTGGCCAACGCCGTCGACTCCGACCACTACATTTGCAGCTTTTCGCACAAGACCATCATCTATAAAGGCCTGATGATGCCGGCCGACCTGGCCGCGTTCTATCCAGACCTGAGCGACGAGCGCCTGCAAACCGCGATCTGCGTGTTCCACCAGCGCTTCTCCACCAACACCCTGCCGAAATGGCCGCTGGCCCAGCCATTCCGGTTCCTCGCCCACAACGGCGAGATCAACACCATCACCGGTAACCGTAACTGGGCGCAGGCCCGTCGGACCAAGTTCACCAACGATCTGATGGATCTGGAAGAACTCGGCCCGCTGGTCAACCGTGTCGGTTCCGACTCCTCGAGCATGGACAACATGCTCGAACTGATGGTCACCGGTGGCATCGACCTGTTCCGTGGCGTGCGGATGATCATTCCGCCTGCGTGGCAGAACGTCGAAACCATGGACCCGGATCTGCGTGCGTTCTACGAGTACAACTCGATGCACATGGAGCCGTGGGACGGTCCGGCCGGCGTGGTCATGACCGACGGTCGTTACGCAGTGTGCCTGCTCGACCGTAACGGTCTGCGTCCGGCGCGCTGGGTCACCACCAAAAACGGCTTCATCACCCTCGCCTCGGAAATCGGCGTGTGGAACTACCAGCCTGAAGACGTGCTCGCCAAGGGCCGTGTCGGTCCTGGCCAGATCTTCGCCGTGGACACCGAAACCGGGCAGATCCTCGACACCGATGCGATCGACAACCGACTGAAGTCCCGTCATCCGTACAAGCAATGGCTGCGCAAGAATGCCCTGCGCATTCAGGCGACCATGGAAGACAACGACCATGGGTCAGCCTTCTACGACGTCGATCAGCTCAAGCAATACATGAAGATGTATCAGGTCACGTTCGAAGAGCGCGATCAGGTCTTGCGTCCGCTCGGCGAGCAAGGCTACGAAGCCGTGGGCTCGATGGGCGACGACACGCCGATGGCTGTGCTATCGCAGCGTGTGCGCACGCCGTACGACTACTTCCGCCAGCAGTTCGCGCAGGTCACCAACCCGCCGATCGACCCGCTGCGGGAAGCGATCGTGATGTCGCTGGAAATCTGCCTCGGTGCCGAGCGCAACATCTTCCAGGAGTCGCCGGAACACGCCTCGCGCGTGATCCTCAGCTCGCCGGTCATTTCGCCGGCCAAGTGGCGCTCGCTGATGAACCTCGACCGCCCGGGTTTCGAGCGGCAGATCATCGACCTCAACTACGACGAAAGCGTCGGCCTCGAAGCGGCCATCCGCAACGTTGCCGATCAGGCTGAAGAAGCCGTGCGCGCCGGGCGTACCCAGATCGTTCTGAGCGACCGCCATATCGCCCCGGGCAAGCTGCCGATCCACGCATCCTTGGCGACCGGCGCGGTGCACCACCGCCTGACCGAAAAAGGCCTGCGTTGCGATTCCAACATCCTTGTTGAAACCGCGACCGCCCGTGATCCGCATCACTTTGCCGTGCTGATCGGTTTCGGCGCCTCGGCGGTCTATCCGTTCCTGGCCTACGAAGTGCTGGGCGACCTGATCCGTACCGGTGAAGTGCTGGGCGACCTCTACGAGGTGTTCAAGAACTACCGTAAAGGCATCACCAAAGGCCTGCTGAAGATCCTGTCGAAGATGGGCATCTCTACCATCGCCTCGTACCGCGGTGCGCAGCTGTTCGAGGCCATCGGCCTGTCCGAAGAAGTCTGCGACCTGAGCTTCCGTGGCGTGCCGAGCCGCATCAAGGGTGCGCGTTTCGTCGACATCGAAGCCGAGCAGAAAGCACTCGCCGTCGAAGCCTGGAGCCCGCGCAAGCCGATCCAGCAGGGCGGTCTGCTGAAGTTCGTCCACGGTGGCGAATACCACGCCTACAACCCGGACGTGGTCAACACCCTGCAAGCCGCCGTGCAGCAGGGCGACTACGCCAAGTTCAAGGAATACACCTCGCTGGTGGACAACCGTCCGGTGTCGATGATTCGCGACCTGTTCAAGGTCAAGACCCTCGACAAGCCGCTCGACATCAGTGAAATCGAACCACTGGAATCGGTGCTCAAGCGCTTTGACTCCGCTGGTATCTCGCTGGGCGCCTTGTCGCCGGAAGCGCACGAAGCCCTGGCCGAAGCCATGAACCGCCTCGGTGCGCGTTCCAACTCCGGTGAAGGTGGTGAAGACCCGGCACGTTACGGCACCATCAAGAGCTCGAAAATCAAGCAAGTTGCCACTGGCCGTTTCGGTGTAACCCCGGAATACCTGGTCAACGCTGAAGTGCTGCAGATCAAGGTTGCGCAAGGCGCCAAGCCGGGCGAGGGCGGGCAACTGCCGGGCGGCAAGGTCAACGGGCTGATCGCCAAGCTGCGTTACGCAGTGCCGGGCGTGACCCTGATTTCGCCGCCGCCGCACCACGATATCTATTCGATCGAAGATTTGTCGCAGCTGATCTTTGACCTTAAACAGGTCAACCCGAAGGCACTGGTTTCGGTGAAGCTGGTAGCGGAAGCGGGCGTCGGCACCATCGCCGCCGGTGTGGCCAAGGCCTATGCGGACTTGATCACCATCTCCGGCTACGACGGTGGTACCGGTGCTTCGCCGCTGACCTCGATCAAATACGCTGGCGCACCGTGGGAACTCGGCCTCGCTGAAACCCACCAGACCCTGCGCGGCAACGACCTGCGCGGCAAAGTCCGGGTGCAGACCGACGGCGGCCTGAAAACCGGCCTCGACGTGATCAAGGCTGCAATCCTCGGCGCCGAAAGCTTCGGCTTCGGTACTGCGCCGATGATCGCGCTGGGCTGCAAATACCTGCGTATCTGCCACCTGAACAACTGCGCCACCGGCGTTGCGACGCAGAACGAGAAGCTGCGCAAGGATCACTACATCGGCACCGTCGACATGGTGGTGAATTTCTTCACCTACGTCGCCGAAGAAACCCGTGAGTGGCTGGCCAAGCTCGGCGTGCGCTCCCTCGAAGAGCTGATCGGTCGTACCGATCTGCTGGAAATCCTCGAAGGCCAGACCGCCAAGCAGCATCACCTGGATCTGACCCCGCTGCTGGGCAGCGATCACATCCCGGCAGACAAGCCACAGTTCTGCGGTGTTGAGCGCAACCCGCCGTTCGACCAAGGCCTGCTGGCCGAGAAAATGGTCGAGATGGCTTCGTCGGCGATCAACGACATGAGCGGCGCCGAGTTCGATCTGGACATCTGCAACTGCGACCGTTCGATCGGCGCGCGGATCTCCGGCGAAATCGCGCGCAAGCACGGCAACCAGGGCATGGCGAAAGCGCCGATCACCTTCCGCTTCAAAGGGACGGCGGGTCAGAGCTTCGGCGTGTGGAATGCCGGCGGTCTGAACATGTACCTCGAAGGCGACGCCAACGACTACGTCGGCAAAGGCATGACCGGTGGCAAACTGACCATCGTGCCGCCGAAGGGCAGCGTTTATAAGACTCAGGAAAGCGCCATCATCGGCAACACCTGCCTGTACGGCGCGACTGGCGGCAAGCTGTTCGCCGCCGGCACCGCAGGCGAGCGTTTCGCCGTGCGTAACTCCGGTGCCCACACGGTTGTGGAAGGCACTGGCGATCACTGCTGTGAGTACATGACCGGTGGTTTTGTCTGCGTTCTGGGCAAGACCGGTTACAACTTCGGCTCTGGCATGACCGGTGGTTTCGCCTATGTGCTCGATCAGGACAACACCTTCGTTGACCGGGTCAACCACGAACTGGTGGAAATCCAGCGGATCAGCGGCGAGGCGATGGAAGCCTATCGCAGCCACCTGCAAAACGTGCTGAACGAGTACGTCGCGGAAACCGACAGCGAGTGGGGTCGTGAACTCGCCGAAAACCTCGATGACTACCTGCGCCGTTTCTGGCTGGTCAAGCCTAAGGCTGCCAACCTGAAGTCGTTGCTTTCCAGCACTCGTGCCAACCCGCAGTGATATGCGCCTGAAGAGTTTGATGAGGTTTTAACAATGGCTGAACGTCTGAATAACGACTTCCAGTTCATCGATGTCGGGCGCAAGGATCCGAAGAAGAAACTGTTGCGTCAACGCAAGAAAGAGTTCGTGGAAATCTACGAACCGTTCAAACCCCAGCAGTCGGCCGATCAGGCCCACCGCTGCCTGGGTTGTGGCAACCCGTATTGCGAATGGAAGTGCCCGGTGCACAACTTCATTCCAAACTGGCTGAAGCTGGTGGCCGAAGGCAACATCCTTCAGGCCGCCGAGCTGTCGCACCAGACCAACACTCTGCCGGAAGTCTGCGGCCGGGTGTGCCCGCAGGATCGTCTGTGCGAGGGTGCCTGCACCCTTAACGACGGTTTCGGCGCGGTGACCATCGGTTCGGTCGAGAAGTACATCACCGACACCGCGTTCGCCATGGGCTGGCGCCCGGACATGTCCAAGGTCAAACCGACCGGCAAACGTGTCGCGATCATCGGCGCAGGCCCGGCGGGTCTGGGTTGTGCCGACGTGCTGGTACGCGGCGGTGTGACCCCGGTGGTGTTCGACAAGAACCCGGAAATCGGTGGTCTGCTGACCTTCGGCATCCCCGAGTTCAAGCTGGAAAAGACCGTGCTGAGCAATCGTCGCGAAGTCTTCACCGGCATGGGCATCGAGTTCCGTCTGAATACCGAAGTCGGCAAAGACGTGACCATGGAACAACTGCTCGCCGAATACGATGCGGTGTTCATGGGCATGGGCACCTACACCTACATGAAGGGCGGTTTTGCCGGTGAGGACCTGCCAGGCGTTTATGACGCACTGGACTTCCTGATCGCCAACGTCAATCGCAACCTGGGCTTTGAAAAGTCGCCGGAAGATTTCGTCGACATGAAAGGCAAAAAGGTTGTGGTGCTGGGCGGCGGCGACACGGCGATGGACTGCAACCGCACGTCGATCCGTCAGGGCGCCAAATCGGTGACCTGCGCGTATCGTCGTGACGAAGCGAACATGCCCGGCTCGCGCAAAGAGGTGAAGAACGCCAAGGAAGAAGGCGTGAAATTCCTCTACAACCGCCAGCCGATCGCCATTGTCGGTGAAGACAAGGTCGAAGGCGTGAAGGTGGTCGAGACCCGTCTAGGCGAACCGGATGCCCGTGGCCGTCGCAGCCCAGAGCCGATCCCGGGTTCCGAAGAGATCATCCCGGCCGACGCCGTGGTTATCGCTTTCGGCTTCCGCCCGAGCCCGGCACCTTGGTTCGAGCAGTTCGAGATCCAGACCGACAGCCAGGGCCGCGTTGTTGCGCCTGAGCAAGGTCAGTACAAGCACCAGACCAGCAACCCGAAAATCTTCGCCGGTGGCGACATGGTGCGCGGTTCCGACCTGGTGGTGACGGCGATCTTCGAAGGCCGCAATGCCGCCGAAGGGATCCTCGATTACCTGGGCGTCTAAACCCGTTTTAAGCTGCACCGCAATACCTGTGGGAGCTGGCAAGCCAGCTCCCACAGTGTTTTGTGGCGTCACAAAGTCTGCATTCCAACGCAATAAATTGACCCGATAGACAAAAGGCTGACCTGCATCCGTGCCTTTTCCCTCGCGCTCTGAGAAAATGCCCGCACTTTTTTTCCGGATGCCGACATGACTGCCCTGAAGAACGACCGTTTCCTCCGCGCCCTGCTCAAGCAACCCGTTGACGTCACCCCGGTGTGGATGATGCGCCAGGCCGGCCGCTACCTGCCGGAATACCGCGCCAGCCGCGCCCAGGCCGGTGATTTCATGAGCCTGTGCATGAATCCGGAATTCGCTTGCGAAGTCACGATGCAACCGCTTGACCGCTATCCACAACTGGACGCGGCGATCCTGTTTTCCGACATCCTCACCATCCCCGATGCCATGGGCCAAGGCCTGTACTTCGAGACCGGTGAAGGTCCGCGTTTCAAGAAAGTCGTCAGCACCCTGGCTGACATCGAAGCGCTGCCGATCCCTGATCCGCACAAAGACCTCGGCTACGTCATGGACGCGGTCAGCACCATCCGTCGCGAGCTCAACGGTCGTGTGCCGCTGATCGGTTTCTCCGGCAGCCCGTGGACCTTGGCGACCTACATGGTCGAAGGCGGCTCGTCGAAGGACTTCCGCAAGACCAAAGCGATGCTTTACGACAACCCGCAAGCCATGCACCTGCTGCTGGATAAACTGGCGCAATCGGTGACTTCGTACCTCAACGGCCAGATCATGGCCGGCGCGCAAGCGGTGCAGATCTTCGATACCTGGGGCGGCAACCTGTCGGCGGCGGCGTACCAGGAATTCTCGCTGGCCTACATGAAGAAAATCGTCAGCGGCCTGATCCGCGAGCACGACGGTCGAAAGGTCCCGGTGATTCTGTTCACCAAAAACGGCGGCCTGTGGCTGGAAAGCATCGCCGACGCCGGTGCCGACGCGCTCGGCCTGGACTGGACCTGCGACATCGGCAACGCCCGCGCCCGTGTTGGTGACAAGGTTGCCTTGCAAGGCAACATGGACCCAACCGTACTCTACGCAAAACCGGAAGCGATCCGCACTGAAGTCGGGCGCATTCTGGCGAGCTACGGCAAGGGCAGCGGTCATGTGTTCAACCTCGGCCATGGCATCACGCCTGAGGTTGATCCGGAGCATGCCGGTGCGTTCCTGCGCGCGGTGCATGAGCTGTCGGCGCAGTATCACGAGTGATCGCGACACAATAAAAAACGCCCGGCTAAATGCCGGGCGTTTTATCAAGATCAAAAGATCGCAGCCTGCGGCAGCTCCTACATTGGGATTCGCGTTTCCCTGTAGGAGCTGCCGAAGGCTGCGATCTTTTGCTTTTAAGCTTTCACACCGCCAAGTGGCGGCAACTTCGCCAGCTTCAACGCCACCAGCAGCGCCACCAGCAACAACGCGCCGATAAACAAGCCGATCCCGTTCCAGCCGCCGAGATGCCAGAACACCCCGCCCGCCGTCCCGGCAATACTCGACCCGGCGTAATAACTGAACAGGTACAACGACGACGCCTGGCCCTTGGCCTTGGTCGCGCGTCGACCGATCCAGCTACTCGCCACCGAGTGCGCACCGAAGAAACCAAAGGTGAAAATCAACATGCCGACAATCACCAGCAACAGTGGCGTAAACATCGTCAATGCCAGGCCGGCAAACATCAGCGCAATGGTCGCCCACAACACTTTGCGTCGCCCCAGTTTGTCCGCCAGCGAACCAATCTTTGCCGAGCTGTAGATGCCCGACAGGTACACCACCGACAGCAAGCCGACGAACACCTGATCGAGGTTGTACGGCGCGGCCAGCAAGCGATAACCGATGTAGTTGAACAGCGTGACGAACGCGCCCATCAGCACGAACGCTTCAAGAAACAGCAGCGGCAGCCCGGCATCGCGAAAGTGCATGGTGAAGCCGTCGAGCAAACTGCGCGGGTGCAGCGAGCGTGAACGGAAGTTGCGCGACTCGGGAAGGATTTTCCAGAACACCGCTGCGGCAATCATCGCCAGACCGCCGATCACCAGCATCGCCGTGTGCCAACTGACGAAGTCGATCAACACCCCGGTAATCAAGCGCCCGCTCATTCCGCCAATCGCGTTGCCGCCGATGTACAAACCCATCGCCAGACCAATGTGCTGCGGATGGATCTCTTCGCTCAGATACGTCATCGCCACCGCTGCCAGCCCGCTCAACGACAGCCCGATCAGCGCGCGCATGATCAGCACGCCTTCCCAACTCGGCATCATTGCACTGGCCATGGTGCACAGCGCTGCCGCGAACAGCGCCGTCACCATCACCGGTTTGCGCCCGATCCGATCGGAAATTGGCCCGGTGATCAACAAACCGATGGCGAGCATGCCGGTGGCCACCGAAAGGATCAGGCTGCTCTGCGCCGCGTTGATCCCGTACTCGTGGGACAGCAGCGGCATCATCGGCTGCACGCAATAGAGCAGGGCAAACGTCGCGAACCCGCCGCTGAACAGCGCCAGCACCGTGCGCATGAACATCGGCGTGCCTTTTTCGATGTAGATCTCTTGTAGCTCGGCGGCGACATCGTCCGCGGCAGCAGGCGGGACTTCGTGGGCAAGGGGCGCGACAGCAGTTTTCACTTCAGACCTCGGAGGGCACGGCCAGGCAGGCAATGAAAAAATCATATAGCTGGCTAATGTTTCTATCCAATATATTGTTCGACCTGTTTGATAGCTTTAACGACCTAATGGGGTTCCCATGGAATTGCGTCATCTGCGCTACTTCATCGCTGTCGCCGAAGAACTGCATTTCGGCCGTGCGGCACAGGTGCTGGGGATTTCTCAGCCGCCGCTGAGCCAGCAGATTCAAGCGTTGGAGCAGGAGGTCGGTGCGCGATTGTTCGAGCGCACCAATCGTCGGGTCGAACTGAGTGAGGCCGGCCGGCTCTTCCTGGAAGAGGCGCGGCAGGTCCTGGCGCAAGTGGATAAAGCGGCGGACGTCGCCCGACGCGCGCAACTGGGTGAACTGGGTGAGTTGAAGATCGGCTTTACCTCGTCGGCGCCGTTCAACTCGACGATTCCGCAGGCGATTTTTTCCTTTCGTCAGCGCTTTCAGGCGGTGCATCTGAACCTGCGCGAGATGAGTAGCACCATGGTCGCCGATGCCCTGCTCGATCAATCGATCGAGGTGGGGATCATGCGCCCGCTGGGCTTGCCGGATTCGTTGAGCGTGGTTGAGTTGATGCGCGAGCCGTTAGTGGCGGTGCTCAGTTCCAAGCATCCGTTGGCCCAGGGCAGCGACCAAGGTCTTTTCCTCTCGGCGCTGGCGCTGGAACCGTTCGTGTTTTTCCCGCGCAGCTATGGCAGCGGGCTCTATGCGCAATTGCTGAGCCTGGCGCGCGATGCCGGATTCAGCCCGCACTTCGCCCAAGAGGCGGGCGAGGCGATGACCATTATCGGTCTGGTCGCAGCGGGGCTGGGGGTTTCGGTGCTGCCCGCGTCCTATCAGCGGATGCGCATCGACGGCGTAGTCTATCGACCATTGCTGGATCCAGAGGCTGTTTCTGCGGTGTGGCTGGTGCAGCGCAAGGATCAGAAGTCACCGATGGCCAAGGCGTTTGTCGAACTGCTTACGCGTAAGGTCGAGCCTTTGTGAGGGCTGATGGCCCTTCGCGAGCAGCCTTACACACATTTGATCAAAGTCACCTGTGGGAGCAAGCCTGCCCGAGAAGAAGCCCGAAGTAGAAGGCACATAAGTTCAGTGAGCCGACCAAGGTAACCTCACGAGAACCGCGAAATAGATTTTTATTGAGCTAACAGATATTTATTAATAACATTTAGGTTTATAAATATCCGGCACCTCATTGTGGTTGAATTGTGGGTGGTTATGACTTCCTTTTCAGTGTCAATGGTAGATGGGTGGGTGTCGCCATAATGAAAGTCCTCGATATACTTGTCGAGAGATATCGGGGTCGAAGAGCCACTGGCGGTTACCTTGGCCGTCAATAAGTATTCCTTTATGGATGGGCGGTGAAGCATTTCAAAAAACGGATCCTGCTGCCGGGGTTTTACGTTGAAGATGTATGTTGCCTGCTCTTCAAATGTTTGATTGGCGCTATTGGCGTCTTTAGTGGCTTGCACCATCAATGATACCAACATGCTCTTAAGTTCTGCTTCGTCTTTTATGGTTGTGGTCATTTAACTGAACTCCAGTAGATTTTGGCAAAGTAAGATATCTTTCTCTGGGTTGTAATGCATGAGTTCGCGAAGAATGAAAATAAAACAGTTCGATTCCCTTCGCACCTGTCAACCTTGACAGGTTTTAAGAATATATTTCTTGTTGCTGTGCGCTTTTTGGTTGATTTCTATATAAGCATTGCTTTTATCAGCAGATGAATAATTAACGTATACGTTCTGCGGCAGTATCAATCCGTGTCCGGTCAATGGCTTCAAAGTGATTTCAGGTTAATCTACGTGGACCAAATCCCCCTTCAACGCCACCCGCGTGACAAATATCCCCGCCCGGCACTCGTACGTATTCAAATCCTTGCGCACATGCTGGTCGTAATAGCTGACGATATTGACCACCGCATTCGCGCCGACCCGCTTGGCATCGGCCTGCAATTTGATCAGATTCGACTGCAGCACCCACTCGCAGGAGTTGTGGTCACTCTTGTTGAAGCCATTGGTCTTCAAATCACTGACCACCCCTCGGCGTAACAACTGCTGCGTCCCCTGCGGCCCATTGCCGAGAAGATAGAATTTCACACTGCCATCCAGCCGCCCGGCGCGAATCGCATCCGACAGCACGGTTTCGAAGGGCATGTACATCAGGTTGGTGGCGTGGCTGGAACTGGGCAGTAGCGCGAAAAGCGCAGCGGCGATCAGGGCTTTCACTTGCATGGTCATCTCCTTGACGTAGCGATGAACATTCGCTGATTCAAAGAGTGTAGACACCGTACATCTGCTACAGAGAAAACAGTGTGGAGTATGTGTAGCTCAAAGGCTACACTTCGGCCATGACTGAGATTCTTCGAAGTTCCACATTTTCCAGCTGGCTTTTAAAGTTGGCTGATAGTCGCGCCAGGATGCGTATTCAGGTGCGAATTGATCGTATGGCTGACGGAAATTTTGGCGATGTCAAATATCGGTGAAGGGCTCAGCGAAGTCAGAATTGACTATGGCCCCGGATATCGAGTCTATTTCATGCAACAAGGTCGGCAAGTGGTCATCCTCCTTTGCGGCGGAGACAAGAGCAGCCAACCCCGAGACATCAAGCAAGCCAGGCTCATCGCGGAGTCCTGGCAGGAGCAAAACCCATGACCGAAAAATTCACTCGTTGGGACTCAGCCGAGTACCTCAAGACAGAAGAGGACATGGCTAACTATCTGGACGCCTGCATGGAGGAGGCTGGAGATGACCCGGCTTTTATCGCCAAGGCACTTGGCACCATAGCAAGAGCGCGAGGCATGACTCAGGTCGCACGTGACGCAGGGTTGTCCCGAGAGAGCCTCTACCGCGCACTATCAGGTGAAGGAAACCCCGAGTTCGGAACAATCCTGAAAGTGGTGAAGGCGTTAGGGTTGAAGTTACACGCCAGTACTTGATCCGGGCTGAATGACAAAGGGCGCCAAATGGCGCCCTTTGTCGTTTCTGCAATCCCATCAATCCACGTGCGCCAGATCCCCACGCAGCGCCACGCTCGACACCACCAGCCCGGCACGGCACTGGAATTTTTCAGTGTCTTTGTACAGGTCGCGCTGGTCGACACTGGCGATGTTGATCACCGCATTGGCGTCGGCGTTCTTCGCCGCGTTCTGCAGGGTCGCCAGAGCCGATTGCAGGGCCCAGAAGCAGGCGTCTTCATCGGATTTGTTCGAGCCGTTGGTCTTGCGGCTGCTGCTCACGGTGTCGAGTTTGCGCACCTGTTTTGGCAGGGTTTCGCCGGCCAGGTAGAACTTCACGCTGCCGTCGAGCAGGCCGGCGTCGGTGGCACGTTTGACGCCTTCACGGAAGCTCAGGTACGTCGGCTCGTCGGCGCCTTGTTTGACGATGCCCAGGTCGTTGACGAACTCGATGTCCGGGTTGATCGACAGCTCTTTGAGCACGTTGTCGCGCAGGCGGTTGACCCAGCGGTTGTAGTTGCCATGGATCTTGCCGTCCTTGGCATCGAGGCCGTAGCTGCTGCGGTAGTCGATTTCAAACGAAGTCGGGGTGAACGGGATGTCGACTTCGGCGTGATGGCGACCGCGCACGGTGATCGCCGCTTTGATCATGCCCGGACGCACCGACTGCACGACCCATTGGCGGTCGTTGAGCGCGGTGACGATCGCGCGGCTCATCTGTTGCTGGGTGAAGCCGAGGTTGGGCGAGAACTCTTCCTTGGCGTTGTAAACCGGTTTGCTGGTGCAACCGCCGAGCACAAGAACAAGTGCCAGTAGCGCGGCGATGCGGTGAAACTGAGTCATTCCCTTCACTCCAAACGTGTTGCGGTCAGTGCCAGCGGCGGAAAATCAACGAGGTGTTGACGCCACCAAAAGCGAAATTGTTGTTCATCACGTAGTCGTGATGCATCTGGCGGAATTCGCCGCGCAGGTAATCGAGCTTGCCGCAGTGCGGATCGACCTCGTCGAGGTTGAACGTGTGCACGTACAGGTCGCGGTTCATCATCTCGATGCTGAACCACGACTCCAGCGCGCCGCAGGCGCCAAGGGTGTGGCCGAGGAAGCTCTTCTGCGAGCTGATCGGCATGCGTTCACCGAACAAACTGCTGGTTGCCAGTGTTTCGGCAATATCGCCCTGTTCTGTAGCCGTGCCGTGACCATTTACATAGCCGATGGCATCCGGGGTCAGCCCAGCGTCTTCCAGCGCCAGTTCCATGGCGCGGCGCATGGTCACTTGTTCCGGGCGGGTGGTGTGCTGGCCGTCGGCGTTGCTGCCGAAACCGACGATCTCGGCGTGGATGTGCGCACCGCGGGCGAGGGCGTGTTCCAGCTCCTCGAGCACCAGCATGCCGCCGCCTTCACCGATCACCAGACCGTCACGGCCCTTGTCGTAAGGGCGTGGGCTGGTCTGTGGGGCATCGTTTTTCAGGCTGGTGGCGTAGAGCGCGTCGAAGACCATGGCTTCGGTCGGGCACAGCTCTTCGGCGCCGCCGGCGAGCATCAGCGGCAGGCGACCGAACTTGATCGCCTCGTAGGCGTAACCGATGCCCTGGCTGCCGCTGGTGCAGGCGCTGGACGTCGGGATCAAACGACCGGTGAGGCCAAAGAAAATGCTGATATTGGCGGCGGTGGTGTGCGGCATCATCCGCACGTAGGAGTTGGCGTTGAGGCCTTCGGCCACCGAGTTGAGCAGCATGTTGCCGAACGCTTTGATCTCGTCGGTGCTGCCGGTGGACGAACCACAGGCCACGCCCATGCGCCCGTCCTTGATCGATTCATCGCCGAGCAGACCAGCGTCAGCCAGGGCTTTTTCCGCCGCGCCGACTGCCAGTCGCGACACCCGGCCCATGCTGCGCAGTTGCTTGCGGGTCCAGTGCGCGGGCACTTCGAAGTCATCGATCGGCCCGGCCAGACGCGTGTTGAGTTCGCTGAAGCGATCCCACTCGTCCATGCGGCGGATGCCGCTGCGGTTGGCCGCGAAGTTGCCGGCGATGGTCTCCCAGTCGCTGCCCAGCGAAGTGATGCCGGCCATGCCGGTGACGACGACGCGCTTCATCAGCACAAGCCTCCGTTGACCGCCAGAACCTGGCGGGTGATGTACGAGGCTTCCGCCGACATCAGGAAATTCACCGCAGCGGCCACCTCTTGCGGGGTGCCCATGCGTTGCGCGGGGATCATTTTCATCAATTCTTCCACCGGCACGTTTTCATCCAGCATCGCCGTGTCGATCAGGCCCGGTGCGACGCAGTTAACCGTGATTTTGCGCTTGCCCAGCTCGATCGCCAACGCCTTTGCCGCGCCGATCACGCCGGCCTTGGAGGCGCTGTAGTTGACCTGGCCACGGTTGCCGATCAGTCCCGACACCGAAGTGATGCAGACAATGCGACCGGCGGCGCGGCGGCGGATCATCGGCATCATCACCGGGTGCAGGACGTTGTAGAAACCGTCGAGGTTGGTGCGCAAAACCACGTCCCAATCGTCGTCGCTCAGCGCTGGAAACGCGCCGTCGCGGGTCAGCCCGGCGTTGAGCACCACGCCGTAATAGGCGCCGTGGCTTTCGACGTCGGCTTCAAGAATGGTTTTGCAGGTTTCCCGGTCGGCAACGTCGAATTGCAGAATCCGCGCCTGCCGCCCCAAGGCTTCGATTTCAGCCTGAACGGCTTGCGCTTCGGCCACACCGCTGCGGCAATGCAGGACGATATCGTGCCCGGCTTGTGCCAGGCGCAAGGCAATGGCGCGGCCGATGCCACGGCTGGAGCCGGTGACCAGTACGGATTCAGTCATCGTTCGACTCCTGTGTCTGTTGCAGATATTGATTGACCTGAGGCGGACGGAACACATTCAGACGCGCGCTGGCGTGAATGCCGGCGCCGTTGATATGGCATTCGAAAACGCCCATGCCGTTGTCGTCTTCCAGCGAGCGCAGGCCATGGATGGTCAGCTCGCTGCCGGCGGGAAAGGCTTCGACATTGCACTCGAACTTGCGTGTGCCGAGCAGAAAGCCCAGCTCTACCGGGTTGCCTTTCTGCCGCGCGTGACAACCGGCAAACGCGGCGACACTCTGTGCCATCAGCTCGATGCCGACCCAGGCCGGCAGGCTGCCGTCGGGCAGATTGAACAGGCCATCAGGCTTGACCGTGAGGCGGGTGTAAATCTGCTCGTCGTCAAAGCTCGTGATGCTGTCGATCAGAATCATGTCGCCCGCATGGGGCAGTAGTTCGGCGAGCGGCCAATCAGTCATGGGGCGTCTCCGATAATCAGGCTGACGTTGTTGCCGCCGAAGGCAAACGAGTTGCTCATCAGGTAGCGGGGTGCAATGGACGTCAGGCGCTCGCTCGTGGTCACCCACTGCAGTGGCGGCAGCGCGGGATCGGCCTGCGCATCCCAGACGTGCGGCGGCAAGGCGTGATCTGGATTGTCGGCGCTCAGGCTCAGCCAGCAGAACGCCGCCTCCAGCGCGCCGGCCGCGCCGAGGGTGTGGCCGGTCATCGGTTTGGTCGACGAGCAGGCCACGCCCTCAGGGAATAGCGTGGCAACCGCCAGACTTTCCATGGCGTCGTTGTGTTGGGTAGCGGTGCCGTGCAGGTTCAGGTAGCTGATCTGCGCTGCTTGCAGATGAGCGCGGTTCAAGGCTTTCTGCATCGCTTGCAAGGCACCGCGCCCGGTCGGCTCAGGGGCGGAAATGTGATGGGCGTCGGAGCTGGCGCCGGCGCCGAGCAAGGCAATGGTCGGGCCGTCGCCGGGTTGCTTGCTCATGACGAACAGCACCGCCGCTTCGCCGATGTTGATGCCGCTGCGGTTGGCCGAGAATGGATTGCAGCGCTCGTCGGACATCGCTTCAAGTGACGAGAAACCGTTGAGGGTCAGTTTGCACAGGCTGTCGACGCCGCCACACAGCACCGCGTCGCACAGGCCCAGATCGAGCAAACGCTGAGCGCTCATCAGTGCCCGGGCGCTGGAGGTGCACGCCGTGGAAATCACATACGCCGGGCCGCTCAGTTGCAGCCAGTCGGCGAGGAAATTGGCCGGTGCGCCGAGTTCCTGTTGACGATAATCGTATTCCGCCGGGAACTCCTGCTCGCGAATATAGTGCGCCAGACCACGGCTGGCCTCGTCGATGCCCGAAGTGCTGGTGCCGAGGACCACGCCGATGCGCTCACGGCCGAAGGTCTGGATCGCTTGATCGATGTCATCGCGAATCTGCAACGCCGCTTCCAGCAGCAACTGATTGTTGCGGCTGCGTTGATCGACGAGTTCTGCCGGGATCGGCGCCAGCTCACCGCGGACGGCAGCGACGGGCAACTCACGCTCCGCCACCCAGCCGGACTCGGGGCGCATACCCGAGCAGTCGCCGGCGAACAGGTTGCGCGCAACGGTTTGTTTATCGCGGCCCAGTGCGCAGATCACGCCGAGGGCATTCAGGTAAGCGGTCATGGCGTTGGTTCATCCAACGGAGAAACGCGATAGTGCGGGCCTTGGGGCAGGTTCAATTCGAAGCTCAACGGTTGTGAATAACGGATATCCCAGCGTGTCGGCAGGGAGCGTTGCTGGCCCTGTTGCAGCGCGGCGGGGTAATTGCGCTGCAACTCGCCGGACGGGGTCAGGGCGAACAACAGCGCGGCAAACAATTCCCGGGCTTCCGGGTTCGGTGGCAGCAGCCCATCGGCCTGCCAGTGGCCGTCGATCAGTTGCTGACGCGCCTGGGGAATGCCCAGCGGATCCATCATCGACCAGCGAATGCCTGGGCCTTCGCGCTGGATCACCAGCAACCAGTCCTGACGTTGTTCGGCTTGCTGGCGTTCGATGTGCAATTGCAGCGGCAGGGGCAGCGTCGGGTTGCCTGCCGGTAGCGGCGCCTGGCTGGCGCAGGCACTTAACAAAAGCATCATGCTGACCACAAAAAGTCGCCACACCGCGGACACTGTGGGAGCTGGCTTGCCAGCGATGGCGTTGGCACATCCGGCACTGATGCAAGCTGATTCACCGCTATCGCTGGCAAGCCAGCTCCCACAGGGTTCTACGTGTGCAGGTCGAAAGGGGGGCATCAGATGGCACCTTCAAGCGGTTTACGTGCGACGACGTTCACCAACGTCTCTTCGCGCTCACCAAATGGCTTCGGCTTACGCAAGCCAAACCGCTCCAGCAAACCAAAATCCTTCGACCGGCTCCACCACAGATAAGGGTATGAGACATTTTTCTCGGCAAACTCGAAACCCTGCCCGCGAATCATCTGCAGATACTGCGCCGCACTCTTTTGCACGTGCATCGGATGGCGGAACAGCCAGCGAATCACCCACGTATCAATGTAAGCCTCGGTGGATTCGGCGAACAGCAGATAGCCACCCGGTTTCAGCACCCGATAAAACTCGGCCAGCGCTTTTTCCTGCTCGACCAGATGGTGGAACGTCTGGTGACAGAACAGCAGATCAACACTGGCGTCCGGCACACTGAGCGTCGCGCAATCACTGCCGATCAGCTCTACATCAAGGCCCAGACGCGTCGCTTCTTCAGCGCTCAACTCCAGGCTGTGCGGATCGGCGTCAACGCCGATCAAACGCTGTGGCGCGAAGGTCTGGCGCAGATGACCGAACGACTTGCCCTGTCCGCAACCGGCGTCCAGCAACACCGGATGTTCCGGCAGCGCTTCACTGAACAAGCCACGCAAATCATTGATTGCCACGCGCAACACATGGTGCTGCCAGGTGTGGCTGCGCAGGAACCAGAGACCGAAGCGGGTTTCCTCGACGTAGCTGTCGCTCAAGTAATTCATGGGGCGTCCTTTGCACAGAGTTCGGAAATCATCTTCAAGCGGCGGCGCGCCTCGCTGACGAACGGGTTGCGTTCGTCCCAGGCGTAGCCGGCGAGGATCGAGCAGATCATCCGGCGGATGTCGGCCTGGCTGTCTTCATAAAAAATCACGTCTTGAAAAGTACCGGCATACCAGCCCTCGACGTAGCAGCGGAAGGTGTCGACGCCGCGCTTGAGTGGCTCGGCGAACTCGCTTTGCCAGTCGACCGTTTCACCCTGCAACTGACGATGCAGCACGGCAGCGGCCATGCTCGCCGAGCGCATGGCGATGGTCACGCCGGAGGAAAACACCGGGTCGAGAAATTCCGCCGCGTTGCCGAGCAGTGCGAAGCCCGGCCCGTGCAGGGTTTTCACATTGGCCGCGTAGCCGCCGAGGGTGCGTGCCGGGGTGTCCCAGACAGCGTTGTTCAACACGCCGGCAAGGCTCGGGGTTTCGGCGATGAAGCTGCGCAGGCAGGCATCCAGATCGCTGTCACGGCCCTTGAAGTGTTCCTCGGCCGCGACCACACCCACCGAGCAACGTCCGTTGCTGAACGGGATCGTCCAGAACCAGATATCGCGGTGTTCCGGATGGGTGGTGACGAGAATTTTTTCGCGGTCGAATGCCGGGTTATCGATGTGATCTTCGACGTGGGTGAACACCGCCTGACGCACCGGGAAATTCGACGGTGCTTCGAGGTCCAGCAGTCGTGACAACACGCGGCCGTAGCCGCTGGCATCAAGGACGAAATCCGCTTCGACGCGATAGTCGCTGCCGTCCTCGCGACGCACATTCAGCTGCGGTTTCGTCCGCTCGAAATCGACGCTGACGATGGCATCGCCGTAGCGGATTTCCGCGCCTTGCAGCGCCGCTTGATCGGCCAGCAGTTTGTCGAAATCGGCGCGTTGCACCTGAAACGTGGTCGGTTTGCCGCCGGTAAAGGTGTCACCGAAATCGAAGGCGCTGTAACGCTCGCCCCAGGCGAAGGCGGCGCCAGTCTTGCACTGGAAGCCGGCGGCGTTGACGGCGTCGAGCATGCCGGCCTCTTCGACGAAATCCAGGCAATGGCTGAGCAGGCTTTCGCCGATGGAGAAGCGTGGGAAGTGCTGGCGCTCGAGCACCAGCACATCGTGGCCCTTGCGCTTGAGCAGTGCAGCGGCGATGGCGCCCGAAGGGCCGGCGCCGATGATCACGACCTGACGGGATTCCATTTCAACGATTGGCACGTGAGCTCCGGGACAGAGGCTGTTTCAGATTCAAAGGCGCGCGATGCAGGCCGATCAGAGCCGGTAGCAGCGTCGCGATCAGACCCATCAGCATCAGCGCAAAGTACAGCGCCGGGGTGATGAGTTGTTGTTGCAACAGCAAATTGAGAAAGACGATTTCGCTCAGACCACGAATGTTCAGCAGCACACTTTCGCGCCAGCGGCTGGCGCCTTCGAACGACGCGCCGGCCCAGCCGAGGCCGAGCCAGTTGCCGAGCAGTTTACTGGCAATCGGCAACAGCAGCAGCGCCGCCCATTGCACTGCGCCGAGGCTGGCGAGGGCGCTGTGCACATCGATCTGGACGATGCCGAAGGTGAGGATCAGCGGGATCGCCAGCCACGTCTGCAAACGCCTCATCCAGTGCGCCGGCAACGGCAGCACCAGCGGCACTTTCAGCGCGGCCATGCACAGCAGGTAGCCGATGCCGAAGATCAGCGCATTGAGTTTGTAATGCTCGGCCATCACCAGCAACGCGAAAAAACCGAGGCTGTAGGTCAGTGGTCGGCGTACGCCGATGACGCGCAACAACAGCGGCACACAGGCGAGGCCCAGCGGCAACAACAGACTGCTCAGGTGCAGACTGCCTTGGGCGAGCCCGAACAATGTCCAGCAGGTCAGATCAATGAGGATCGCGGTCTGCACCAGTCGGCGCGTGGCGGCGGGCGGATAATCGATGTGGCGCAGGTACAGATAAAGCACCGGGATCGCGGTAATCGCGAACACCAGACCGATCGCCAATGAGTTGAGCCACGGCTGCGCGGGCAACAGCCAGTACGCTGCCGCCAGACCGCTGGCGAACGGCACGAGGAAACTCGGCACGGCGATTTTCACGCTCTGCCGATCGAGTTTCAGGTCGATCACATCGCTGAGGATATGCCCGAGCAGCAAAGCAAAGCTCAGGCTGTAGAGGTTTTTCAGCCAGTCAGGCGCAATCAGTTGTGCGCCGCTGAGCTGCCAGCCCGGCTCTATCCAGAAGTACATCAGCAGCGGCAAGCCGAAGCTCGCCAGCAGCAACTGGCTGACGATCGGGATCAGGCCGAAGTGGCGCCCGACGCGAGTGGCCACGGCAAACAGCGCCAGGGCCAGCAGCCAGAAGCCGACGATCATCACGCTGCTGGCTCCGTGACGGCGGCGGCCTGTTCGTGGCGTCCGGCCCACGGTGCGAGCATGAAGCTGAACGCGAGGCCGAGGCTCACCGACATACCGAAATTGCTCACCGCCGGCGTGCTGGAAACCGCCAGCAAACCAAACGACAACCACGTCGTCACAGCGGCCAGCAGGGTACCCAGCAAGCTCACCGCCGCACCACCGACTTGCTCACGCATGAGAATCGCGTAGTCGACGCTGATCGCCGTCACCAGCAGCAGGCCGAACAGGCTGAACAGGGTCAACGGCTGACCGAGCCAGCCAAGGCTGGCCAGACTGCACAAAGCGGCGAGCAACGGCAGGGCGACAATGCGCAGCGCGCCGCCGAGGCCGAACGGCAGCATCAGCACCAGCACGATCAACGCGCAGGAGGCGAGTTTCAGTTCAGCAGCGCTGATTTGCGTCGCAGCAAAGACTTCATTCAACTCACCGAGACGATCGACCAGCATTACCCCCGGCAAGTCCAGCGCTTGCACCCGCAACAGCGCCGGGTTGTTCAAGCCTTGCAGGCTGGTCATTGCCGCTACGCCGTCTTCCGTCGGACCGAGCCAGAGCGTGCGATAAGGCTCGCCGAGCGGGCCGGCCAATGCCGCGTCGATGTCCTCGGCAGGCACGGTCTGCAATTGCTGTAGTTCGGTTTGCAGCGCGGCGAGCGGGACGCCGAGGTCGAGCAGTGGCTGCCAGTATTGCGGCAGTTTGTTCAGCGCCTGGCGTACCTGTTCTTGCTGGTTTGGCGGGCTGACCAGTTGATCGAGGGCCAGATAGCCTTGCAGCTTGTCGAGGTTGACCAGTTGCTGCAGACGCTCGCTCAGCGCGGCCTGCCGCTCGAGCAATTGCTGCTGATTGTCGGCGCGTACGAGGAAAAACTGGCTGGTCGGCTGATAGCCGGTGATGCGCGCGATGGTCTGCGCTTCGTCGGTCAGGCGTTGCGGCGCGCCGACCCACTGGCGAATGTCATTCTTGCTTTGCAACTGCACCAGACCGCCCACACAGAAGGCGAGCAGCAACGCCAGCAACACCGGCGTGTGCACGCGTTCGAGGAGTTTTTCGCGCAGCGCGACCATGCGCTCGGCCAGATGCAGCGGCCATTGCGCGGGGCGCAGTTCGACGTTTTTCAGCAACGCCGGCAACAGGCACACCGCCGACAGATAGGCACCGAGCAAGCCGGCGGCGGAGAACACCGCGATTTGCGTCAGCGCCGGGAACGGCGTCCACGCCAGCGCCAAGTATCCGATGGCACTGGTGACCAGGCTCAGAGTCAGCCCGGACAGCGTCAAACGCAACGCCGGCCAGCTGCGCCACGGCTTCAGGCTCCAGCTCTTCGACAGATAGTGCAGGGGGTAATCCACGGCCACGCCGATCAGACTGGAACCGAGCACCAGCGTCATCACGTGCATATGGCCGAACAGCGCCACACACGCCACCGCACCGAAGAGCATGCCGACCAGCACCGGCACGAACGCCAGCAACACGCGCCAGCGGCGGAAAGCGAGCAACAGCAGCAACAGGATACCGACCGTGGCACCGCCGCCGACCCAGGTCATTTCGCGCGTGGCTTGCTGCTGACCGTTGGCCGCGTAGAGCAAGCCGCTGGCGGCCAGTAGTTGCACGTCGGATTTCGCCGCCTGCTCGCGGCTGTGTTGTAGCAGCGCCGCGACTTGCAGCGGCAGGTTCATATCGAAGGCATTGCCGGTGGTACGTGCGCGCAGCAGCACCCAGCTCTTGCCGTCGGCATCGGCAATCAACGCGCCGCTGCCGATGTCCAGTTGCACCGAACCGTGCTGCGGCTGGCTGTTCTGGATGCGCCCGGTCAGGCCCAGCCAGTCATCCTGGCTCGGCACCAGACTGAAACCGCTGAACGGGTCGAACAGGGCCTGCACGCGTTGCTGAATGAACACGTCGGGATGTTCGATCAGCAGTTGCCGATCATCCGCCGAGAGCATCGCCAGCCGCCCGTGCAGCAGTTGCGTGCGCAGCGCTGGCAGATCCGCCTGCAGGTTCCACTGCACTTTCTCGAACAGACCACTGGCCTGCCATTGCTCGCCCAGCGTCTGCGCCATGGCCACCGCTTGCTGACGATCGGTGTGGCCGACCAGCACCAGCATCTCGCGGTTGAGCGGTTCCTGCATGCGTTGTTCGGCGCGCAGTTCGAGGGCGTCGGGGTGGGTGCCGGGGACCAGCTCCATCAGATTGGCCGACAGCGGCGCACCGTCGCGCCACTGCCAACCGGCCAGGGCGATGACCGCCAGCAAAAGGATCAGAAACAGCCAGGGCAGCCTGCGTTCACTCGGCAAAGTCATGTTGCTCCGCGTCGCTCAACGGTTGATCAGCAGTGCTGTCCTGCATGCGCAGCACGGTGCTGTCGCCCTGGGTTTCCAGCAGTTCGATGGTTTGCACCAGCGTGCCGCCGTCGATATTGATCTGGTTGAACACTTGCTTGAGCAGCAGCGAGCGCGGGGTCAGGGTCAGTTTCCACTGCTGTGCGTCGCCGCTCAGGGCCAGTTCGAAGTCGCGTTGCAGGCCGCTGCTGTCGCCTTGCAGCACGGCGAGGAACAAGCGGTTCTGCTCGGCCCCGGCGCTCTTGTTCGGCAGCATCTGCCAGCCATTGCCTTCACGCCGGGCGATGCCTTTGGCGGTGATGCGGTAGTCCTGTTGCAGCGGGGTTTTCAGCAGCCAGAGCAGGCCATGGTTTTTCGCCAGAACAAAACTGCCCTTGCTGATCAGCGGCTGCGGTAATGCACGCAGGTGTTTTTCCTGAATGAACTGACCGTGGATCACATCCGGTTTCGCCAGTTGCTCGCTGAGTTGTTGCAGATCGAAGGCGTTGGCCAAAGAGCACACGGCCAGCAGCGCCACTGCGCCAAGGCTTCTGAATAACAGGTTCATCGCAGCATCCTTTCCACGGCATCGGTGAAGACTTTCGGTGAGGCAAGTTGCATCTCGCGACTGCTCACTTCAACGGCAACCTGCACCGAGCTGGCGCGGGTCAGGCGTTCGCCGCTTTGCAGGTCGGTGATCAGGTAGTTGATCTTCAGGCGGTTTTCCCACTCGACCAGGCTGGCGCGTACATTCAGGCGCTGACCGAACACCGCGCCACGGACGTAGCGCAATTGCAGGTCGATGATCGGCCAGGCGAAGCCGGACTCGGCCATCTGCGTGTAGTTGTGGCCGATCATGTCCAGCAACGCGCAACGCGCGACTTCCAGATACTTGACGTAATGGCCGTGCCACACGACGTGCATGGTGTCGACGTCGAAAAACGGCACAAGGATTTCGGTGTCGGCGTGAAGTACTCCGGCGCTACGCATGCAGCCTCCAGTGTTGTGCGGCGATACGTTGCAGGCACAGGCGCAATTCGCCTTCCAGCGCGCGGTCTTCGATCACCGGCGGGAAGTCCTTGGCCAGTTCTGCGTGCATTGCCGCCAGCGACGGTGGCAGCGGTCGGGCATCTTCAGCTTGGGCGCGCAGCCATACGCCTTGATTGGCGGCGAGCAGGGTGGCGGCGGCGACCTGTTCGGTCAGCTCCAGCACGCGAATCGCGTCGCGGGCGGCGATGGTGCCCATGCTGACTTTGTCCTGGTTGTGGCACTCGGTGGAGCGCGAGAACACGCTGGCCGGCATGGTGTTTTTCAGCGCTTCGGCGGTCCACGCGCTGGTACCGATCTGCACGGCTTTGAAGCCATGGTTGATCATTGCCCGGTCCGCCGGAGCACCGGAGAGGTTGCTCGGCAGGCCGTGGTTGTAGCGTTCGTCGACCAGCAGCGCGAGTTGCCGATCCAGCAGGTCAGCAACGTTGGCCACGAGATTTTTCAGGCTGTCCATGGCGAACGCGATATGCCCGCCGTAGAAGTGCCCACCGTGCAACACGCGTTCGGCTTCGGCGTCGATGATCGGGTTGTCGTTGGCGCTGTTCAGTTCGGTTTCGATGAACGAACGCAGCCAGTTCAGGCTGTCGGCCAACACCCCGAGGACATGCGGGGCGCAGCGCAGCGAGTAACGATCCTGCAATCGATGCAGCGGCGCGGTCGGTGCGTCGATCGCCAGATCCTTGCGCAACCACGCGGCGACCTGCATTTGCCCCGGATGCGGTTTGGCGGCGAACAGGCGTTCGTCGAAGTGTTCCGGGTTGCCTTGCAGTGCGACCACATTGAGCGCAGTGATGCGCGTGGCCAGTTGCAGCAGATAGTCGGCTCGGGCGAAGGCGAGGCAGGCGAGACCGGTCATCACCGCAGTGCCGTTCATCAGGGCCAAGGCTTCTTTCGGACGCAACACCAGCGGCGCCCAGCCGAGTTCGCGATGCACATCGGCAGACTGGCGACGTTCGCTACGGAACATTACTTCACGTTCACCGGATAGCGTTGCGGCGACGTAGGACAGCGGCGTCAGATCGCCGCTGGCGCCGACCGAACCTTCTTCAGGAATCAGCGGCAGGATGTCGTATTCGAGGAAGGCATGCAGACGCTCCAGCAATTCAACGCGTACCCCGGACACGCCGTGACACAGCGACTGCAAACGCGCCGCCAGCACCGCGCGAGTGGCTTGCGCGTCGAGCAGTTTGCCCAGCCCGCAACCGTGGAAGGTGTAGAGGTGGCGCGGCAACGCTTCGACGTGATGCAGCGGCACCGCAACCACGCAGGAATCGCCATAACCGGTGGTCACGCCGTAGATCACGCCTTCCTTGTCCAGCAGCGAATCGAGAAAACGTGCACCCTTGGCGATGCGCTCGCGATAGTCGGCGTCGTTCTGCAACTGCACGGGCGCCTGACGGTTGGCCAGGGCCAGCACGTCTTCGATGCGCAAAGGGCGTTCGCCGAAGGTTACCGGCTCATGGGTTGGCGTCGTCATCGGTCTTCCAGAAAGGGTAAAAGTTGAACCATTGTTGCGGCGCTTCGAGGCAATAGTGACTCAGGCGCTGCGCGTAGCGGGTGGCCCACTGATGAATGACCTGCTCGCGCTCGCTGCGCTTCCACACCACGGCGTCGGCGAAGGGTTCGAGGGTCAGGCGATAGTGGCCGTCCGGCTGTTTGAGGCACATGAGCAGATTGACCGGGCATTTCAGCAGGCCGGCGAGTAGCCACGGGCCTTGCGGGAACGGCGCCGGATGGCCGAGAAAGTCCACGGTGACACTGCGCCCGCCGTGCAGCGGCACGCGGTCGCCAGCAATCGCCAGCCACTCGCCGCGCTCCAGGCGTTCGTGCAGTTGCAGCATGATCACCGGGTCGAGCTCGCTGACCTGAATCAGGCGCAGATTGGTCGCTCCAGCCTCGCCCAGCAAACGGTTGAATTGCTCAGCGTGCTTGGTGTGTACCAGCACGTTCATGGTGACCTTTTCGCCGATCTCCGCCAGTGCGCGACAGACTTCCAGGTTGCCCAGGTGCGCGCCGACCAGCAGTTGCCCGCGACTGCCGCGCAATTGATTGCGCAGCAGGGCGGGGTCGATGATTTCGATCTGTTCGATGCGCAGCTTGCCGTTCCACACATCGAGCTTGTCGAGCATCGAATCGGCGAATGCCATGAACTGGCCGAACACCCGCCAATGCGTGGGGCGTAAATCTTCGCGCTGGCTCCATGCGGCCAGGCGCTGCTGGTATTGCCAGGCACTGCGCCGTGCGGTGCTACCGAACAGGAAAAAGTACAGGACGATGCCGTACAGCAACGGACTGAGCAGGCGTCGGCCAAGGACCTTGGCGGCGAACGCGGTGAATTTCATCAGCAGGAAACTGCCGCGTTCCTCGCGGTCAGCCCAGTGCTGCTTGTCGGCTTCGCCGCTCATGCGCGCCACCGCCGCCAGAGGATCGCCGGGAAACGCAGCAACATGCCGAGAAACAACCGTGTGTGCATGCTGGAAATCAGTGCGTTGTCGTGGAACAGACGGAAGTGCGATACGCCGTCCAGCGGGTAATGCACGCTGGTTTGCAGCCAGCGCATCGGCTGATTGCGCCACGACAGGCGCACGAGAATGTCCGAGTCGAAATCCATGCGCTTGCCGACTTTTGCCGAGTCGATCACCGCCAGCGTCGGGGCCAGCGGATAGACGCGGAAACCGCACATCGAATCGCGGATCTGCAGCGACAGCGTGTTGATCCAGACCATCACATGGGTCAGATAGCGCGCGTACAAACGACCTTTCGGTACGCTCTCGTCGAACAGCGGATAACCGCAGATCATCGCCTCGGGATGGGCGCGGGATTCTTCAACAAAACGGGCGACATCGTGCAGATCGTGTTGCCCGTCGGCATCGACCTGCAGCGCATGGCTGAAACCCAATAGCGCGGCTTCGCGCAAACCGGTCATGACTGCGCCGCCCTTGCCCTGATTGGCGGTCAGGCGCACCAGGTGCACGTTGTCGCGTTCCGCCAAACCGTCGAGCACTCTGGCGCAGGAGAGCGTGCTGGCGTCGTCCACCAGAATGCACGGCAGACCTTGCGCGAGCAGGGCGTCGACCACGGTGCCGATCGCGGTTTCGTGGTTGTAGACCGGGATAACGGCACAAGGGTTATGCATACGTGTTCTCCATTGGAAGACCGCGATCCCTGTAGGCGTGAGCCTGCTCGCGATTGAGTGCGCAGCACTCACCAAGGTCAGCCATGCTCTACACCCAAAAGAATCCGCCCACTGGAACAGGTCGCCGTGTCATTGCGATAAGCGAAGTACAATTTGCCGCGCTCAGGATCAAAGCGCAGGTGCAGTTGAATTTCATCCCCAGGCCGCACCAGTTGCTGGAATTTCAGCACTTCCATGCCGGCAAACGGGCCAGTCAGATTGAGCAATTGGCGACCGAGGTTCAGTGCCCATTCCACCTGCACCACGCCGGGCAATACCGGGGCTTTAGGGAAGTGACCACTGAAATAAGCCAGATCCGGAGGCACGCTCAGTTGCAGGCTCCATTCGCCAGAGGTTTCGACTTGTTCCAGCACTTCGGGCGCTTTCGGACGCGGCGCCATCAGCAGCGCTTCGATATCGGCCTGCGGCAGTTTGCCTTGGCTGTTCAATGGCAATTGCCGCACCAGCCGCCAGCGGCGGGGCAGGGCCAAGGCTTCACAGTGGTGGCGCAAATGCTGGCGCAGGGTTTCGGTCAGACTGCGACGGCCATGCTCCCGCAAGGCAAACAGGCCGTCCTCGCTGAGCACCAGCAGAGCACCGAGGGAGGCGCGGTTTTCCTGGACTACGCCAAAGCGCGCTTCGGCGACCCAATCGTGGGCGACCAAAGCCTGTTCGAGCATGGGCAAAGAGATGCGTTTTTCTTCGAGTTTGACGATCCGGTCCAGGCGTCCGAGCAGTTCGAAACGGCCATCGGCGGCGATACGCGCGGCGTCGGCGCTGTGCTCGACGTGCCCGGCGGGCAGGTAAGGTGAAGCGATCAGCAGGGCGCCTTCGCTGTCCTGGCTCAATTCAACACCGGCGAACGGTTGCCACAGTTGTTCGCCCTGACGCCAGGCGATACCGCCGGTTTCCGAGCTGCCGAGGATTTCCGTCGGCCATTGCTGCAAGCGTTGCTGCAGGCTCTGCGCGGCCTCGAACGGTAACGCGCCACCGGAAGAAAACACCCGGCGCACGGCACTCAGGGCCGGCCAGTCGAGGTTGTCGCCCATACGCTTGAGCAATGCCGGGCTGGCCACCCACGCAAAGGCTGGATGTTCGCGGCTGGCGCGCTGCAAGTCTTCGGGGAACGCCAGTTGCTTGCGTACAAACGGGCGCCCGGCGCACAGCGGCCACAGCACGCGAAACAGCAAACCGTAGATATGCTGTGTGGCGACGCTGCCGATGATGCAGGCCTCGCCGAGGTCCGCGCCCCACAATTGCTCCAGCGCTTCGACTTCATTGGCCAGTTGACGCAAGGTCTTGTCGATGCGCTTGGGCTCGCCGCTGGAGCCGGACGTGCACAGGCTCAGACGGCACTTGTCGAGATCCAGTTCGGCACCGGGCAGCGGCGGCTGCTGAACGTCGCTCAGTTGCGCGTCATCGGCTTGATCCGTCAGCCACAGATCGACTTCAGCCAACCAGCGCTCGCGGGTTTGCGCTTGCAGGTCCGAGGGCAACAGAACACTCACGCCTGCACGCCATGCACCCAGCAAAGCGATGGCCAGTTCGGCGGCATCTTCCAGGTGCACAGCCAGGCGTTTCACGCCTCGAGCTTGCAGACCGGCGGCAACGCTCAGCGCCTGCTCGCACAGTTGCGCATGTTCGAGCGCCGGTACGTGGCTGATGGCCCGCGTCGGCTCAGGCTTGAGCAACAGCTGCTCAAGTTTTATCCAGTTCATGTACGGCCTCTTACCCGTTGTCGTATCAGCCATTCAATGGCAAACATCAGGCCGATCAATCCATAGGAGATCAGGCCGGTGTACAACATCCACCAATTCAGCGGCGCCCACAGGGTCAGCAGGGCAGCGCACAAACCGTTGCAGAAGAAAAACACGCTCCAGGCCACGGTGACCTTGCGCGTGTAGCGAATCGCGATGTCCGGTAGCTCTGGCTCACGCAACCGCGCCAGGCGCTCGACCATCGGTGGCCCGAATTTCAGGCTCAGGCTGAACAGCACAAGCATGAATCCGCTGATCAGCACCGGGTACCAGCGCAGCAACAGCGGGCTGTCGAACAGCGCCAGCAGCAGGCAGAACACAATGGCCACGCCGGCCATCCACAGGCTGCCGGGCTTGCGCTCACCGGTCAGCGCCCGCGCCAGCCACAGGCTGCCCAGCAGCAGACCAAACTGCCACGGGGCAAAGTGCTCCATGCCGAAATACACCGCAAAGGGGTACAGCAGACCGGCCAGCAGCAGGCCCAGGCCGATCAATCGGCTCATGCGGCCGGTTGAACCAGACGGTAGACCGCCTCGACCACGTCGCCGACAGTGCGCACCGATTTGAATTCTTCGGCGGCGATTTTCTTGCCGGTCTGGCGTTTGATGTGATCGATCAGATCGACCGCGTCGATGCTGTCGATTTCCAGATCCTGATACAGATTGGACTCCAGGCTCACACGGGCCGGATCCAGTTCGAACAGCTCGACCAAGGCATCGCGCAGGGTGTTGAAAATATCGTCACGAGTTTGCATGGTCCGGTCTCAAGCTGCCTGTTTTGCCGTGACGAACGCCGCAAGGCTGGCCACGTTGGTGAAATGGTTACGGGTGTCTTTGGCGTCGGCATCGATCTTGATGCCATATTTTTTCTGGATGGCCAGACCCAGTTCCAGCGCGTCGACGGAATCCAGACCCAGGCCTTCGCCAAACAGCGTCTGATCGTCGCCGATGTCGTCGGCGCTGATGTCTTCGAGGCCAAGGGCGTCGATGATCAGCAGTTTGATGTCACGCACCAGGCTAGGGGTGTTCAGATCGCTCATCTTCGGCGAGCTCCTTAATGAAGTAGGTGTGCAAATAATCGTTGAGCTTGCGCGAGGCTTGCGGGGCAGGCCCCTGCGCGGCAAAAGACTGTGGATCTATATCGGCTCCCACGCGAAAACTGAAGTGCACGCGGCGGCTGGGGATCCGGTACCAGGGTTCGGCTTTGGTCAATGTGGTCGGGCTGACCTTGATGATCACCGGCGTGAGGATTTTCGCACCGCGCAGGGCAATCGCCGCAGCGCCCCGATGAAAGGCCGGCGCCTGACCGGGCTGGGTGCGCGTGCCTTCCGGGAAAATGATCAGGGTCTGGCCGTTTTGCAGGGACTGCGCGGCGGCATCGAGCATGTCCATGCTGCCGTCGTTACTGATGTATTCGGTGCGGCGCAGCGGGCCACGGGTGAAGGGGTTTTCCCACAGACTTTTCTTCACCACGCAATTGGCCTGACGCACCAGACCGATGAGGAACACCACGTCGATCAGCGATGGGTGGTTGGCGATGATCATCTGCCCGGGTCGCCCCAAGCGTTCGGCGCCCTGAATGTCATACGTCAGCACGCCGGTGCGGGCCATGAACCGTACGAAAAACCAGAACAGCCGACTGACGGTCTGCCGCGCGCGTTGGCGATGCACAACGGCGTCACCGGGCAGGCAAGCCAACAGCGGAAACACCAGCACACGCAGGCACAGCCCGCCTAGCCCGAACAGGGCGAAGCTTGCGGCGGTGGCCAGCAGGCGCCAGTAATAGGCATCGCGGTTTTTTTCAGTCACGGGTTGCGTTGCCAGGTCCATACACGATTTTTCCAGGCATGTTGGCAATGGGTTTGCTGGCCGAGCAGGGTTTGCAACAGATTGAGCGCGTGGGGCCAGTGCGCTTTTGACCGTGTTTCCGGGGCGCTGTTCAGGGTCAGCCGCCAGTCGGTACCGGGGGTGAGCAAAAGCCCGAGCGCGTAGGGAAACGGCACGTCATCGATCCACGCCGAATAGGCTTCGGGCGGTTGTTCTTCGGTAATGACCAGCAGCACCGCCGGGGCGCCTTCATTGAGCAGCGCCGCCGCTTCGAGCATGCCGTGCTCAAGGCCGTCGCCGGCCGCGGCGAGGGCGGTCATTTCGCTGGTTTCGCCACGCATGATCGACCACAGACCGATGATCGCGTTGTGCACGGACAGGCTGAACTGGGTCGGCGACAGCGGCTGTTCGGTCGCCAGATCACTGAGGATGTCGTAAGTGCGCGGGGTTTCACCGTGGCGCGAGACGAATACCAGCGGCAGGTTGTCCCGCCCGTCGGCCAGGGGCCAGGCTACGCTGAACGCCATGCGTGCCAGCCGGCTGAGGCGGCGGCGCTGCATGGCCGGTAAAAACGACACATCGGGTGCGGCATCACTGCGCTGGAGTACGACCGGTTGTCGGCTCCAGGCCTGCCAGGCATCCACGCTGTCGAGGCCAGGGGCCCACGCGCGCCATTGGGCGATGTTGAAGTTGATCACGGATATTCATCCCGCCCCTGCAGGCTTTTGTTGACGCGTTGAATCGCCAAAGCCGCAGCAGGCTTGACGTGGCGCTTGGCGCCGGGTGGCGCGCATTATCCCGGTGCGACGAGTGTGTAGCAAATGCTGGTTACATTTTGCGCAACGAAATGTACCGAGTGGTTCGCAAGAAAACTGTCACTTGGCCATTATCCAGATTGTCAGCGGCTTGTCTGTCGGGGATCTCGGCGATCATTGGCGGTTATTGCGCTATCTGTCCGCAGATATTTGCACCCGACTCTGTAGTCCATGTCCATGAAGGTAGCGAAGCGAGGTCGCGCGCATCTACACTCGGTCATTCTTTGATACACGGAGGTTTTGTCATGCGGCGCGTGGTGTTCAATCAGAAAGGTGGCGTAGGCAAGTCCAGCATTGCCTGCAATCTGGCGGCGGTCAGCGCCAGCGAGGGTTATCGCACGCTGTTGGTCGACCTCGATGCCCAGGCCAACTCCACTCAGTATCTGACCGGGCTCACCGGCGACGACATCCCGATGGGTATTGCCGACTTCTTCAAACAGACTCTGTCTTCAGGGCCGTTCTCGAAAAAGAATCAGGCGGACATCTACGAAACCCCGTTCGACAACCTGCACATCATCACCGCAACGGCCGAGCTGGCTGACTTGCAGCCCAAGCTTGAGGCCAAACACAAGATCAACAAGCTGCGCAAATTGCTCGATGAGCTGGCCGAGGATTACGACCGGATCTACCTCGATACGCCGCCGGCGCTGAACTTCTACGCGGTATCGGCGTTGATTGCTGCCGATCGCGTGCTGATCCCTTTCGATTGCGACAGCTTTTCCCGTCAGGCGCTGTACGGGCTGATCGCGGAGATCGAGGAACTGAAGGACGACCACAACGAAGGCCTGGAAGTCGAAGGCATCGTGGTCAATCAGTTCCAGGCCCGCGCGAGCCTGCCGCAACAGATTCTCGATGAGCTGATTGCCGAAGGTCTGCCGGTGCTGCCGGTGTACCTGAGCAGTTCGGTGCGCATGCGCGAATCGCACCAGGCCAGCATGCCGCTGATCCACCTCGACCCGCGTCACAAGCTGACCCAGCAATTCGTCGAACTGCACAACTTGCTCGAAGATCACTGATCTTCTGAGCTATCCATTAACCCCTGTGGGAGCGAGCCTGCTCGCGAAGAGGCCAGTACATTCAACATCACAGTTGACTGACCGGACGCCTTCGCGAGCAGGCTCGCTCCCACAATTGGATTTGTGTTGAGTCAGATCCCCTGGCTACGCAGCCACGCCATCAACTGCGGCAACGGCAACGCACCACTCTGCCGTGCCACTTCCTTGCCGTTCTTGAACAGAATCAGACTCGGAATCGAGCGAATCCCCAACTGCGCCGACAACTGCTGATTGGCCTCGCTATCAAGCTTGGCCAAGCGGCACTTACCCGCCAGTTGCGCCGCCGCTTGCTCGAACACCGGCGCAAACGACTTGCACGGCCCACACCAGTCCGCCCACACGTCCACCAGCAGCGGCAGATCACCCTTGATCTGGCTGGCGTAATCGCCTTGCTTGAGTTCGAACGGCTTGCTCAGCAGCACGGCGGATTTGCAGCGACCGCATTTTGGCTGATCTGCGAGGCGCTCGGCCGGGATGCGGTTGAGTCCGTTGCAGGAGGGGCAGGGGATGAGGAGTGGGCTGGTCATGATTGGTTCTCTGATAGGCAGTCTATAGAACCGATTTGGAGTCGATCTGCCAACTTATCAATGTCGCAACTGCTCACATTTTTCTCAAAACCGTTCCGGGATCGATGGCTAGTCTGAAGGCCAATTCGGCGTTTTACGCTTGTCGTGAGGAGATCGCTTTGTCTTTATCTGCGTGCTACTTTTGTTGCACTAATCCAGGAATCGATGATTCCCATGCATCAAATCGGAGCGACATAATGTCCGTAACTTCCAAGATACGCCGCCAAGGCGGCGCTGCCGTCATTACGATTCCGCCCACGCTTTTAAAGTTGTTGCATCTGGAGGTTGGCGCACAGCTAGAGCTGAATGTGGTCGATGGCGAACTGATTGCTCGTCCAGCCGTAGCCGCTACGCGTAAGCGTTATAGCTTGTCAGAGCTACTCGAAGGCGCAGAAGAACTGCAGAAACTTAACGCCCAGACTAGCGAGACTCTTGAAGGTGATTCTGTCGGCCGGGAGCTGGGTTGATGGTGCGCCGACAGCCCCCTCAGCGGGGTGACGTTTACTGGATTGATCCGAACCCAGTGGCGGGGCGGGAGATGATGAACAGACATCGCTTTGTGGTGATTACGCCCAGAGAGATCAACGCATTGGGCGTGAGCATGACGGTGCCTGTTACTAGCGGTGGGAATTTCAGCCGGAATTTGGGTTTGGCGGTGGCCATTACTGGCCACGAAACCAATGGTGTAGCGGTGTGTAATCAGGTTCGGAGTTTTGACATCGAACAACGGGTACGAGACGGCACGGCCAAATTCATCGAGCGACTGGATGACGTGACAATGTCTGACATTGTCGACCGTGTAATCAGTGCAATCGATCCGCTAAGCTGAAACGCCTCAGGAAGAACAACTGATCTCCAAATGCTTGCCCCACTCCGGCGGTCGCTCGGCATAACCCTCCATCCCCGGCTGCTCTTCAAACGGCTTGCTCAGCACCCCATGCAGCCGGCGTACTTCCGAGTAATCCCCTTGCTCAGCCGCATCGATAGCCTTTTGCGCCAGATAATTGCGCAGGATGTACAGCGGATTGACTGCATGCATCCGCGCTCGGCGCTGTGCCTGATCAGCGTCGCCATCGCGGGCAACCCGGGCAACGTAGCGTTCGCCCCAGGCATCAAAGCCCTTGATGTCGACGAAATCGTCGCGCAAACGGGTAACGGCTTGCTCGGCCGATTCTTCGCCGAGTCGACGGAAGAACAGTGTGTAATCGACGCCGCTGTTTTGCATCAGTTGCAGCAGGTCTTCCAGCAGCTTCTGGTCGTCATCCTCGGCCGTGGTGAAGCCGAAGCGGCGGCGCATCAGGTCGAGGTAGTGCGCCTGGAACAGTGGCAAGTACAAGCCGAGGGTTTCGCGCAGGGCTTCGACGCTGATGAACGGCGTCAACGCTTGAGCCAACGCACTTAGGTTCCACTGGCCCACCGGCACCTGATTGCTGAACGAGTAGCGCCCCTGATCATCCGAGTGGTTGCAGATGAAGTTGGCATCGAAATCGTCAAGGAAGGCGAACGGGCCGAAGTCGAAGGTGATGCCAAGGATCGACATATTGTCGGTGTTCATCACGCCGTGGCAGAAGCCATAGGCCTGCCACTTGGCGATCAGTTCGGCGTTGCGCTCGACGATCTCACGGAACATCGCCAGATACGGTTCCGGCTGTTCCAGACATTCAGGGAAGTGCATCGCCAACACGTGCTCGCCGAGCTGCTTTTGCTGCTCGGGACGCTTGGTGTAATAGAAGTATTCGAAGTGGCCGAAGCGGATATGGCTCGGCGCCAGCCGTAACACCATCGCCGCACGTTCCTGTTTTTCACGCCAGACCGGGGTGTCGGAACCGATCACGCACGCTGCGCGTGATGAAGGGATGTTCAGCGCGTATAGCGCTTCGGAAGCCAGGAACTCTCGGATCGACGAACGCAGCACCGCACGGCCGTCGCCCATGCGTGAAAACGGCGTCTGCCCGGCGCCTTTCAGATGCAGGTCCCAATGCTCGCCGGCGGCGTTGTACACCTCGCCCAGCAGCAGGCCGCGACCATCGCCCAGTTGCGGCGTGTAGCCGCCGAACTGATGCCCGGAATAGACCATCGCCCGCGGCTCGGCATCGGCCCACAGCTTGTGGCCGCCAAACAGTTCGGCAAATTCCCCGGTTTCGGCGCTCGCCGGGTCGAGATCCAGCAAGGCCAGCGCCGCCGGACTCGCCACGACCAGACGCGGATGGTCGATCGGCTCGGGCAGCACGTGGGCGGAGAACGCGTCGCCCAGGCGGGCGAAGCGATTGTCGAAGGTCAGTTCGTCGAGGGCTTTCAAGGGCCGGCTCCAGCAGAATGTCCGAGCATTCTGCTGGGATTAGACCGGTTAGTCGAGTTTGGCCGGCGGCGGCTCTTGCAACGGTTTCTGATCGTCGGCAATCGGCACGATGGTTTTCGTTTCCGGCTCGATCGGCACCATCTTGTATTCCTGACCGTGAAGGTTCTTCAGATAAACCTCCATCTGGCGGAACGAGATGTTGATGTGCTGCTTCTTGAACTCGCGGTTGATGAAGCGGTTGACCTCATCCAGCACCGGGTTACGGTCGCCGAGGTCACGCACGTGCATGCGCAACTCGTGGTCGAGGGTGCTTTCGCCGAAGTTGAGGAAGTACACGTGCGGCTCCGGCTCTTTGAGTACGCGCGGGTTTTCCCGGGCAGCCTTGAGCAGCAGTTCCTTGACCAGATCCAGATCGGAGCCGTAGTCGACGCCGAGTTTCAGCGTGACGCGGGTGATGGTGTCGGTCAGCGACCAGTTGATCAATTGCCCGGTGATGAACGTCTTGTTCGGGACAATGATGTCCTTGCGGTCGAAGTCGGTGATGGTCGTGGCGCGAATGCGGATCTTGCTCACCGTGCCCGACAGGTTGCCGATGGTGATGGTGTCACCGATCCGCACCGGACGTTCGAAGAGGATCATGATGCCGGAGATGAAGTTCGCAAAGATCTCCTGCATACCGAAACCGAGGCCGACGGACAGCGCCGCCACCAGCCATTGCAACTTGTCCCAACTCACGCCGAGGGTCGACAGGGTCGAGACGAAACCGACGCCGGCGATCACATACGACAGCAACGTCGTGGTCGCGTAAGCGCTGCCCTGAGCCAGATTGAGCTTGGACAGCACAAACACTTCGAGCAGGCCGGGCAAGTTGCGCGCGAGGGCGAAGGTGATGCCGATGATGATCAGCGCGCCGAGCATGTCGCCGATGCTGATCGGCACCATGCTCATGTTGGCGCCGGTGCCGCTGGTGTATTCGTAGAGAGTGATGTTGTCGAGGTACGAGAACACCGAAATAAGATCGGACCAGACCCAGTACAGCGCGGCAATGAAACCGCCAAGCAGGGCCAGGCGGATCAGGCGCAGGGACTGTTCGTTGACCTTTTCGATGTCCAGGGTCGGCTCTTCGATCACCGCTTCGCCGTCGCCAGCCTCTTTCGCCGCCTGACGCTTGGCCAGGGCGCGCTGGTAAGCCAGGCGACGCGCGGCAACGCTCAGACCGCGCACGAAGGTGGCTTCGATCACCAGCCAGAACATCAGCAGGTACAGGGTATTGATCAGACGATCGCTGAGTTTCAGCGCGGTGTAGTAGTAGCCGAAGCACACCGCCACAAACAGGGCGATTGGCAGCAAAGTGAACATCACACCGACGGCTTTGCGGAACAGCGAGGTGTTTTCGTGGGCCGGGCTGCTGATCAACAGGCGGCTGAGTAGCCAGGCCATCAGGGCATAGCAGGTCAGCACCACCGGCATGCCGAGCACATCGTCGGCGAGTGCGGCCGGTTGCAGTTCGGCTACGGCAACAATGGTCACCAACGCCATGACCACCAGACCCAGTCGACGGATCCAGCCTTGCAGGAACTCGACCTGCGGCTTTTCCCAGCGGAAGTGCAGTTCAGCCACGCCGCCCGGGGCCAGGATTCGGTAAGCGGTGTAGAACACCAGCCACGCCTGACCCATTTGCAGCAGTGCGGCGCCCATGTTGGCGTTCTGCCCACGGGCGTCGATCTGCAACGCCAGACCGCACAGCGCCAGGCCCAGCGCCACCGGCATCGCCAGCAGGATATTGATCAGGATCGCCTGCGGGGTGTGCCATTGGCTGTCGCGTTTGAAGTGACCGATGTCCTGGTGAACCTTGTTCAGCCGCGCGTACAGATTCTTGCGTCGCCACAGCAGCGCGCCGATCAACAGCGCCAGTGGCAGGAACAGCAACGGCCGCTGGGTCAGGCCGTCGGTCAGCTCGCTGAGACTGGAGGCCCATGGCAGGGTGTCGACCTGACGCTTCAGGCGCTCCGGCACTGCGCGCATCCATTCCAGGTCCAGCGGCTTGTTGCTCGGAATCCAGAACATTTGCTCATCAAGGGTCGCGCGCAGGCTTTGCGCGGTGCTCAGCAGTTGTTTCTGGTTGAGTTGCAGCGTGATCGACTCGTTGAGCATGGCGCTCAGTTCGCGGTTCAACCGCTCCAGCAGATCGGCGCGGGTGTTGGCCAGATCCAGCAGGTTTTTGCGCAATTGCGGGGTGACCTGCTCCGGCGGCTGAGTGGCCAGCAGGTTGTCGACATAGGCGGCCGGATTACTCAGTTGCTCACGCTGTTGGCTGACGTCGAATTGCCACAGGCGAATGTCGGCGATCTGGTCCGCCAGATCGCGGTCGACCTTGAGCCGTGGCAGGGCTTGTTTCTGTTTATAGAGAATCTTCGACAGCAGCAGGCTGCCCTTGAGCACGCTGATCTGCTCATCCAGCGCTGAATCGCTTTGGGTCAGGCTGTCGAGCTGTTGTTTGGTCTGCAGATTCTGCTGGGTGACTTCGTTGAGGCGGTCAGTGCTTTTCAGCAGGTAGTCGGAGAGCTTGAGGTTCGCCGTGCTTTCGATGGCCAGCAGGCTGCTGCTACCGGCCTTCTGCGCTTCAATCGATTGCTGCGTCACGGTTTCCTGCGACTGCGCCAGACGCTTCTGGTTGATCAGGGTTTGCAGTTCCTGGATCTCGCGGTCGAGGCGGTCGGATTTTTCCGAGAGCAAGTCATGCTGAGCGTTGCCCAGATCCTGCAGCTGACTGTTGCCGGCCAATTCCTGGCGACGCAGCGGGATCAGCGCATTCAGCGCCGCCAACTCGGCATTCAACTGGTCGCGCTGCTCGGCGGTGACTGTTTTACCCGCGTCCTTGCCGGATTTGAGGATGTTGTTGATCTGCTGAATGCGCGTCTGGCTGGCGGAAATCTCTGCCTGAGCGCGCTCCGGACGCGTCTGCGCGGTGATGATCAGGCTGTTGGCGTCGGCCAGGGCTTTTTGCAGGTCACTTTGCTGAGTCGAGCGATCGGTGAGGATCTGCTCCAGCTGCTGGATCGACTCCTTGGGAAATCGCTGCGCCACCGGCACCACGGGCGTGGCCTTGAGGCGCGTCAGTTCGCGGGTGTTTTCAATCGTCTGCTTCGGCGCGGTCGCCAGTTGCTGCTTGAGGTCGATCAGCTTCTGTTCGTAATCACGCTGGTTGTTCAGCTGATTGAGCGTGTTCTGCAGGACGGTCTGCAGGCTCTTTTTATCGGCATCCGGCAGTTTGCTGTCGGCGAGTTTGTCCAGGCTGGCCTGCACGGCGTCGCTGGACGGTGGTTCGGCGGCGTACAGCGGGCCGACAGTGAGACTCAGGCCCAGCAGGGCCGCGGCGAAAAAGGAGCGCAGGGTAGGCATAGTGACCGGTCAAGCAAGTGAGAGTGGACGCAGTTTAGAGGAAGAGCCCGGGGCCCGGGCGACTTCCTTCGGGGAATCTGACGCCCACTTTGCCGATCTTGTTCCCGTCCATGACCGCAACCGTCCAGTGGGTGTTGTTCCACTCCACCTGGTCGCCGACGATCGGCGCACCGCCGACCTTGTGGGCAATGAACGCGCCCAGGGTCATGTCCGGATCGATACCCTCGGCCGGCAGGCCATAGAGTGCGGCAACCGCTTTAAGCTGGGCGTCTCCTTCGAGCACAAAGTCGCCGAAGAAACGCAGATCGAGGCCACGTTGCGGCGCCTGGCTGAACAGTTTTCCGAGGGCGCCGAGGTTGTGTTCATGGCCGATAACACATAGCAAATCATCGACTTCCAGCACCGTACTACCCGACGGATGGAGCAATTGCTGGCCACGAAACAGGGCCGCGATGCGCGTGCCTTCGGGCATTTTCAGCTCGCGCAGGGGCGAACCGATGCACCATTTTTCGGCGCCGAGCTTGTAAACGAACAACTCCCACTCGCTGGTAATGTGCACCTCGAGCGCGGAGCGCGAGATCGGCGCGGGCTCCGGCGGAACCGTCACCTTCAACAGCTTGGCCACCCACGGCAGGCTCGTACCCTGCACCAGCAGTGACACCAGCACGATGAAAAACGCGAGATTGAAGTACAGCTGCGCATTCGGCAGCCCGGCCATCAGCGGGAACACCGCGAGAATGATCGGCACCGCGCCGCGCAGGCCGACCCAGGAAATAAACGCTTTCTCACGGCCATGGAATGCTTTGAACGGCAGCAGGCCGACGATCACCGACAACGGCCGCGCAAACAGAATCATCCACAGTGCCAGACCGAGGGCGGGCAGGGCGATTGGCAGCAGATCATGCGGCGTCACCAGCAACCCCAGCACAAGGAACATGCCGATCTGCGCCAGCCACGCCATGCCGTCGAGCATGTGCAGAATGCCGTGGCGGCTGCGCACCGGACGGTTGCCGATCACCAGACCGCACAGATAGACCGCGAGGAAGCCGCTGCCATGCAAGGCGTTGGTCAGCGCGAACACCACCAGGCCGCCGGCGATTACCAGAATCGGATACAGGCCCGCCGCCAGATTGATGCGGTTGACCAGTTGCAGCATCAGCCAGCCGCCGCCGAGGCCGATCACGCCACCGATGCCGAACTCGCGGATCAGATGGGTCAGCAGGCTCCAGTGCAGACCGGTCTGGCCGCTGGCGAGCATATCGATCAGGGTGACGGTGAGAAACACGGCCATCGGGTCGTTGCTGCCGGATTCGATTTCCAGGCTGGCGGTCACCCGTTCGTTGAGGCCTTTGCCGCCAAGCAACGAGAACACCGCTGCGGCGTCGGTTGAGCCAACGATGGCACCGATCAACAGGCCTTGAATCAGATTGAGGTCGAACAGCCAGGCGGCGGCCATGCCGGTCAGCCCGGTGGTGATCAACACCCCGACCGTGGCCAGCGACAGTGCCGGCCATAATGCGACACGGAAACTCGACACCCGCGTGCGCAAGCCGCCGTCAAGGAGAATCACCGCCAGTGCGAGGTTGCCGACCAGATAGGCCGTCGGGTAGTTATCGAAAATGATCCCGCCGCCATCGACCCCGGCGGCCATGCCGACCGCAAGAATAATGACCAGAATCGGAATGCCGAGACGGGAGGAGAGTGAGCTGACGAGAATGCTTGCACCTACCAGCAACGCGCCGATCAAGAACAGGCTGTTGATGGTCGTCGCATTCAAAGGCAGTACTCCAGAAGCGTAAAGACGGGCACAAACTGACCATGCAGTCTGCGTGCCAGCGATTCTAACCTGTTGAAATGTGATGCTGTCAAAAAGGTTTTTACGCTGAGGGATTCGAGGTTTGGGTTCGGCTGGCGATTGCTGCCCTCACCCTAGCCCTCTCCCGGAGGGAGAGGGGACTGATCGCGGTGTTTGTGCGAGGTACGCCGACCTGAAAGTCCGGAGTCGAACTCAGACTTAGAAATGCATGAAGATCTGCTCCCTTCCCCCTCGCCCCCTTGGGGGAGAGGGTTGGGGTGAGGGGGTAGCCTTTGATCTTAGAGGCTGAACCGCCCAACCATGTTATTCAGATCCAGCGCCAGGCGTGACAGCTCATTGCTCGCTGCACTGGTCTGATTCGCCCCAGTCGCCGATTGCACCGACAAATCACGAATATTCACCAGATTGCGATCCACTTCCCGCGCCACCTGCGCCTGCTCTTCGGCGGCGCTGGCGATCACCAGGTTGCGCTCGTTGATTTCGACGATGGCGGTGTTGATGGTGTCCAGCGACATGCCGGCACCGCGCGCAATGTTCAGCGTCGACTCGGCACGCTCGGTGCTGTTGCGCATCGAATCCACGGCGTGTTCGGTGCCGCTCTGGATGCTGCCGATCATCCGCTCGATCTCGCTGGTCGACTGCTGCGTGCGGTGCGCCAGGGCACGCACTTCATCGGCCACCACGGCAAAACCACGCCCGGCTTCACCGGCTCGCGCCGCTTCAATCGCCGCGTTCAGTGCCAGCAGGTTAGTCTGATCAGCCAGACCTCGAATCACGTCGAGTACCTTGCCGATGTCACGGGATTCGTTGGCCAGATCACCAATAAGGCTGGCAGTGCTCTGCACGTCGGCGCTCATGCGTTCGATGGCGCTGACCGTTTCCTGGACCAGATCACGACCGTCACCGGCCGAAGTCGTGGCGTTCTTCGAGGCTTCCGAAGTGCTCACGGCGTTGCGCGCGACTTCTTCCACGGCGCTGGTCATTTCGTTGACCGCTGTGGCCGCTTGTTCGATTTCGTTGTTCTGCTGAGTCAGGCCACGCGCACTTTCGTCGGTGACGCTGTTCAGTTCTTCAGCCGCCGAAGCCAACTGAGTGGCCGAACCGGAAATCCGCTGCAGGGTGTCGCGCAGCTTCGATTGCATCTTGGCCATGGCTGCCAGCAGGCGCCCGGCCTCGTCTTCACCGTCAACGTGGATCGGCTGGGTCAGGTTGCCTTCGGCGATGGTTTCCGCAGCGTCCAGTGCTTTGGAAATCGGTTTGGTGATGCTCACCGTCAGCAGCCAGGCGAAGAGCAACGTCAACCCAGTGGCAATCACCAGCAAGGTGACCACCAGATCGAACGACATCGAATACTGATCTTTGGCGCCTTGATCGGTCTCGGCGATTTGCTGAGTGTTGATCTCCAGCAAGCGCGCCAGGGCGGTGTTCACCGCTTCCGAATTGCTCAGCAAGTCCGAGTTGAGCATCTGCCGCAGTTCATCAATCTGATTGTTGCGCGACAGGGTTTTCATCCGGTCTTCGAGTTGACGGTACTGACCCAGGAGCTGCACGTACTGGTCGTAGGCTGCACGCTCCTGCGGGCCGTCGATCAACGGTTCGTAGGCACGCTGGGCATCGGCGATCTGCCGATTGCGCAACTCGAAAAGCTCGATGGTCTTTTGCTGCACGTCCGGTTCGCGGTTGATCAGCAACCGGTACGACAGCACCCGCAGGCGCAGCGTCAATTGCGTGAATTCATCGAGGGCCTTGATCGACGGCACGCTTTCAGTAGCGATGTCTTCGCCCGCTGCGCGGATTTTGCTCATCTGATTCAGCGCAAACACGCCGAGAATCAGCATCAGACCGCCGATCAGGGCGAAGCCTGTAAACGCCCGTGGGGCGATATTCATATTGCGAAGGGACATGGGGCGGATACCAAGAGAGGGCCGCATCCATGCGGGCTGAGACTGCTGTGTGGATGACTTATCGGTCATACGACTAAAGTCTTGAGGCAGTGTGCGGATTTGTCGCATAAGGGCCTGGGCGACGAAGTGCAGGAACCAGATCGGCAGATCACAGTCTTTAAAACTCGCGAGAACGGTCGGCCACCAGGAAAATCAAGGCTTTGCGCCGGTTTAACCCTGGCATCCGTGATGACTTTTCTTTATCGTACGCGCCCTTTGAAAAACGCTTGGAAGATCAAAATGTTGGAAGCAT
Source organism: Pseudomonas sp. rhizo66 (assembly GCF_031931925.1). Lineage (NCBI taxonomy): Bacteria > Pseudomonadati > Pseudomonadota > Gammaproteobacteria > Pseudomonadales > Pseudomonadaceae > Pseudomonas > Pseudomonas sp. rhizo66. The sequence goes on from NZ_JAUJWZ010000004.1 coordinate 69,514, forward strand.
CCCTCAGCCAATTGGAACAGCTCGTCAGCGACCTGGTGCAACAGAACCAGACCCTCGCGCAAACCAACCAGACCCTGTCCACGGAACTGGCCCAGGCCAAGGATGAAAACGAAAGCCTGCAACTGAACCTGATGGAGCAGGAAGAAAAGCACGGCGCCACCGCTGCACGCATTCAAGCCCTGGTTGATCGCGTCAACGCAGGTCCTGTCAGCGCATGAACCACCACACAGCAGGGGTAAAAGTCGTCTCCATTCTCGGGGAGGACTATTCGATCAAGGCACCGGCCGGGGAAGAACAGACCCTGCTGGACGCGGCCATGATGCTCAAGGCAGCGCTGGACGATACCAAGCGCAAATACCCGACATTGATCGGTGACCGCTTGCTGGTACTGGCGGCGATGAATCTGTGCTCGCAGCAGATCGAAATGAAGAAGCAGCACCAGGAAGAACTCGACCGTTACCAAGAGCAAGTCAGCGCCACGGTCGACACCATCGCCAAGACCATCAACCAGGGTTGATGGAGCTGCGCACAACCAAAGAATAGATTGTCGACTGTGTTGTATACAATCGGCACGGCTGTTGCATTGTTTCGGCCACTTATTCTTTGGGGGTGCTCCATGCAGTTGTGGCGACGCAGTATCCAATGGCAGCTGATTCTCAGCATGGGCACCGCCCTGCTGGTCAGCATCCTGATCGTGGTTGGCATTTATACCCTGGTGGTCAACCGCCTCGCCCAGAGCTATCTGGTCGAACAAGCCCTGCCGTCGAGCATCGAAGCGACGCGCAACGACATCGAACGGATCCTCGTGCAACCGCTGACGGCAGCCAAGGATATTGCCAGTAATACGATGGTCCGTGACTGGCTCGCCTCAGGCGAAGACAGCAGCAAAACGGCTGGCTTCGCGCAGTATCTGGAAGGCATCCGCGCCGAACATAAAGCCTTCACTGCTTTGATCATCGGCACCGAATCCAATCACTACATCACCGAAAAAGGCCTGGATCGCACCCTCAGCCGTTCAAAACCGGCTGACGCGTGGTTCTATTCCTTCCTCGACAGCAATCAGCCGCGCACTCTGAATATCGACAACGACGGCGCCACCGGAGAACTGGCGCTGTTCATCGATTTGAAGGTCGAGCAGGCCGGTAAAGTGGTCGGTGTGGCTGGGCTCGGTTTGAGCATGAAAGAGCTGTCGGAGCTGATTCACAACTTCAGCTTTGGCGAGCGCGGCAAGGTCTATCTCGTGCGTTCCGACGGTTTGATCCAGGTGCATCCCGAAGCGCAGTTCAGCGGCAAACGCACCTTGACCGAGCAGATCGGCGCCACTGCGGCGCAGTCCGTCATGGGTCAAAAAAACGCTGTCAGCAGCAGCTTTCAAAGAGACGACGAAGACTTTCTCGCCTTCAGCCTGCCTTTGCGTGATCTGGGCTGGACCCTGGTGGCTGAAGTGCCACAGTCGCAGATCTATGCCGAGGCGCGCAAAGCCATGTGGTTGAGTGGCGGCATCGGCCTTGCGGTGGCGCTGGTGTGCCTGGCCTTGGTGGTGTGGCTGGCGCAAGGTTTGGTCCGGCCGATTCGCCAAGTAACAGCCGCACTGGTAGCAATCGGTAGCGGTGGTGGAGATTTGACCCACCGGTTAGATTCCAGCCGCGCTGATGAGCTGGGCGACCTTGCCCGAGGCTTCAACCGCTTCCTCGACAGTCAGCGCGGCATGATCGGCGAAGTGCTGACCACCAGCGAACGTCTGCGCACGGCCGTGGGGCAGGTGGCGAAGGTAGTGGAAAACACCGCCGAGCGTTCTGGCCGTCAGCAGGAAATGACCGACATGGTCGCGACCGCCGTTCACGAGATGGGTCTGACCGTGCAGGAGATTGCGCAGAACGCCGGTAACGCGGCGCTCGCCTCGCAAACCGCGCGCGAAGAAGCGATGCAGGCGCGGGAAGTGGTCGGTGGCTCGATCAGGCATATTGAAAGCATGTCGGACGAGATTGGCGTAGCGGCGGGTGCGGTGGGTGAGCTGGCGCATCAGGTAGCTTCGATTGACTCGGTATTGGCGGTGATTCGCGGTGTGTCCGAGCAGACCAACCTGCTGGCGCTCAATGCCGCCATCGAAGCGGCGCGCGCCGGCGATATGGGGCGCGGCTTTGCGGTTGTCGCCGATGAAGTGCGTACCTTGGCGCGCCGCACCCAGGCATCTACCGACGAAATTCAGCAAATGATCGGCAGCCTCAAACAAGGTGCTGAAAACGCCGTGTCGTCGATGCGCACCGGTCAGGCCGCGACGGGCACCGGGGTTGAGTCGAGTCAGCGCACCGGAGCGTCGTTGACTGCAATTACCGGGCAGGTCGAGCGCATTAGCGATATGAACCATCAGGTGGCGACGGCGACCGAGGAACAGTCAGCGGTGACGGAGGAGATCAATCGCAATGTGCAGGGCATTTCCGACCTGGCGCGGGCCACAGCAGGGGAGGTTCGGGCGTGTCGCGAGGATTGTCAGATGTTGCAGCGGTTGGCGGATGATCTGGCGCGGCAGATGGGGGGCTTCCGATTGAAATGAGTGACTCTGACTCTGGTACAGACCCGACGCGCCTCGAAGGCGCGTCGGTTTCACTTTAGTTTCGCCATTCAGAACAGCAGGATTTCTCGCCCATAGAAATCGATGCCACCAATTGTCTCCAGATAAAACACTCGCTTCTCTCGCACAGTCCACACCTGCTGGTCTTCATGGTAAGTGTCGCCAACTGCCAGGGTTCTGAACATATCGTCTCTGTTGAAATCCTTATTGCTGATATAGCTCGAGCGCGGAGTGATAACCACGGCCTGGTAGAGATCTGCACCCTTCTTGATGTAACGCTTTTCCGTAACGCGCTCTGCAGTGGGATCTTTTACTACGTCATTGACTCTTGCCGAAAAAACAAACTCTTCTGCGCTCAGAACGACGTTAGGATCAATCAGCAATTTCGCGTCTGCGCCGCCATACACTACTGCTCGCACCTGAGTGACACCTATGAACGTGTAATCTTTGTAAGCTACGCGATTGACCGTCTCATAACGGTCCTCCGCCATGATGATCTCGAACATTGCTGCTGCCGTTGTTTCGACAGCCGGCAATGAATTATCCGGCGATGTGGTGATGCTGATCTGCGATCGCTCATCAGAAAGACGATGGTGATTTTTGCTGGTCACGGTGGAAACCGAGGAGTCTTGGTTAGTCCAGACCGTGCCGTTTCGTGATCCAAATTGCGAAATGGAGGCAAGGACGCAATAGTCTCGCGTTACCAGTCCGGCAAGTTTGATGGTTTGGTCGGCAGTCTGGCTGTCCATGGCGTTCGCTCTTTTGTAGGGTAAGAAGAGGACGTTAAGTCCGAACTTGCCGGGCAAACTGCTAATAAATGTCTGGCCAAACCAGCCTATCGTGCAGAACTCATTTCCACACCTGTCAAACATGACAGGTGTGGAAAGTCCAAGAATGTGTTTTGTGTGGGTGAAGGCGCGTAAATCAGAACCACGCATCCTGCATCGCCAGGCACGTATCATCCCGCGCCTCCAGCAATGCCAGTTCATGGTGGCAACCCGGCACCTCCCACGTCAGAAAGTACCGCGCCGCCTGCAACTTGCCCTTGTAGAAGTCGACATCCGCCGCATTACCTTTCAGCAACCCTTCCTCGGCACGAATCGCCTGCTCCAGCCAGCGCCAGCCAATCACTGTGTGGCCGAATACCTTCAGGTACAACGCCGAGTTCGCCAGGCTGCTATTGACCTTGCCTTGCCCCAGATCAGTCAACAAACCGATGGTCACCGTTTGCAGGCGCGCCACCAGTTGCTCTAAAGGCTCACGCAACGCGGTCAGCGATTCGTATGCCATTGCGCGTTCGGCAGTGGTGGCGATCAGACGAATCAGTTGCTTGAGCCCCGCGCCACCGTTCTGTGCCAGTTTGCGCCCGAGCAAGTCCAGCGATTGAATGCCGTGAGTGCCTTCGTGAATCGGGTTCAAACGGTTGTCGCGGTAATACTGCTCGACCGGGTATTCGCGGGTGTAACCGTGGCCGCCGAGAATCTGGATCGCCAGTTCGTTGGCCTTGAGGCAGAACTCCGATGGCCAGGATTTGACGATCGGCGTCAGCAAGTCCAACAGCTCATGCGCCTGTTTACGCTCGGCTTCGCTTTCAAGCGTAGTGGTGTCATCGAACAGGCGAGCGGCATACAAGCCGAGGTCAAATGCACCTTCGACGTAGGATTTCTGCGTCAACAGCATACGTCTGACGTCGGCGTGTTGAATGATCGCAACCGGCGCGGTGGTCGGGTCTTTGCTATCCGGTACCCGGCCTTGCGGCCGCTCGCGGGCGTACTCCAACGAGTACAGGTAACCGGCATAACCGAGCATCACTGCGCCCATGCCGACGCCGATCCGCGCCTCGTTCATCATCTGGAACATGTAGCTCAGGCCGTGATGCGGCTTGCCCACCAGATAACCGACGCACTCGCCGTTATCGCCGAAGTTCAGCGCCGTCGAAGTGGTGCCGCGCCAGCCCATCTTGTGGAAAAGTCCGGCCAGCAGCACGTCATTACGCTGACCGAGACTGCCGTCATCGTTGACCAGAAACTTCGGCACGATAAACAGCGAGATGCCTTTGACCCCCGGCGGCGCGTCCGGCAGCTTGGCCAGCACCATGTGCACGATGTTTTCCGAGAGCGGGTGATCGCCGCCGGAAATGAAGATCTTGTTGCCCTTCAGGCGATATGTGCCGTCGGACGCCGGCTCGGCGCGGGTACGAATATCCGACAGCGATGAACCGGCGTGGGGTTCGGTCAGCGCCATGGTGCCGAAGAAACGGCCGTCGATCATGGGTTGCAGGAAACGCTGTTTCTGCTCGTCAGTGCCGAAACTCTCGATCAGGTTCGCCGCGCCCATGGTCAGGAACGGATACGAGGTCGACGCAGCATTGGCCGACTGGAAATGCGCAAAACAGGCTTGGGACAGCAGTGTAGGCAATTGCATACCGCCGGCGTCGAAACTTCTCGCGGCGTTGAGGAACCCGGCCTCAAGGAAGGCATCCACCGCCGGTTTCACTTCAGGAATCAGAATCGCCTTACCGTCCTCGTAGCGCGGCTCGTTCTCGTCGCCCTTGCGGTTGTGCGGCGCGAAGTACTTCTCGGCGATGCTGCGCGCGGTGCCAATGGCGGCGTCGAAGGTCTCGCGGTTGTGCTCGGCAAAGCGCTCACGCCGGGTCAGGCCCTCGGCATCAAGGACTTCATACAGCTCGAAAGCCAGATTGCGGGAACTGAGCAGCGTCTCGGACATGGCGGCCTACCTGAAATTGGGGTTGGGCCGAGTCTAGGCGTGCGGATAAAGGCTGAACAGGATGATTGATGGGCGTGATACAGAAGCAAAAGATCGCAGCCTTCGGCAGCTCCTACATGGGACGGTGTAGGAGCTGCCGAAGGCTGCGATCTTTTGATCTTCTGTAGGAGTGATTCCAGGCGACCATTGCGGTCGCCTGGAGTTACAGCGGTTTAACCGATAGTCATCAAGCTCGCATTACCACCCGCCGCAGCCGTGTTAACACTCAACGCCCGCTCAATCACCAGACGCTCCAGCGCAATGTTGGTCTCGCCCTGGGACAAGCCCTGAACGCCAACGATCGCGCCGGCACGCTTGGCAATCTGCTGGCAAACGCCGCGCAGCTGGTCGGAATGGCCATGATGCAGAACCGCATCAAACACCACCTCATCCTTGTTCCAGTCAGCAACCAGTTTGATCCGCGCCTGAATGTCCTTCGGCAGGCGTGCGAACAGTGCCTTGCTGATGTCGGACTCCGGCCATACCGCCGAACCGCCTACCGCCAGTACCGCTGCCAATTGCGTCAGCAGATCACCTTCGACTTCTGCCAGGCACAGCACGTGCTCACGCGGCAGGATCGCGTAGCTGTTTTTCTCACCGGTCGGGCCGGCCAGTACGCGGGTGATGCCGCTTTGCGATTGCGCAGCGTACTGCACGCAGAGGGTGCTCAGGTCGGCGTACTTGTTGCTGTCAGCCCAGGCTTTCAGCGCGGTCAGCGGTTTGCTCATGGCATCGCGCAGACGAACATCCGGGGCCACGGCAGCATCACCGCGAGCGAAGGATTGTTCGATGGCGTCAGTAGGGCGGGTCGACAGCAAGCGGTACAGGTACAGCGGGCCACCGGCTTTCGGGCCAGTACCCGACAGGCCTTCGCCGCCGAACGGCTGCACGCCGACCACGGCACCGACGATGTTGCGGTTAACGTAGACGTTACCGGCATTGACGTTGTCGATCACCTTGGCGATGGTCTCGTCGATGCGCGTGTGCACGCCCAGCGTCAGGCCATAACCGGAAGCGTTGATCTGGCCGATCAGTTGATCGATTTCCTTGCGCTTGTAGCGCACCACGTGCAGCACCGGACCGAAGATCTCGCGTTGCAGCTCGTCGAAGCTTTCCAGTTCGATCAGCGTCGGCATGACGAAGGTGCCGCGTTTGACTTCTTCGGTATCGGCGATAGCGACCTGGTAGACGTTGCGACCTTTGTCGCGCATGCCCTGGATGTGCTTGTCGATGCCAGCCTTGGCTTCGGCGTCGATCACCGGGCCGATGTCCACGGACAGACGCTCAGGGTTGCCGAGACGGCTTTCGGCCATGGCACCTTTGAGCATTTCGATGACGCGATCGGCGGAATCTTCCTGCAGGCACAGTACCCGCAGCGCCGAGCAGCGCTGACCGGCGCTGTCGAAAGCCGAGGACACTACGTCGATCACGACTTGCTCGGTCAGTGCCGAAGAGTCGACGATCATTGCGTTCTGGCCACCGGTTTCGGCGATCAGCGGAATCGGACGGCCCTGGTTGTCGAGGCGACCGGCAATGTTGCGTTGCAGCAGGCGCGCAACTTCGGTGGAACCGGTGAACATCACGCCTTTGACGCGTTCATCGCCAACCAGACCTGCGCCGACAGTTTCACCGCGACCCGGCAGCAGTTGCAGCACGCCTTCCGGGATGCCGGCCTCAAGCATCAGGCGCACAGCCTGAGCAGCCACCAGCGGGGTTTGTTCGGCCGGTTTGGCCAGTACCGGGTTACCGGCAGCCAGTGCGGCAGCGACTTGGCCACTGAAGATCGCCAGCGGGAAGTTCCACGGGCTGATGCACACCACCGGGCCCAGTGGGCGGTGGGCGTCGTTGCTGAAATCGTTGCGAGCCTGCACCGCGTAGTAGCGCAGGAAGTCCACGGCTTCGCGGACTTCGGCGATGGCGTTGGCGAAGGTCTTGCCCGCTTCGCGAGCCAGCAGGCCCATCAACGGCTGGATTTCGCCTTCCATCAAGTCAGCGGCACGCTCCAGAATCGCGGCACGTTCGGCCGGCGGGGTGGCCTGCCAGATTGGCGCTGCATTCAAGGCGCACTGAATGGCGTTGTCGACGTCTTCGACGGTGGCTTCTTGAACATGACCGACCACATCACGGTGATCGGCAGGGTTCAGAACGGCTGCCGGCGTTTCGTTGCTGGAGGCGCAACCGAGCATCGGCGCGGCTTTCCAGTCGTTGTGCGCAGTTGCAAGCAAGGCGCAGGACAGCGAAGCCAGACGATGTTCGTTGGCCATGTCGATGCCGCTGGAGTTGGCGCGCTCGGCACCGTACAGATCACGCGGCAGTGGAATGCGCGGGTGCGGCAGGCCGAACCCACCTTCCACGGTCGCCATCTGTTCGATCTGCGCCACCGGATCGGCCACCAGTTCCTGAATCGAAATCGACTGGTCGGCGATGCGGTTGACGAACGAGGTGTTCGCGCCGTTTTCCAGCAAGCGACGTACGAGGTACGCCAGCAGGGTTTCGTGGGTGCCGACCGGTGCGTACACGCGGCACGGACGGTTCAGCTTGCCTTCGGAAACTTTGCCGACAACCTGCTCGTAAAGCGGTTCGCCCATACCGTGCAGGCACTGGAATTCGTACTGGCCCGGGTAATAGTTCTGACCAGCAATGTGGTAAATGGCCGACAGGGTGTGGGCGTTGTGCGTGGCGAATTGCGGGTAGATGACTTCCGGCACCGACAGCAGTTTGCGTGCGCAAGCGATGTAGGAAACGTCGGTGTACACCTTGCGGGTGTACACCGGATAGCCTTCCAGACCTTCGACCTGGGCACGCTTGATTTCGCTGTCCCAGTACGCGCCTTTCACCAGACGGATCATCAGGCGATGACGGCTGCGACGTGCCAGATCAATCACATAGTCGATCACGTACGGGCAACGCTTCTGGTAAGCCTGGATGACGAAACCGATGCCGTTCCAGCCGGTCAGTTGCGGCTCAAAACACAGGCGCTCCAGCAGATCCAGCGACAGTTCGAGACGGTCGGCCTCTTCGGCGTCGATGTTCAGGCCGATGTCGTATTGCTTGGCCAACAGGGTCAGCGACAGCAGGCGCGGGTACAGCTCGTCCATCACGCGCTCGTACTGCGCACGGCTGTAACGCGGGTGCAGGGCCGAGAGCTTGATGGAAATGCCCGGACCTTCATAAATCCCACGGCCGTGGGAGGCTTTGCCGATCGAGTGAATGGCTTGTTCGTACGACGCCAGGTACTTCTGCGCGTCGTGCTCGGTCAGGGCCGCTTCACCGAGCATGTCGTAGGAGTAACGGAAGCCCTTGGCTTCGAACTTGCTCGCGTTGGCCAGCGCTTCGGCGATGGTCTCGCCGGTGACGAACTGCTCGCCCATCAGGCGCATGGCCATGTCGACGCCCTTGCGGATCATCGGCTCGCCGCTCTTGCCGATGATGCGGCTCAGCGAAGAAGTCAGGCCGGCTTCGTTGTGCGTCGAGACCAGTTTGCCGGTCAGCAGCAGGCCCCAGGTGGCGGCGTTGACGAACAGTGACGGGCTGTTGCCCAAATGCGGATGCCAGTTGCCGGTGCTGATCTTGTCGCGGATCAGTGCGTCGCGAGTGCCTTTGTCCGGGATACGCAGCAGCGCTTCGGCCAGGCACATCAGGGCTACGCCTTCCTGGGACGACAGGGAAAATTCCTGCAGCAGACCCTGAACAATGCCTGCACGACCACCGGCACTTTTCTGGTTACGCAGTTTTTCCGCAATGGAAGCGGCGAGTTTGTTGGTGGCTTCAGCCATCGGTGCCGGCAGGCGAGCCTGCTCGATCAGCATCGGCACGACTTCCGGCTCAGGGCGACGGTAAGCGGCGGTGATCGAAGCGCGCAGAACGGACTGCGGCAGGATGCTTTCGGCGAATTCGAGGAAGCACTGGTGGGCGTGATCGGTGTGGACTTCGCCCGCCTCATCGGCGTCCTTGGCGGTCAAACCGTTCAGCTCGGTCAGGGTTGCACCACCCTCGAGTTTTTCCAGGTAATTGAAAATTGCCTGCTTGATCAGCCAGTGCGGTGTGCGATCAATCGAGGTCGCGGCCGCCTTCAGGCGCTCGCGGGTCGGGTCATCAAGTTTGACCCCAAGGGTGGTGGTAGCCATATTTTTATCCTCATGGTTGCCACAGTTGCGTGGCATCAGCTGGCGGCAAGATTAGCCGTGCGCTGAAAGAGGTGCAACCGGGTGCAACCCTTTTTTTGTCGGAATAATACGCAGCTCGTCAGGAATTATTTTCCGGTACGAAAGTACCGCTCCTGCTTGGTGCTTTTGCTTCTAGCAAAGGGGCATGACTGCCACAAAAGGGAGCAAAAACGGGGTGTTTGTCGATAAATCCGACTGGGTGCAACTTATTCTCACGAAACTGGTTGCACCTTATTTGATTTGTTGCATAGCATTCGCGCCCTAGGTGCAACCGGGAATAACCCGGTGTGCCGGCTGATGGCTTTCCTGGGGAAACATCAGTCCTAAATGCGCGGGATCCCGGATCGTCTGCCAAACGTCGTCGTTTGCGTGCGGTTCATCACCGCCGCTACATAAAAACAAAGCCAGGGCGTAACTCAATGAGCGTAAGCAATCCAACCCTGATCACGTTCGTGATCTACATCGCAGCAATGGTGCTGATCGGCTTGATGGCCTATCGCTCCACCAACAACCTTTCTGACTATATTCTCGGTGGTCGCAGCCTCGGCAGCGTCGTCACCGCGCTGTCCGCCGGTGCGTCCGACATGAGCGGCTGGTTGTTGATGGGCCTGCCGGGCGCCATCTATATGTCCGGTCTGTCCGAAAGCTGGATCGCCATCGGTCTGGTCATCGGTGCCTACCTGAACTGGCTGTTCGTTGCCGGCCGTCTGCGCGTGCAGACCGAGCACAACGGCGACGCCCTGACCCTGCCGGACTACTTCGCCAGCCGTTTTGAAGACAAAAGCGGTCTGCTGCGGATCATTTCGGCGATCGTGATTCTGGTGTTCTTCACCATCTACTGCGCTTCCGGCATCGTCGCCGGTGCACGTCTGTTCGAAAGCACCTTCGGCATGTCCTACGAGACGGCGCTGTGGGCCGGTGCTGCGGCGACCATCGCCTACACCTTTATCGGTGGTTTCCTCGCGGTGAGCTGGACCGACACCGTACAAGCCACGCTGATGATTTTCGCCCTGATCCTGACGCCGATCATCGTGCTGCTGGCCACTGGCGGCGTCGACACCACGTTCCTGGCCATCGAAGCTCAAGATCCAAGCAACTTCGACATGCTTAAAGGCACTACCTTCATCGGCATCATCTCGCTGATGGGCTGGGGTCTGGGCTACTTCGGTCAGCCGCACATCCTCGCGCGTTTCATGGCGGCGGATTCGGTGAAGTCGATCGCCAAGGCGCGTCGCATTTCCATGACCTGGATGATCCTGTGCCTGGGCGGCACCGTGGCGGTGGGCTTCTTCGGTATCGCTTACTTCTCGGCGCACCCGGAAGTGGCCGGTCCCGTGACCGAAAACCACGAGCGTGTGTTCATCGAACTGGCCAAGATCCTCTTCAACCCATGGATTGCCGGTGTGTTGCTGTCGGCCATCCTGGCTGCAGTGATGAGCACCCTGAGCTGCCAGTTGCTGGTGTGCTCGAGTGCCCTGACCGAAGACTTCTACAAAACCTTCCTGCGTAAATCCGCTTCTCAGGTTGAACTGGTCTGGGTCGGTCGCGCCATGGTGCTGTTGGTTGCACTGATCGCGATCGCCCTGGCCGCCAACCCGGAAAACCGCGTACTGGGCCTGGTGTCCTACGCCTGGGCCGGTTTCGGTGCTGCGTTCGGTCCGGTTGTGCTGATCTCGGTGGTCTGGAAAGACATGACCCGCAACGGCGCACTGGCCGGTATCCTGGTCGGCGCGATCACCGTGGTGGTCTGGAAGCATTTCGAACTGCTGGGTCTGTACGAAATCATCCCGGGCTTTATCTTCGCCAGCCTGGCCATCTACATCGTCAGCAAAATGGGCGAGCCGACCAAAGGCATGGTGCAGCGCTTCGAAGCGGCGGAAAAAGATTTCCACCTGAACAAGTAATTGTTCTGAGCTGATGCTCACCCGAAAACGGCCCGTTTCCTACAGGAGACGGGCCGTTTTTTTGTGCCTGTGATTTCTTGCCAACCCTGAAGAAACCTGTGGGAGCTGGCTTGCCAGCGATAGCGGTGTGTCAGTCAGCGAATAGGTTGAATGTGCCGACCTCATCGCTGGCAAGCCAGCTCCCACAAGGATCCGTGGTGGGATTTTAGGATTTGTCTGTAGTTGAAGGCGCTGCTTTTTGCAGGGTTTTTCATCAATGAAAGTAGGGCAAATCTGATTTTCCCGTCCCCCATTCTTCACCCCTTGCCCCTCATGCAGAATCGCCCGCCCTTCATTCTGCAGAGAGACATCGGATGTTCGCGCCTGCCAATCAACCGCGTTTCACGTTGACCCTCGAAGGCGCCCAGCATGACCTCAAAGTCCTTGAGTTCACGGGCAAGGAAGCCATCAGCCAACCCTTTCGTTTCGAGCTGGAACTGGTCAGCGAACGGCCGGATCTGGACCTCGAAAGCCTGCTGCACTGTCAGGCTTTTCTGAGTCTGGATGCTCAGGGTTCCGGTATCCACGGTCAGATTTATCAGGTCGGGCAGGGTGACTCCGGGAAACGTCTGACGCGCTATCACATCAGCCTGGTCCCGCGTCTGACCTATCTCGGGCAGCGGATCAATCAACGGGTCTTCCAGCATCTGACGGTGCCGCAAATTGTCGCGCGAGTGCTCAAGGATCATTCGATCCTGCGTGACGCCTTCGAATTTCGCCTCGGCAGCGAGTACCCGGCACGTGACTATTGTGTGCAGTATGCTGAGAGTGATCTGGCGTTTATCCAGCGCTTGTGCGCCGAAGTGGGGATTCATTACCACTTTCAGCACAGTCCTGAAGCTCACCTGCTGGTGTTCGGCGATGACCAGACGGTATTCCCGCGTTTGGCCGAGCCAACGGTGTATCTGCCGGGAAGTGGCATGTCCGCCGGTGCGCCGGCAATCCAGCGTTTCAATGTTCGCGTGGAAACCCGCACCAGCGTGGTCACCCGGCGTGATTACAACTTTGAAAAACCACGCCTGCACCTGCAAAGCCGTATCGACGGCGAGCAACGCCCGGTGCTGGAGGACTATCACTTTCCCGGCCAATTCAACGATCGTGAAACCGGCAAGCATCTGGCTCAGCGGGCACTTGAGCGACATGTCGCCGATTACCGTCAGGCCGAAGGCATCAGCGACGAATCCGCATTGGTTTGCGGACATTTCCTGCAACTGACCGAGCATCCGCGCCACGACTGGAATGACCTGTGGCTGCTGACCGCCATCGAGCATCATGGCCGTCAGCCGCAAGTGCTGGAGGAATCGGTGACCAGCGATGGCGAGGGATTTCAGGGTTACCGTAATACCTTTGTTGCCACGCCGTGGGACGTGTTTTTCCGTCCGGCAATGGGGCTGGAAAAACCACGCATGCTCGGTTATCAACCGGCCGTTGTGACCGGGCCGAAAGACACGGAAATCCACTGTGACGAGTACGGCCGGGTCAAGGTACAACTGGCCTGGGATCGCGACGGTGAATTGAACGAGCATTCCAGTTGCTGGCTGCGCGTTGCCACTAACTGGGCGCACGACCGTTACGGCAGCGTGTTGATTCCGCGAGTCGGCATGGAAGTGCTGGTCGGCTTCATCGATGCCGATGCCGATAAACCGCTGGTCGTGGGCTGCCTGCCCAACGCCGCGACACCGATCCCGCTGGACTTGCCAGCGGACAAGACCCGCAGCATTTTCCGCAGCCAGAGCAGCCCCGGCGGTGGCGGCTACAACGAACTGCGCATTGAGGATCGCAAGGGCGCCGAAGAAATCTACCTGCGCGCCCAGCGCAACTGGACGCAGCATGTGTTGAATGATCAACAGGTGCAGGTCGACAACCAGCGCAGCATCGTCGTCACCGGCACCGCCCGCCATGAGTTGAAGGCTGATGAGCAGCGCATCACTCATGGTCAGCGGCAGACCGAAGTGAGGCAGGACGACCATCTGAGCGTGATCGGCGACCGGCATATTCGCGTGAACAATCAGGCGATAAGCGCCAGTGGGCAATTCCACGTAAGCGCCGGTCAGCAAGTGGTCATTGATGGCGGGGCGAGTGCGACGATTCAGGCCGGTGGGCAGTGGATCAACATCGGTCCCGGCGGCATTTTCAGCAGCGTGCCGATTGTCGTGGGCGGCGCGCCGATGGCGGCGATGAGTGCCGCACCGGTTGTGCCGGGGTTGCCTGAGAAGCTGACAGCAGCGCCCGCCGCCATCCTCACGCCGGCACAGATCATGAGCCTGAAAAGCGATGCGCCGTTCTGCGAAGAGTGCGAGCGCTGCAAGAATGGCTTCTGCCCGGCGCCCGACACGTTGTCCCAATCCCCAAAGTCCACAGCCCGGCCGGCGCCTTCGGGCGCTGAGCCGGGCTTTCATATTGTTGAACAGGGAATGTCGCGGTCTGCACTGGAGTCCACACTGTTCCCGCAGCCGGACCCGGCGGTCCTGGAGAAATTTCGCAGCCTCAATCCGCAACTCACTCAATACGCCAAACCCGGCCAACTGATCGTGCTGAGCGATCCGCGTAATACGCAATGCAATCGGGAAGAGGCGTTGCTGATGGAGGCGGCGCAGAAGGTTGATGCGGCACTCGAACCTTTGAGCGATGCAGAAGCTGAGTTTGTATCGCGCCACCATGAAGAAATTGGATCGTTTCTATCGCAAGGTTCCACCGGTCTGGGCATAGGCTCGGCGATGTTCGCCACACACTTGGGCAATCTCAAAGACATCCTTGTAGATATAGAAAGCCTGCATAAGCGGACGTTTGACAAACATGGGAAGCTTCAAGGTGCGGAGTTTTTTGCCGAACGCAAAAAGCTGATGGGACGGCTGGATAGCAATCTTGGCCCTTTAGTACGCAAAGGAGTGGGCATACCCAATCATCCGAAACTGAAAAGTGCATTGGGGATTTCAAGTCGCAGCCTTGTACATCATTGGACCAAGGCAGGTACTGCGGGTGGTATTCCAGGTTACGCGACGCACATTGATGGGGTGAGCAGAGCCGGTAAGGTGATGAAAGTAGGTGGGTTGGTTGGTATTGCAATAGGGGCTTCCGCCTCCGGGCTCAAAGTGAAGGAGACCTGCCGGATTGGAACTGAAGCAGCGTGCAGGAAGGTTCGGTTTTCGGAAGGCGGGAAGTTTGCCGGTGCCGTGGGAGGAAGTATGGCAGGCGGGGCTCTTGGATCTCTTGTTTGTGTGGGTATCGGGCTTGTCACTGCAGGAGCTGGCGTAGTCGGTTGCTCTCTTGTTTTAGTCGGTGTCGGAACGCTCGGCGGTGGGGTGGGCGGAGAAGTAGCGGGGGAGAAATTTGGAGAAGTCATTTATGAGGGGGTGTATGAATGACCAATGACGACGAATTTTGGTTTGTTTTGATTTTTGGTGGTTTGTTTTTTGGGCTTGTTTTTATATCTGCTGTAGGCCAGGCATATCTATATTTTTTTAAAAGACAAAGGATTCTAAGTCACCTTGATAATTCCCTGGGCGTTTTGAAGCGTAAGTCTTTTTTGTCTGGGGGGGTGTTTGGTGCTTTTTTTGTATTTGCGTGCTTGGGGTCATGCTTGGTACTGCCGTCTTGGGCAATTAAGGGCGGTTCTTTGGACGAAGATGACTATTTGAATTTTCCTCTCGGTTTACTGAGAGCTATTCGATTTTTTTATCTGGCTGCACTTGGCGGCGGAGTGGCGCTGATCGTTTTTTTGATTGGTTGTAAATATATGGGTTGGATTTAACGTAACAGTCTCACCTACGCAGGGGCTGCTTGTCTGTGGCGTAATCGCAACAGGCGTTGGTGTATTTGGAGGTGCAGTATTAGGCGAAGCTATCGGTGAAGGTGTTGGCGAAAAAATATATCAATGGAGTGAGTGATGTATAACTCGGAGAATATTTTTTTGTAATTGCAATACTCGATATCGGTTTGGGTATTGTGCTGTTTTTTCTTCAGTTGCATTTTTCATATTTAAAACTTGACAGGCTTTTTGAGTTTTTTAGGCATTCATGTGGTATTCAAATCCGTCAGCATTTTCTGAAGAAGGGGATTGCCAGCAGAATGTTTTTAACGATGAATCTAGGTTGGATGATTTTTCGCTACAAGAGATCTATCAGTAATGGCGAATTGGATTCCCGAGATTATGAAGCTGTCCCGTCAGGCCTGAGGATCTATATTCAAGGTATGCATCTTTCAGCGCTCGTGCTGGGTGTGGTTATGGTTGTGCTTTTTGTTATTGGTAAATATATGGGATGGTTGAAATAAGATTTTTCGACATCTTTGGGAACGCAACCTGTTGCGGACTACGCGCGGAATGGATAAGTGGATTTTCTGATTTTAAATGCGATTGAATGGTTTGATGTATACGGTTATGAGGTGTTTCTCTGGATAAAAACCACTGCGGCTCTTCTTTTTTTTGCTGCGATCTTCATGTCGGTTTATTTGGTCTTGTTCAGAATGGAGGAAATATTTGAATCTCTTGGTCAGTCTGAGGCGATAAAGTGTCGGGGTCCGATAAAGGGAGCAAGTTTTCATTCAAAAGGTGAAATATTAGCTGCCGTCTGGACTGTTTTGACATTTTCGTCGCTTTCGATACGGCGAGGGGATTTGAGTCAGGATGATTTCGAAAAATTTCCCGCGGGCTTGAGGGTGTTGATCAAAGTTAATTTTTTGTCCTTTGTTTTTGCATTTTCTTATTCCTTGATTTATGAATTTGTTCTTGAGTATTTGAGCTGGGTTGATTGGATATCAGCATCTCTGGATTATTTTGGTTTGGTGGTGAACTGGGGCTAGAGGAGATTTTATGCAGGGACATAGCAGCAAAGAATGGCTACAAATCCATCCTCTTAACAGCACCGAAAAACTTTTCGCCATATTCAGCAACGTGAGCGATTCCGAGCCATTCAAGGCCTGGCAGGTATCAGCGAAAGCTCAAGCGCCAAGTCCGATTTGGGCGGACACTATTTACGCCGAGTGGGATGCGGTGATGCCCTTCGTGGGAATTGTCCCGGCAGACAGTGAGTTTCTCGATTGGGTGGCGACTACTGAGTCTCTTGATTGGGGCTGGCTGGCGGTTTCTTCGGCGAGCCTTGAGGTGGTGGTTGAGCATTTTCGCAGTCTGACCCAAGTATTGATGCCAGACGGCAAAGCGGTGTTTTTCCGTTTTTGGGATGGGCGGTTTTTGTTACCGATCCTGCAATCCGAAGCCGTGGAGGCGGCGCAGCTGTTGCCGGTGATTTCACGCGGACTGATCAATGGTCAGGCCTTGGAAATCGGGGGGCGGGCGCAGGTTTCGGGGCGTGTGTTTCCTTGGTGGACGGTGCCTGATTCGGTGTTGGCTTCGGCGGGTGATGAAGTCCGGGTCGGCAACGCTGTGCAGTGGCTGAGCGAGGAGCATCCGGCATTGTTCGAGGCATTTCCCGAGGTGGTTTTGCGCTGCAAGGTTGGGCAGTTTTTTCAGAGTTCAACGTCGGAAGAATCGTCGCAATCGGCGTTGTTGGCGTATTTGCTTGCAGAGTCGGAGTGACATTTCCGGGCGAAGGCTTCGGACGTTTCCTTCGAGTTGCGGCGGTTTTCATGAACTGGTGGGCGGTGGGTTGCAGGGATAGTCTTTTCGTTGTCACTGCGAGAGTGGTGACAGGGTGTAGGAACCCTCGCTTTCATGACGTTACAGTTCGTTGGATTTTTGCGGCACTTGATTCAAGTCCGTAAGATCGTTCGCGGCGGCTGTGCGTGGGACACGCTTCGGCGTGACCGAGGTCCATGATTGCTCGGTTCCTACTCTTGCGCACAGCTGCCACCCAAACCTGTAGGAAGGTGCGTTGGCGACTTACGTTTATCAATCATGGAGATAACAAAATGACGACTTTGCATCCCGATCCACCCTACGAAAAAATCATCCCCCATCCCGACAACCGCTTCATGGCCCTGACCGGCAATTGCAGCGACATGCCTACGCTGTTCATCGACACCCACGTGCCCCTCGACATCCTTATGGACGCCGCCAACCATCGTCTGCGCGCCGTGATCCAGGTGCTGGAAAACATGTGCATGCGCGGCTCGGTCGAATGCGACTCCGTCATCCTCAGCGACTTCGCCCAGCTCTGCGTGATCCCTCTGCGTGACGGCTGCGATGTGCTCGATGTCATCGGCAGGCGCCTGCGCAGCATGCCCGCCTGAAAAAGATCAAAAGATCGCAGCCTTCGGCAGCTCCTACACGGGATTGGTGTTTACCTTGTAGGAGCTGCCGAAGGCTGCGATCTTTTGACGTTAATGGATATCAACGCGTCGGTCGGAAATGTACGCATCCTGAGTGTTGATAAAACGGTTGAACGCTTCGGAGTTGTAGACCTGCAGGCACCCAGGAAACACTACTTTTTCATTCGAGTATTTGCTGTTTGAAGGTGTCTGCTCGTAAGCCGTCAACACGTAGTTTCGGGTTTCTTCATAGGGATCGTGCAGCACCTGCAGCGTGTCTTCATTTTGCAGAATGGTATGCATGCCTTTGCCCATGAACGAATAGGCATTGGCGGACAGTGCAATGTCTTTTTCCAGCGCGGAGCGTTCTTTGAATGGCTTCAGAATGCAGTGGCTCAGGCCGTAGTTCTTTAGTGTCTGGCGTGCCTGTTCAATGTGGGTTTCGTCGGCAAGGGCGAGGTATGGGCTAAGAAGGCTGAGTAAACAGATGATCAGATATCGCATGAGTTTTGACTTCCTGTCGTTCATGGTTAGCCAGTTTAACGCCATAAAAGCAAAGCCCCTCACCCTAGCCCTCTCCCAGAGGGAGAGGGGACTGACCGAGTTGTCTGGGTGATCTACGCCGGCTTGCGACTTAAGCGGTGAACTTGGCTTGGCCAAGCCTGGAGGGTGGTGTTCTTTCGGGGGACTGACCGAGGTGCCTGGGTGATGTGCGCCGACCTGCGACTTCCGCGCTGATCTTCGCTTGGCCAAGCCTGAGATCACGCTGATCTTTCAGGTCGATGTAACCCGCAAGATCACCACCGTCAGTCCCCTCTCCCTCCGGGAGAGGGTTAGGGTGAGGGAAAGGCTTTTGCCCGCTCAGCCGCCAACCCCTGACTTGCCGCCCGGTAAAAGGTAAACTTTGCGCCCTTCGCAGGAGCAGCCATGAATTATCGTCACGCCTTCCATGCCGGCAATCACGCCGATGTGTTCAAACACCTGACCTTGACCCGCCTCATCGCCCTGATGTCGCGCAAGGAACAGCCGTTTGCCTATCTCGACACGCACGCCGGCATCGGTCTGTATGACTTGCAGGGCGATCAGGCCAATCGCACCGGCGAATACCTGGAAGGCATCGCGCGCTTGTGGGATCAGCCGGACCTGCCGGCGCTGACCGCCGACTACATGAAGGTGCTGCACGAGATGAACCCGGACGGCCAGTTGCGCTATTACCCGGGTTCGCCGGAGCTGGCGCGGCGTCTGACCCGCCCGCAGGATCGGGTGATGCTCAACGAGAAGCACCCTGAAGACGGCGTGCTGCTCAAGGACAACATGGCCGGTGATCGTCGGGTAAAAGTGCATCTGGGCGAGGGCTGGCACGTGGCGCGTGCGATGTTGCCGGTGCAGGAGAAGCGTGCAGTGATGCTGATTGATCCGCCGTTCGAACAGCTCGACGAGATGCAGCGTTGCGCGGCGTCGTTGAAAGAGGCGATTGGCCGCATGCGCCAAACCGTGGCGGCGATCTGGTATCCGGTGAAGGATCAGCGTGCGTTGCGGCGGTTCTATCAGGATCTGGCCGGCACCGGTGCGCCGAAGTTGCTGCGTGTGGAACTGCTGGTGCATCCGCTGGATACGCCGAACAGCCTGAACGGTTCGGGCATGGCGATTGCCAATCCGCCGTGGGGTCTGGAGGAAGAATTGCGTGAGCTGCTGCCGTGGTTGTCGAAGAAGCTTGGGCAGACTCAGGGCGGGTGGCAGATGGATTGGTTGATTGCCGAGAGCTGATCAACGGCAAGATCAAAAGATCGCAGCCTGCGGCAGCTCCTACACGGTTCGGCGTCGTCCACCAATGTGCGGACGATCACTGATCTCCTGTAGGAGCTGCCGAAGGCTGCGATCTTTTGCTTTCAGGGTTTAATTACCCGCCAGGCTCGCTGGCATGCACACGCCGGTGCCGCCAATCCCGCAGTAACCCTCAGGGTTCTTCGCCAGATACTGCTGGTGATACGCCTCGGCGAAGTACACGGTCGGCGCCTGTTCGATCTCGGTGCTGATTTCACCCAGGCCGGCCTTCGACAGTTCCGCCTGATACACAGCTTTGCTTTTCAGCGCTGCATCCAGATGCTCAGGCGAGGTCGCGTAGATCACCGAGCGGTACTGGGTGCCGATGTCATTGCCCTGGCGCATGCCCTGCGTAGGGTTGTGCAGTTCCCAGAACATCGCCAGCAGTTCTTCGTAGCTGACTTTGGCCTTGTCATACACCACCAGCACCACTTCCGCGTGGCCGGTCAGGCCCGAGCAGACTTCTTCGTAGGTCGGGTTCGGCGTGAAACCGCCGGCATAACCCACCACCGTGCTGACCACGCCTTCACGCTGCCAGAAGCGGCGTTCGGCACCCCAGAAGCAACCCAGACCGAAAATCGCAAAGTCGACGTCCTGGAAAAACGGGCCAAGCAGCGGGGTTTCTTCAAACACGAAGTGCTTTTCAGGCAGGGTCATCGCGGTTTCGCGGCCGGGCAGAGCTTGTTCTTTAGTCGGGAGCACGTTTTTGTTCACCAGAATTTCCGAGCGCAGAACCATGATCGTTCCTCTCAGTCAGGTTGGATGTAAAAAGTCAGACCGCCAGTGTGCCGAATGATGCCGAGTTAATCACTACCCAATGTAGGAGCTGCCGAAGGCTGCGATCTTTTGATTTTGCTTTTTAAAAACCAGATCAAAAGATCGCAGCCTTCGGCAGCTCCTACAGGGGGCGGCATGTTATGGCGAGAATGGGGTAGCGGGGTTAGAGGCAGAGCGGGCCGCGCGGGTAGCGTTTGAGGGCCTGGATCAGCTCGCCGCCCGGGATCGGCCGGTCGAAAAGGTATCCCTGGCCGACGTCGCAACGGTGTCGACGCAGGAACGCCAGTTGCTCGGCAGTTTCGATGCCTTCAGCCACAACCTTGAGTTTCAGGTTGTGCGCCATGGCGATCACCGCCGAGGTGATTTCCATGTCGTCCTGGTTGTCGGGGATTTCGTGGATGAAGCTGCGATCGATCTTGATGATGTCGATCGGGAATTTTTTCAGGTAGCTCAGCGACGAGTAACCGGTACCGAAGTCGTCCATGGCCAGGGTCAGCCCGAGACGCTTGAGTTGATCGAGCTGCAAGTGCGTGTCTTCGGTGGCTTCCAGCAGCAGGCCTTCGGTCAGTTCCAGTTCGAGCAGATTGGCCGGCAGCGCTTCTTCCTTGAGGATGTTGGCGATGGAGGCGACCAGATCCGGGTCGGAGAACTGTTTCGGCGAGAGGTTGATCGCCACCTGCAGATTGCCCATGCCGGCGGCGGTCAGCGCTTTGCTCATGCGGCAGGCCTGGCGGGCAATCCACTTGCCGATCGGAATGATCAGGCCGGTTTCTTCGGCGACGCTGATGAACTGGTCCGGGCGGATCATGCCGCGTTCCGGGTGATTCCAGCGTAACAGCGCTTCCATGCCCAGCAAGCGTCCGCTGCGCAGACACAGCTTGGGCTGGTAGAACACGTCCAGCTCGTTCTGCGTCAGGGCGCGGCGCAGGTTGTTCTCGACGAACAGTTTGTAGCTGGCCTCGGCGTTCAGTGCTTCGGTGAAGACTTGCACCTGATGTTTGCCGTTGGCTTTGGCTTTGTGCAGCGCCAGACCGGCGTTGCGCATCAGCGTTTGCGGGTCGCGACCGTGCAGCGGCGCGCACGCCAGGCCGACCGAGCCGGTGACGCTGATCAACTGGTTGTCGACGAACATTGGCTTGTCGAGGGTCGCCAGCAATTGGTTGGCGATCTGCTGGCCGGTGGCAAGATCAGTATCGTCGAGCAACACGGCAAACTCGTTACTGGCAAACCGCGCGAGGCTGCCGCTCGGGCTGAGGCTGTTGCGCAGGCGCCGGGCCAGACTGATCAGCAGTTTGTCGCCGGTCTGGTGACCGAGGCTGTCGTTGATCCGCTTGAAGTTGTCGATGTCCACCAGCAACAGGCTGATCGGCGTATCGCTGTCGCGGGCGAAGCGTTCGTCCAGATTGCGGATAAACGCCGGGCGGTTACCGAGGTTGGTCAGGTTGTCGGTGTAGGCCAGGCGCTCGATGCGCTGCTGCGCCAGTTTGGTCTGGGTGATGTCTTCGTAGATGCCGATGTAGTGCGTCAGTTCGCGGTTGTCGCCGTACACCTTGGAGATCGACAACTGGCCCCAGTACGGTTCGAGGTTCTTGCGCCGGCTCTTGAATTCACCCTGCCAACTGTTGCTCTTGGCCAGCGCCGAGGGCGCGTCGAACAGCAGCTCGCTGAGGTTTTCCAGCGCCGGCAGCTCGGACAGACGCTGGCCGTGGACTTCTTCGGTGGTGTACTGGGTGATCGCGGTGAAGCTCGGGTTGACGTATTCGACCACGCCGTCGCAATTGACCAGCAAAAACGCGTTGGCGCTTTGCTCGACTGCACGCTGGAACAGGTGCAGGGCGCTGGTGGCAGTGCGGCGGTTGTGGTTGTTGATGACTTGCGCGAACTGATCGGCCAGCTCGCCGGCAAAAGCGATTTCGTCGGACTGCCAGGCGCGGGTGACGCCGGTCTGCTCCAGGCACAGTACGCCGACCACTTGGCCATCGACGCGAATACTGGCGTCGAGCATGGCGTTGACGTCGCGCGGGCGCAGGGCTTCGGCCATTTCACGGGTGCGCGGGTCGCGCATCGCGTTGTGTGCATCGATGGCGCGACTGCCGTGCAGGGCCTCCATGTAATCCGGGAAACTGCTGATGTCGATCACGTCCGGCAGGATGTATTCCTGGGTCGCGCGGTGGTACGCGGAGATCGGCACCAGTTGCTGGCCTTCGAGGTTCCACAGGCTGGCGCAGTCGATTTCATAGATGTCGCAGGCGCAGCGGGTGATCAGTTCGGCGGCTTCCTGCAGCGAGTTGTGGCTGCTGTAGCGTTGACGGGCCAGCAACAGGATCAGATCCTGCTGGGCGCGCACTCGCTCAAGATGCTGCAGTTGCTCCTGCTGGGCGCGTTGATTGAGTTCAAGGGCGATTTGCAGGCGCGAGTTCTGGGTTTCGAGGTCGACGGAAGGGGCGGGTGGTGCTTCGTCGAAGACCTGATCAACCGCCAGCAGATAGCCGCGCAGCAGATGACGGTTGTGTTGTTTGTAGGCTTCGCCCAGTTCCAGCATGCTCAGTGCACCGGCCGCCGTGTGCAGGGTGTAGCGCACCAGATAATGCGGGCTGACGGTCAGTTGTTGCTGGATCGCATCGTGCAGTTGATAGCGCGCTTCGGGCTCCATCAGGCTGGCGTAGGGTGAACCGACCAGCGCGCAGAGTTCAACGGCCGGTTGGCCGAACTGGCGTTCACAGTTGGGATCGAGAAACAGCATGGCCCAACTGGCTTCATTCAAGCGCTCGAAACGCAGCATGCCGAGCCGCGAGGGCACAGGCAACTGCGTCACTACCTCGGCCGCCATACGGCTGGCAGCATCGGGTTGGCTCTTCATGAAGGGAACTCGCTTGGAAATATGCTGAACGCGCCGGGCTCTCGCCCTCTTTACTGTTGCCTGCGGCAAGGTTGCATCATTGCGGCACTGACTGACAAGAGACATGAAGGCCAAGTGCTATAAGAATATGTCGGCCGCGTCGGGCATTTCTCCAGCGTCTGTCGGAAAAGAGCAAAAGATCGCGGCCTGCGCCAGCTCCCACAGGGGGATGCGCTCTCTGTAGGAGCTGCCGAAGGCTGCGATCTTTAGGGCTTAGCGCAGCTTTATGGCGATCGACTGCAGCCGCTTCCCATCCCGATCATGGTAATTGACCACAATCTGATCAGCCTCGACCACGACATGGGCGAAGTTGTCTTCACTCACCACCGTGCTGGTCAGTTCATGCCGATAATCGCCCGCCGCCGTGCGCGCCAGCGGTCGATCGAGCATGAACGTCGACGCTTTGGCATAGGGCAGCAGTTTGCTGTTGCACAGCGGTGAGGAGACCACTGTGTGGACTTCGAAGTCCGGGTCTTCGCTGTGGGTCAAACGCGCGGTCAGCGAGCCGTGCACGTCCCCGGAGATGAACACGACGTTCTTGATCCGCCGGGTGCGAATGGTTTCCAGCAGGCGCAGGCGCTGCTCGGGAAAGGCTTTCCAGGCGTCATCGCCGTGGAGCTTGCGATCGGGATAGAACATCACACTGGTGACCACGAATTTGACCCGCGCTTTGCTATGGCTCAGCCATTTGAGCAAGGCCTGCTCCTGCGCCTCGTCGAGGATGCGTCGGTCATCGGCGGACAAGTTGCGACGGGTGCGACTGTCAGTGACAAACCATTCGATATCGCCGTCGCTGAATTGATACCAGTAATGCTCGAGTGTTGCGTGATCTATATCTCCGTTAGTTGTCAGCGGATGTACCGGGCTGTGACTGGCCTGATACAGCTCATAAGCAGCCATGGCGTTACGATATAAATCACCGTCGGATTTGCTGGCATTGGCCGGCCAGTTATCTTCGATTTCATGATCGTCGAGAATCATGTAAGTCGAAGTGCCAGACATCAGTCGTTTTATATTGGGCTGGGAAAAAGCCGCGCGGTACTTGTTCAGGATGTCTTTGTATTCGCGATCTGGTGCAAGCAGATTCAAATCGTCGACGTAGATTTGATCGCCGGTCATCAATACCGCACTGATCGGTGGTTGTATGCCTTCAATCACCTGATTGATGGATGCAAAGATGCGGTCGCCCAATTGCGGCAGGGAGGCGATACCGGCGGTCATGCGCAGATAGCGGCACGAGCCGACGATATAGGCCCTAGGCTGCATGACTTTGCTGGAACGGGTGCGCAGGCGGTAAATTTCCCGCGGCCATTGCAACGGCAGTTCGGCAACGCTGTCCGCCGTATGCACCGGACTCATCGGGCTGAACCAGCCGGCCTGATATTCATACTCGGTGTCAGTGCTCAAGTTGTTGAGGGCGAATACTTGCGACATATCGCGTAATTCGCTCAGGCGCGCGAAGTTGCCTTTCGACCATTGTTGTGTGCCGGATGCACGATAACGTATCGCGGAAAACACCAGTGCATTGTTGTGCCGGTCGCCACGCATGAATATGCGTGCGTGATTAGTTGTAACGTGGCCGACGATCGGGCCAATAGTTGGTTTTAACATGTCGAATCCATTCGAGTGAGTTTGGATAAATATAAAATTTCGAAGTTTGCTTAGTTAAGCTGTATGCGCCTAGGTTAGTTGCCTGTCGAATAAAAAAGATCGGTGCCAAGTCGACCAGGCTTGTGGCCGATATCAGCGCAACATGTGGGAAAAAAGACCAGAAGGTTTTTTCAGGCAAAAAAAAGCCCCGCCAGACTGACGGGGTTGAGGTACGAGCGTGTGGCGCTCGAAAGGGTGCAGCAATCGGCCCTCCGTTGCCGGAGGGCCGATCGAGTTACAGCAGGATCGTGCGGATGTCCGCCAGCAGGCTGCCCAGACGCTGGGTGAAGCGTGCGGCGGCGGCGCCGTTGATCACACGGTGATCGTAGGACAGCGACAGCGGCAGCATCAGTTTCGGCTGGAAGGCTTTGCCGTCCCAGACTGGCTGGATGGTTGCCTTGGAAACACCGAGGATCGCCACTTCCGGCGCGTTGACGATCGGCGTGAAGCCGGTGCCGCCAATGTGGCCGAGGCTGGAAATGGTGAAGCAAGCGCCCTGCATGTCGTCAGCGGTGAGCTTCTTGTCGCGGGCTTTGGCGGCCAGCGCAGCGGCTTCGGCTGCCAGTTGCAACAGGCTCTTCTGGTCGACGTTCTTGATGACCGGTACCAGCAGGCCATCCGGGGTGTCGACGGCGAAGCCGATGTTCACGTATTTCTTGCGGATGATCGCCTTGCCGCTTGGCGCCAGCGAACTGTTGAAGTCCGGCAGCTCCTTGAGCATGTGCGCGCACGACTTGAGCAGCAGCGGCAGGATGGTCAGCTTGACGCCGGCCTTCTCTGCAACGGCTTTCTGCGCGACGCGGAAGGCTTCCAGCTCGGTGATATCAGCCGAATCGAACTGAGTCACGTGCGGGATGTTCAGCCAGCTGCGGTGCAGGCTCGACGCGCCGATCTGCATCAGGCGAGTCATCGGCACTTCTTCGATTTCGCCGAAACGGCTGAAGTCGACGACCGGGATCGGCGGGATGCCCGCGCCACCGGTTGCGCCCGCTGCAGCGGCCGGTGCTTCCTTGGCCTTCTGCATCATCGCTTTGACGTAAGTCTGCACGTCTTCTTTGAGGATACGACCGTGCGGGCCGCTGGCGCCGACAGCGTTCAGCTCGACGCCGAACTCGCGGGCCAGTTGACGCACGGCTGGGCCGGCGTGAACCTTCGCGCCTGGCTTGGCCGGTGCGGCGGCTGGAGCGGCAGCAGCAGGTGCAGCGGCAGCCGGAGCAGCAGCGGCAGGTGCCGGAGCGCTCGGAGCTGCGGCAGCTGGAGCCGGGGCAGCAGCAGGCGCTGCGCCTTTGACTTTCAGCTTGAGGATCAGGTCGCCGGTACCGACTTCGTCATCCAGCTTGATGGAAACGCTTTCCACCACGCCAGCGGCAGGCGATGGGATTTCCATACTTGCCTTGTCGGATTCCAGAGTGATCAGCGACTGGTCGGCTTCAACGGTATCGCCCGCCTTGACCAACACTTCGATGATCTTGGCTTTGCCAGCCGAGCCGATGTCCGGAACGTGGATGTCCTGAACGCTGTCGGCAACCGGAGCTGCTGGCGCGGCTGCCGGAGCAGGCGCAGCGGCAGCCGCCGGTGCAGCAGCCTGGGCCGGAGCGGCAGCCGCAGGGGCCGCAGCACCCGCCACTTCCAGGTCCAGAATCAGGTCGCCAGTGCCGACTTCGTCATTGAGCTTGACGCTGATGGCCTTGACCACGCCAGCGGCAGGCGACGGGATTTCCATGCTCGCCTTGTCCGATTCCAGAGTGATCAAAGATTGATCAGCTTCGACGGTGTCGCCGACCTTGACCTGGATCTCGATGATCTGCGCCTTGCCCGACGAACCGATGTCCGGCACGTGCACCTGCTGAACCGAAGCGGCAGCAGGGGCAGCGGCTGGAGCAGCGGCAGCAGGCGCGGCAGCCGGTTTGGCTTCAGCTTTTGCAGCAGGCGCAGCGGCAGGAGCAGGGGCCGCTTCAGCGGCGCCCTCGACTTCCAGCTCGAGCAATTCGTCGCCTTCTTTCAGACGGTCGCCCAGCTTCACTTTCAGGCTTTTGATGACGCCGGCTTTCGGGGCCGGCACTTCCATGCTGGCCTTGTCCGATTCCAAGGTCAGGATGCTCTGATCGGCTTCGATACGGTCGCCGACCTTCACAAACAGTTCAATTACTTCACCTTCACCGCTGCCGATGTCAGGTACGCGAATGAGTTCGCTCACAAAATGTCTCCTCAGCAGTCCAGTGGGTTGCGTTTTTCCGGGTCGATGCCGAACTTGACGATGGCCTCAGCCACGACTTTAGGTTCGATATCACCACGGTCAGCCAGTGCTTCCAGGGCTGCCAACACCACGAAATGACGGTCGACTTCGAAGAAATGACGCAGTTTCTTGCGGCTGTCGCTGCGGCCGAAACCGTCGGTGCCCAGGACTTTGAATTCCTTGGACGGTACCCACTGACGGATCTGCTCGGCGAACAGTTTCATGTAGTCGGTAGAGGCGATGACCGGACCTTTACGGCCGTTCAGGCACTCTTCGACATAGCTCAGCTTAGGCTTCTGGCCAGGCTTGAGACGGTTGCTGCGCTCTACGGCCAGGCCGTCGCGACGCAGTTCGTTGAAGCTGGTAACGCTCCACACGTCAGCGCCGACGTTGAACTCTTCACGCAGAATCTTCGCCGCTTCACGGACTTCACGCAGGATGGTGCCGGAGCCCATCAGCTGGACGTGGTGCGCCGCATCGCGGGTGTCTTCTTCGAGCAAGTACATGCCTTTCTTGATGCCTTCTTCGGCACCGGCCGGCATGGCTGGCTGCTGGTACGACTCGTTCATCACGGTGATGTAATAGAAGATGTCCTGTTGCTCTTCGGTCATCTTCTTCATGCCGTCCTGAATGATCACCGCCAGCTCATAGCCGTAGGTTGGATCGTAGGTGCGGCAGTTCGGGATGGTCGCGGCCAGCAGGTGGCTATGACCGTCTTCGTGTTGCAGACCCTCACCGTTCAGGGTGGTACGGCCGGCGGTGCCGCCGATCAGGAAGCCACGGGTGCGGCTGTCACCGGCAGCCCAGGCCAGGTCGCCAATACGCTGGAAGCCGAACATCGAGTAGAAGATGTAGAACGGCAGCATCGGCTGGTTGTGGCTTGAATACGAAGTACCGGCAGCGATGAACGAGCTCATGGCGCCTGCTTCGTTGATGCCTTCTTCAAGGATCTGACCTTTCTGGTCTTCCTTGTAGAACATCACCTGGTCTTTATCGACTGGCTCGTAGAGCTGGCCAACGGACGAGTAGATGCCGAGCTGACGGAACATGCCTTCCATACCGAAGGTACGGGCTTCGTCCGGGATGATCGGGACGATGCGCGGGCCGATTTCCTTGTCCTTGACCAGTTGCGCGAGGATTCGCACGAAGGCCATGGTGGTGGAAATTTCACGGTCGCCGGAACCATCGAGGATGGCTTTGAGGGTGTCCAGATCCGGAGTCGGTACGCTGAAGCTCTGTGCGCGACGCTGAGGCACGAAACCGCCCAGGGCTGCACGACGCTCGCTGAGGTAGCGGGCTTCGGCACTGTTTGGCTCCGGCTTGAAGAACGGCAGGTTCTCCAGCTCTTCGTCCTTGACCGGGATGTCGAAGCGGTCGCGGAACAACTTCAGGCTGTCGACGTCGACTTTCTTGGTGTTGTGCGCGGTGTTCTTCGCTTCGCCGGCACCGGTGCCATAACCCTTGATGGTCTTGGCGAGAATGACGGTTGGTTGTTCTTTGTGGTTGACCGCTTCGTGGTACGCCGCGTAGACCTTGTACGGGTCATGGCCGCCACGGTTGAGTTTCCAGATCTCGTCGTCGGACAGATCGGCAACCATCGCCTTCAGTTCAGGCGTGTTGAAGAAGTGTTCACGAACGAACGCGCCGTCTTTGGCTTTGTAGTTCTGGTACTCGCCGTCGATGACTTCGTCCATGCGACGTTGCAGGATGCCGTCGACGTCTTTGGCCAGCAGTGGGTCCCAGAAGCGGCCCCAGATGACTTTGGTCACGTTCCACTGAGCACCGCGGAACACGCCTTCGAGCTCCTGGATGATCTTGCCGTTGCCGCGAACCGGGCCGTCGAGGCGCTGCAGGTTGCAGTTGATGACGAAGATCAGGTTGTCCAGCTTCTCGCGGCCGGCCAGGGAGATCGCGCCCAGGGATTCCGGCTCGTCGCACTCGCCGTCGCCCAGGAAGCACCAGACTTTCTGTTTGCCCGGCTGGATGAAACCGCGGTGTTCCAGGTACTTCATGAAGCGTGCCTGGTAGATCGCCTGGATCGGACCCAGACCCATCGATACGGTCGGGAACTGCCAGAAGTCAGGCATCAGCCAAGGGTGCGGATAGGACGACAGGCCCTGACCGTCGACTTCCTGGCGGAAGTTGTTCATCTGGTCTTCAGTGATGCGGCCTTCCATGAACGCACGGGCGTAAACGCCTGGCGAAGTGTGGCCCTGGAAGTAGATCAGGTCGCCGCCGTGTTCGTCGGTCGGAGCCTGGAAGAAGTAGTTGAAGCCGATGTCATACAGGGTCGCACTGGAAGCGAAGCTGGAGATGTGACCACCCAGGTCAGAATCTTTCAGGTTCGTACGCATTACCATGGCCATCGCGTTCCAGCGTACCAGCGAGCGAATGCGGCGTTCCATGAACAGGTCGCCAGGCATGCGTGCTTCGTGGGTTACCGGGATGGTGTTGCGGTAAGGCGTGGTGATGGCGTAAGGGAGCTGCGAGCCGCTGCGGGTCGCGAGTTCGCCCATACGGGTCATCAGATAGTGAGCACGGTCTTCGCCTTCTTTGTCGAGAACCGATTCCAGGGCGTCCAGCCATTCCTGGGTTTCGACGGGATCGAGGTCTTGCATGGCTTGCTCCAGGGCGGAAAGGCTTCCAGAATCGGTTGCCTGAGTTTGCGACTGGCCTTGTGGGCAGACGATTTAAAATTCTTGGATTGCCGATAGGTTGTTCCGGCGGCGTGTAGTTTTACTACAAATCTTCCGGCATTTCAGCCTTTCGAATGTATAGACGAGTAGTAAAACTACAGAAGAATGGCTTGTGGCCTCCGGCTGCGTTGTGAGAATAATCGTTAAGGTTGGTCTTTTACCATCCGAAAAAGGTGAAACTTTGATGTTCGCTGCCAACGAGAAAGAAATTTCAGCTATTTCTAACTTTTGTTCGACAGTCCTTCGGGTAGCGGCTTTTCACCAAACACTACAAGCGGCCATTTACACGCCGATCAAGGATAGACCATGACCCTGCCCGTGCTTGCCGAACTGCCTGCCATTCTCCTGCCGTTGGTCACTCGATCCGAGCAGTCGTTCCGTACGGCTGTCGCCGCGCTGGAAGACGATCACGGCTTCTCGACCTGGACGCCAGAACGCTGGGCGCAGTTCGCCCGCGTCACCGCCGCCAGCGAGTTTGTCATTGAACAGAGCGTTCGTGACCCTTTGATGTTGTTGTCGCTGGTGCAGTCCGGCGAACTTGATCGGCCGTTCGCGCCGGGTGAATTGTGTGCGCAGATTGCGGCCGCCGTGAACGCCGCGCAGAGCGAGGATGAACTCGGTCGCGCCTTGCGTCGCCAGCGCGCCCGCCACCAAGTGCGGATCATCTGGCGCGACCTCACCCGCCAGGCCGATCTGGTGCAGACCTGCCGGGATCTCTCGGACATGGCCGACGCCACCATCGACCAGGCCTACCAATGGTTGTACAGCCGCCATTGCGAACAATTCGGCACGCCGACCGGCCGCCGCAGCGGTCTGGCGCAGCAGATGGTCATCCTCGGCATGGGCAAGCTCGGCGCGGTCGAGTTGAACCTGTCTTCGGACATCGACCTGATCTTCGCCTACCCCGAGGGTGGCGAGACCGTTGGCGTCAAGCGCTCGCTGGATAATCAGGAATTCTTCATCCGGCTCGGCCAGCGCTTGATCAAGGCGCTCGATCCGATGACGGTCGACGGTTTTGTGTTCCGTGTCGATATGCGCCTGCGCCCGTACGGTTCGTCCGGCGCGCTGGTATTGAGTTTCAATGCGCTGGAGCAGTATTACCAGGATCAGGGCCGTGACTGGGAACGCTACGCGATGATCAAGGCGCGGGTGGTGGCCGGCGATCAGGTCGCGGGCGCGCAGTTGCTCGACATGCTGCGGCCGTTCGTTTACCGACGTTACCTGGACTTCTCGGCGATCGAAGCGCTGCGCACCATGAAGCAGCTGATCCAGCAGGAAGTGCGGCGCAAGGGCATGGCTGACAACATCAAACTCGGCTCTGGCGGTATCCGCGAGGTCGAGTTTATCGCGCAGGCTTTCCAGCTGATCCACGGTGGCCGCGATCTGAGCCTGCAACAGCGTCCTCTATTAAAGGTGCTGAGCACGCTGGAAGGGCAGGGTTATCTGCCGCCGGCGGTGATCAGCGAATTGCGCGAGGGCTACGAATTTCTGCGTTACACCGAGCACGCGATTCAGGCGATTGCCGACCGTCAGACCCAGATGCTGCCGGATGGCACGCAGGATCAGGCGCGCATTGCCTTTATGCTCGGCTTCGCTGACTGGGACAGCTTCCACGAAAAACTGATGTTCTGGCGCGGTCGCGTGGCTTGGCACTTCGCCCAAGTGATTGCCGATCCCGATGAAGATGAAGGCGCCGAAAGCGAAGTGGTGGTCGGCGGCGAATGGCTACCGCTGTGGGAAGAGGCGCAGGACGAAGAGGCCGCGTGCCGGCAGTTGGAGGAGGGTGGTTTCGCCGATGCCAGCAAAGCCCTGAAAGCGCTGGCCGGATTGCGCAGCAGTCCGCAACTGCGGGCGATGCAGCGGTTGGGACGGGAGCGGCTCGATGCTTTTATCCCGCGTCTGCTCGCTCAGGCTGTGGAACACGCCAACCCGGATCTGGTGCTTGAGCGCGTGCTGCCGCTGGTTGAAGCGGTGGCCCGGCGTTCGGCTTATCTGGTCTTGCTGACGGAAAACCCCGGCGCCCTGCGGCGCCTGCTGACCTTGTGCGCAGCGAGCCCGTGGATCGCTGAGCAGATCACCCGCTTCCCGCTGTTGCTCGACGAATTGCTGAACGAAGGTCGCCTGTTCAAGCCGCCGCTGGCGCCGGAATTGGCGGCTGAATTGCGCGAACGTCTGACACGGATTCCCGAAGACGACCTCGAGCAACAAATGGAAGCCCTGCGCCATTTCAAACTGGCGCACCGCTTGCGCGTGGCGGCGTCGGAAATCGCCGGCAGCCTGCCGCTGATGAAAGTCAGCGATTACCTGACCTGGCTGGCCGAGGCGATTCTTGAACAAGTGCTGGCCCTGGCCTGGCGCCAGACCGTGGCCAAGTACGGCACGCCGCTGCGCACCGACGGCACCTTGTGCGATCCCGGCTTCATCATTGTCGGTTATGGCAAAGTCGGCGGCCTGGAACTGGGGCATGGTTCGGATCTGGACCTGGTGTTTATCCACGACGGCGATCCGCAGGCGGAAACCGACGGGCCGAAGTCGATTGATGGCGCGCAGTTCTTCACGCGCTTGGGGCAGCGGATCATTCACTTGCTGACGGCGCAGACCAACTCCGGTCAGCTCTATGAAGTGGACATGCGTCTGCGGCCATCCGGTGCTTCGGGGCTGTTGGTCAGTTCGCTGGGGGCATTTGCGCGCTATCAGGAAAATGAAGCCTGGACGTGGGAGCATCAGGCGTTGGTGCGGGCGCGGGTGCTGGTCGGCAGTCAGGATGTCGGCCAGGCGTTCGAGAAAGTCCGCGCGCAGGTGTTGGGCAAGGCGCGCGATCTGGCCAAGTTGCAACAGGAAGTCAGTGAGATGCGCGCGAAGATGCGCGATAACCTCGGCACCAAGAGCACCGCGGCCGGTACGGCGGCAAATGCCTTCGACGCCACGGCGCCCTTCGACCTCAAGCAGGACGCCGGAGGTATCGTCGATATTGAATTTATGGTGCAATACGCGGCTTTGGCGTGGTCGCAAAGCCACCCGCCACTGCTGCGCTGGACCGATAACATCCGCATTCTGGAAGAGCTGGAACACGAAGGGCTGATGCCTGCCGAAGATGCCAGCCTGCTGCGCGAGGCCTATAAAGCCTACCGCTCCGCCGCTCACCGGCAGGCCTTGCAGAAGGACGCCGGGGTGATACCGGGCGACCAGTTTGCCGACGAACGCCGGCAGGTTTTGCGGATATGGAAAGAGATGGGGCTAAGCTGAAACAAGCCAATGAAGGCAATGAGATTCAAGAGGTGGGAGCGAGCCTGCTCGTGAATGCGGAATGTCAGTCAACATCAATGTTGAATGTGTCGGCCCCTTCGCGAGCAGGCTCGCTCCCACAGTAATCTGCGCTGAAACGCAGATATTGAAACAGATGCAAAACCCTGTGGGAGCTGGCTTGCCAGCGATAGCGGAGTATCAGACGACAATAATGTTGAATGTGAAGACCCCATCGCGGGCAAGTCCGCTCCCACAGTAGATCTACAGTGTTTGTAGAATTCTCGAGGCGGGGAGGCGTAAATGCCTCCCCGGTTCGTTTATGGAAACCACATGAATATTCTGATCGTTGGGCCCAGTTGGGTCGGTGACATGGTGATGGCGCAGACACTGTTTCAGTGTCTCAAGCAGCGCCACCCGCAATGCGAAATCGACGTGCTGGCCCCTGAATGGAGCCGGCCGATCCTTGAGCGCATGCCCGAAGTGCGCAAGGCCTTGAGCTTCCCGCTCGGCCACGGCGCGCTGGAACTGGCGACGCGTCGGCGCATCGGCAAATCCCTGCGCGGTCAGTACGATCAGGCGATCCTGCTGCCCAACTCGCTGAAATCGGCGCTGGTGCCGTTTTTCGCCGGCATCCCGAAACGCACCGGCTGGCGCGGCGAATTCCGCTACGGCCTGCTCAACGATGTGCGCACCCTCGACAAAGAACGCTATCCGCTGATGATCGAGCGTTTCATGGCCTTGGCCTATGAAGCCAACACCGAATTGCCGAAGCCGTATCCGCGTCCGAGCCTGCAAATTGACCCGGTGACCCGCGAAGCGGCACTGGCCAAGTTCGGCCTGAGCCTCGACCGCCCGGTGTTGGCGCTGTGCCCCGGTGCCGAGTTTGGCGAATCCAAGCGCTGGCCGTCCGAGCACTACGCCAAAGTCGCCGAAGCACGTATTCGCGAAGGCTGGCAGGTGTGGCTGTTCGGTTCGAAGAACGATCACGCGGTCGGTGAAGATATCCGCGCTCGACTGATTCCTGGTCTGCGTGAAGAATCGGTCAACCTCAGCGGCGGCACCTCGTTGGCCGAGGCCATCGACCTGATGTCCTGCGCCGACTCGGTGGTCTCCAACGACTCCGGCCTGATGCACGTTGCCGCTGCGCTGAACCGTCCATTGGTCGCCGTCTACGGCTCGACCTCGCCGGGTTTCACCCCGCCGCTGGCCGAGCACGTCGAAGTGGTCCGCCTGGGTCTCGATTGCAGCCCGTGCTTCGACCGTACCTGCCGGTTCGGCCATTACAACTGCCTGCGCCAGCTGATGCCGGACGCGGTCAACGATGCCTTGCAGAAGTTGCAGGGCTCTGTGGTCGAGGTTCATTAAGTTGCGGGTATTGCTGATCAAGACTTCATCGCTGGGCGACGTGATTCATGCGTTGCCGGCGCTGACCGACGCCGCCCGGGCCATTCCCGGAATCAAGTTCGACTGGGTGGTGGAAGACGGCTTCGCCGAGATCCCGACCTGGCACCCGGCCGTTGGCAAGGTGATTCCGGTGGCGATCCGCCGCTGGCGCAAAAACATCTGGAAAACCATCACCAGCGGCGAGTGGAAACGCTTCAAGCAAAGCGTGCGCGCCAATAAATATGACTTGGTGATCGACGCTCAAGGTCTGCTGAAAAGCGCCTGGCTGACCCGCTACGTTAAAGCGCCGGTGGCCGGCCTCGATAAAGGTTCGGCCCGCGAGCCGATGGCCTCGCGTTTCTACGATCGCAAACTGGCCGTGGCCCGTGGTCAGCACGCCGTCGAACGTGTGCGCCAACTGTTCGCCATCGCGCTGGGCTACGACTTGCCTAAAGGCTTGGGCGATTACGGCTTGAACGTCGAACGTCTGGTCGAGTTGCCGCGCAAAAATGCCTTCGTGGTGTTCCTGCATGGCACGACGTGGGACACCAAACACTGGCCTGAAGCCTACTGGCGCGAGCTGACCGAACGCGTCGGCTATCTCGGCGTCGGCGTCAAACTGCCGTGGGGCAACCCGCAGGAAAAGGCCCGCGCCGAACGCATCGCCGCCGGTTTCAAGCACGCCGAAGTGCTGCCAAAGCTGAATCTGGCCGGTGTCGGCAAGGTCCTCGCCGGCGCGCAAGCCTGCGTGGCGGTGGACACCGGGCTCGGCCATTTGGCTGCCGCGCTGGACGTGCCGACCATCTCGCTGTTCGGCCCGACCAATCCTGGCCTGACCGGCGCCTATGGCAAATTGCAGATCCACCTGGCCAGCGACTTCCCGTGTGCGCCGTGTCTGCAAAAGAAATGTACCTATCAACCGACCGCGCAGGATGCCCGTCAGTTTGACCTGAAGCGTGAACAGCCGCTGTGCTTCACGCGTCTGAACCCCGAGCGTGTCGCCAGCCGACTGAGCACGTTGTTAATGGCTGAGGAGCTGCGCTGATGCAATTGGCATTCGTCCTGTACAAATATTTCCCGTTTGGCGGCTTGCAGCGCGACTTCATGCGCATCGCCCTCGAATGCCAGAAGCGCGGTCACCAGATTCGCGTCTACACGCTGATCTGGGAAGGTGATGTGCCGCCCGGTTTCGAGGTGCTGGTGGCGCCGGTCAAGGCGTTCTTCAATCATCGCCGCAATGAAAAACTCAGCGCGTGGATGGCAGCGGATCTGGCCAAGCGTCCGGTCGATCGCCTGATCGGTTTCAACAAGATGCCGGGTCTGGACGTTTACTACGCCGCCGACGGCTGCTTCGAAGACAAGGCGCAAAACCTGCGCCACTCTCTGTACCGTCGCTGGGGCCGCTATCGCCACTTCGCCGAATACGAGCGCGCGGTGTTCGCCAAAGACGCGAAGACTGAAGTGCTGATGATTTCCGAAGTGCAGCAGCCGCTGTTCATCAAGCATTACGACACGCCGCTTGAGCGCTTCCACCTGCTGCCACCGGGCATTGCCCAGGATCGCCGGCGTCCGGCGAATGCCGATGAAATTCGCGCCGGTTTCCGCGCCGAATTCAATCTCAAGGACGACGAACTGCTGCTGGTGCAGATCGGCTCCGGGTTCAAGACCAAAGGCGTCGATCGCAGCCTCAAAGCACTGGCCGCATTGCCCACCGAACTGAAGAAACGCACCCGGCTGTTTGTAATCGGCCAGGATGACCCCAAATTGTTCCAGATGCAGAGTGCGACATTGGGGCTGGGCGATAACGTGACGTTCCTCAAGGGGCGCAGCGATATCCCGCGTTTCCTGCTCGGCGCCGATCTGTTGATCCACCCGGCTTACAACGAAAACACCGGCACGGTGTTGCTGGAAGCGCTGGTCGCCGGCCTGCCGGTGCTGGTCAGCGCGGTCTGCGGTTACGCCCATTACATTGCCGAGGCGAATGCCGGGCGAGTGCTGGACGAACCGTTCGATCAGGCGCAGCTGACGCAATACCTGACCGACATGTTGCATGACGACGCTGCACGCGCGGCCTGGAGCCGCAATGGTCTGGCCTTCGCCGAGACGGCCGACCTCTACAGCATGCCGCAGCACGCGGCCGATGTGATTCTGGCGGAGCACGCTTAATGAAGTTGATGCTGGCTGAACCGTTCAAAAGCCTTTGGGCCGGACGCGACCCGTTCGCCGAAGTCGAAGGCTTGCAGGGCGAGGTATACCGCGAGCTGGAAGCCCGCCGGACACTGCGCACGGAAGTCGACGGCAACGGATTCTTCGTCAAGATCCACCGTGGCATCGGCTGGGGCGAAATCTTCAAGAACCTGCTGACCGCCAAGCTGCCGGTGCTCGGTGCGGGCCAGGAGTGGCAGGCTATTCAACGTCTGCAGGAAGTCGGCGTGCCGACCATGACCGCTGTGGCTTACGGTGAGAAGGGCAGCAACCCGGCGGATCAGCACTCGTTCATCGTCACCGAAGAACTGGCGCCGACCATCAGCCTCGAAGACTTCAGCATCGATTGGGTCAAGCAGCCACCCGAGCCTAAGCTCAAGCGCGCGCTGATCGCCGAAGTCGCACGCATGACCGGCATGATGCACCGCGCCGGCGTCAACCATCGCGACTGCTACATCTGCCACTTCCTGCTGCACACCGACAAACCGGTGACGGCAGAAGATTTCAAACTCTCGGTGATCGACCTGCACCGTGCCCAGACCCGCGCGAAAATCACGCAGCGCTGGCGCAACAAGGATCTGGCCGCGCTGTACTTTTCCGCGCTGGACATTGGCCTGACCCGCCGCGACAAATTGCGTTTCCTCAAGGGCTATTTCCAGCAACCGCTGCGCCAGATTCTGGCCGAAGAAGCGCCGCTGCTGAACTGGCTTGAAGGCAAAGCGAGCAAGCTCTATGCGCGTAAGCAGCGATACGGGGATGCGCTCTGATGGCGGGTTGGACTCTCGAGCCGCAATACAGCGAACTCGCCGAAGATTTTGGCAGTCTCGAAGCGGTATTTGCGTTGCAGGGCGAGCGCCTGACCCGTGATCCGCTGTCGGAAGTGATTCGTGTGCAGCGCAACGGCGTCAATTATTACGTCAAACGCTATGTCGGCGCCGGTAAAGGCTTGCGCCGTTACCTCGGCAAGCCGCGAGTGAAGATGGAATGGCAGAACCTCAAGCGCTTCGCCAAGTGGGGCATTCCCACCGCTGAAGTGGTGGCTTGGGGCCTGGAACGACGTGGCGCGGCGTATGATCGTGGCGCCATGATCACTCGCGAATTGCCCAACACCGAAGACCTTTCGGCACTCGCCGAGCGCAAGGATCCGAAACTCAAGGATCGCGCCTGGGTCGACGGCGTCAGTCGGCAGCTGGCCGGTTATACCCGGACGATGCATGATCACCGATTTACCCATAACGATCTGAAATGGCGCAACCTGTTGATCGATGAGCAGGCGCGGATATTTCTGATCGATTGCCCTAACGGCGAGTTCTGGCGCGGCTTCTGGCTCAAGTATCGGATCACCAAGGATCTGGCCTGTCTCGATAAACTCGCCAAATACCACCTGTCCAATACCCAGCGCCTGCGCTTCTATAAGCAATATCGCCAGTGCGATCGGCTTGATGGCGCCGACAAGAAACGGATTCGGCACGTGGTGAGATTTTTCGAGGGACGTGAATGACTGATTTTCTCGCTGCTGAAGACCGCGCACTGCTTGAGCGCCATGGTCTCGGCACTTTCGACGCACTGTGGGCCAAGCAGCTTGAAGCTGTGGACGAGCCCAATACCGCCCGTGGCGGCTGGAGCAGCGTCTTCCGTCTGGACCTGGAAGGGCACGGCTATTACCTCAAGCGCCAGAGCAATTATCTGACACGCACCTTGCACGCGCCTTTTGGCGAGCCCAGTTTTGCCCGTGAGTTTCGCAATATCAGCCGCTATCGCAAGCTCGGTATCCCGGCGCTGCAAGCGGCGTTTTTCGGTGAGCGCAAGGTTGACGGCGAAGTCCGCGCCATCCTGCTGACCCGGGCGCTGGATGGCTGGAGCGATCTGGAGTCGCTGCTGCAGCGTTGGGCTCAGCTGAGTGCCGCGCAGCAGTCGGCCATCCTCAAGGCCTGCGGGTTGCTCGCGCGGCATCTGCACGGTGTGCGGCAGGTGCATGGCTGCTTCTATCCCAAGCATATTTTTCTGCGAGCCACCGGTGACGGGTATCAGGCGCAATTGATCGACCTGGAAAAGACCCGGCCGTTGTTGTTCGGCATGCGCGACCGGATCAAGGATCTGGAACCGCTGCAACGCCGCGCGCCGGAATGGAGCGAGGCGCAACTGCGTGAATTGCTGGCGGCTTATCTCGATCAGCCCACCGATAGCTCGCTGCTGGATAGTTGGCTCGCGCGGCTGACCGCGCGCCGCACTCACAAGGAGACCCGCTGATGCAATTGTCCGAGCTGGCAGGTGTCGGGCGAGTCCCGCAACTGCCGCTGACAGTAACTCTGGCCGATGCCGCCGGCAGTGCTGATCTGCAATTGCTGACGCTGCTGCGGGTATTGCCGGGGCAGCGTTACGTCGGCGCGGGTGTCTGGCGCGGCCGTCCGGTGTTGGCCAAATTGCTGGTCGGCAGCAAGGCTGCCCGGCATTTTCAGCGTGAGCTGGAGGGCGTGCGCTTGTTGGCTGCGCAAGGCCTGACCACACCGCTGCTGCTGGCCGATGGCTTGCAGAGTGGCGAGGGTGGCTGGCTGCTGTTCGATTTCCTTGAAGGTGCCGAAAGTCTTGGCGATGCCTGGGCGAAAGTCGAGTTGTTGCCAGTGCTGGCTGATGAACAATCGGCGGTGCTGGCCGAGGCGCTGGGCGCTATTGGCCAATTGCACGGCAAAGGGCTTTGGCAGGAAGACCTGCACCTGGACAATCTGCTGCGTCACGGCGGCCAGTTGTACTTGATTGACGGTGCCGGGATCTGCGCAGAAACCGCCGGCCAGCCGTTGTCACGGCAAAAAGTCCTGGAAAATCTCGGGGTGTTTTTTGCCCAGTTACCCAAGGCGCTGGAGCCGTTCACTGAAGAGCTGCTGGTGTATTACCTGTTGAGCAACAGTGAGCACGCGTTGCCACTGGAGGCCTTGCAGAAGCAGATCGACAAAGTGCGGCGCTGGCGTTTGAGAGACTTCCTGATCAAGGTCGGTCGCGAGTGCACGCTGTTCAGCGTGCAGCGTGGCGCATTCGCTCTGCGCGCGATTCGTCGCGAAGAAGAGTCAGCCATGCTGCCGGTGCTGGAGCAGGCCGATGCGTTGCTCGATCAGGGCCATCTGTACAAGACCGGTGGCGCGGCGAGCGTCGGCAAGGTTCAGGCCGGTGCACGCACGCTGGTGATCAAACGCTACAACATCAAAGGGTTTGCGCATTGGCTCAAGCGTTTCTGGCGGCCGAGCAGGGCCTGGCATTCGTGGCGTGAAGGCAATCGCCTGGCGTTCCTCGGGATCGCCACACCCAAGCCGCTGGCGGTACTGGAGAAGCGCTTTTTGTGGCTGCGCAGTCGTGCGTATCTGGTGACCGAGTTCCTGCCCGGGCCGGACATCATCGAACGCTTTGCGCCCTATGTTGAAAGTGGCGAAGCGCCTGAGGCGGAGTTGCAGGCACTTGACCTGTTGTTCGCTCGACTGATTGACGAGCGCATCAGCCATGGCGATTTCAAAGGGCACAATCTGTTCTGGCAGCACGATCGCTGGGCGCTGATTGATCTGGACTCGATGTGCCAGCATGGATCCGCCGGCAGTTTCGCCCCGGCCTATGCCCGTGACCGTGCGCGATTCATGCGTAACTGGCCCGAAAGCAGTGCGCTGTATCGCATTATTGATCAGCGTTTGCCGAAAGAAATTTCCCACACGGTCTGAATCAAACCAGTACAGCAATAGGGACAAGATTCAGCGACTTGTCCTACAGCTTCTCCAGATGCCATGAACTGTGCCAGGTTCAGCCCCGATGCTAATTTGCCCAACGACCTTGGAGGGCGAATCTTGACCATCAAACAGGCTGCAACGCTGAGTATATTTTCATGGGTTCTGGCTGGCTGCGGCAGCGCCATGACCGTCCTGCAGGACGATGCCGACGTGGCGCGGGACATGCGCAAGCAAAAAACCTACTGCCAGTCCATTCCGCGGATTTACAGCGGTCTGGCCTTCGATTTCTGCGTGTTGAACGCGCCCCCGGATCCCAGCGGATTCCTGGTACCTTTCGTGCTGCTGGATCTGCCATTGTCCGGTGTATTCGATACAGTAGCGTTGCCCTATACGGTTTATCGTCAGGTCACCGACGGCAATCTTGCTATTTATTGGCGCAGGAGCGGTTACTGAGTAGCAGGGCAAGGTTTATCAAAACCATTCACCCGGGGACAATCGCACAGGGTAATTCCCCACTCGTTTACGCTATAATCCCGCCCTTTAGCTGTCACTCGCCCTGCGCGAGGGCACATCAATTTTCAAGGCGCATCGCGCCTGCACGCAGACTAAAGAGGCTAGACCCCTGTGGCATTGACGATTCTTGGCCTGTCCGGCGCCCTTAGCCATGACCCTTCAGCAGCCTTGTACATCGACGGCAAGCTGGTGGCGGCGGCTGAAGAAGAGCGCTTCGTACGCGATAAGCATGCAAAGAACCGCATGCCCTACGAATCGGCGAAGTTCTGTCTTGAGCAGGCCGGCATCAAGCCGTCCGACGTTGACGTAGTCGCGATCCCGTTCGCCCCGATCAGCCTGTTCGGCAAGGCGCGCTGGCACTACGCCAAGCGTTACTGGTACGCGCCGGATCGCGCCCTTGATGCGATCCTGATGGGCAACCGTCGCTACAAGCGCTACCGCAACAAGATTGTCTGGTGCCTGGAACAACTGGGTTTTGATCCGAAGAAGATCAAGATCGAACCGGTCGAGCATCACCTGGCTCACGCTTCCAGCGCCTACCATTGCTCCGGTTTCAAAGAGAAAACCGCGATCCTTGGTATCGACGGCAAGGGCGAATACGCCACGACCTTCTTCGGTTACGGCGAAAACGGCAAGATCCACAAGATCAAGGAATTCTTCGATCCGGACTCTCTCGGCGGCCTGTATGGCGCGATCACCGAGTTCCTCGGTTTCGAGATGCTCGACGGTGAGTTCAAGGTCATGGGCATGGCGCCGTACGGCGATGCCAGCAAGTACGATTTCTCGCGTCTGGCCTCGTTCGAAAACGGCGAACTGGTGATCAACACCGACTACGCTAACGTTATCGGCCTGCGTCGTTATAAAGAGAAGGGCAAAGGCTTTTACTTCTCGCCGAAGCTGATCGAGTGGCTGGGGCCGAAACGCGAAGGCGACATCGCTGACGAACCGTACATCCACTACGCCGCGAGCATGCAAGCGCTGTTCGAGAAGCTGGCGTTGCAGATGATCGACTACTACCTGGGCGACGTGCTCAAGGAAACCGGCAAACTGGCCTTCGCCGGTGGCTGTGCGCTGAACGTCAAACTGAACCAGAAAATCATTGCCCGCGACGACATCAAGGAACTGTTCGTGCAACCGGCGTCCGGCGATGCCGGTACGGCGGTCGGTGCCGCTGCCTACGTGTCTCACGCCCGTGGTGTGCCGGTCGAGAAGATGGAACACGTTTACCTCGGCCCGTCGTACAGCAACGAGGACGTGATCGCCGCCTGCGCCCGTCATGAGAACAAGCCGACCTGGCGCAAGCTCGACAACATGCCGGAACAGATTGCCAAAATCATGGTCGATGGCAATCCGGTGGCCTGGTTCCAGGGCCGTATGGAGTTCGGTCCGCGTGCACTGGGTGGCCGATCGATCATCGGTTGCCCGAGCGTGGCCGGCGTGGCCGACCGCATCAACCATCAGATCAAGTTCCGCGAGCGCTGGAGGCCTTTCTGCCCGTCGATGCTCGACACCGTTGCACCACAGATGATCAAGATCGATCATCCGGCGCCGTTCATGACCTTCACTTTCGAAGTGGCGGAAGAGTGGAAGACCCGTGTGCCGGAAGTCGTTCACGAAGATGGCACTTCTCGTGCCCAGGTTCTCAAGCGTGAATACAATCCGCGTTACTACGACATGATGAAGGCGCTGGAAAACCTGACCGGTAACGGCGTATCGCTGAACACCTCGCTCAACCGTCGTGGCGAACCGATGATTTGCTCGCCGACCGACGCGCTGAACATGTTTTTCGGTTCGGATCTGGAATACCTGATCATGGAAGATATTCTGGTCGTAAAAGAGGGTGTGAAAGGATACGAACTTGACTGAAACACTGATCAGCGTCGTCATTCCGGTCTACAACTACGCGCGAACCCTGCCACGTGCAGTGGAGTCGGTGTTGGCGCAACTGGATGAAGCGACGGCGGATCTGCTGGTCATCGACGACGGGTCGACAGACGATACGCCTGAGGTAGTGGAGAAACTCCTGCTCAAGCATGGTGGGCGTTTTCGCGCGCTGCGTAAAAGCAACGGCGGATTGTCATCGGTACGCAATCGGGGTCTCGAAGAGACAACCGGGCGGTACCTGATATTTCTCGACTCCGATGACGAAATGGCTCCTGGGGCGTTGGCTGCGCTTTCGCAGCACATTGCCAGACATCCAGACAGCCTAATGGTCATCGGTGCACACTGGTCGGTGTTTGCTGACGGGAGACGCAGCTTGCAGGCGGCCAAACCGCTGCCTGTGACGGCCCGCCAGCGCCTGCAGGGCTACCTGCTGAACAAGACGGTATCGATTTCCAACGGTGCCTGCGCGATGCACCGCGAGGTGTTCGCTCCGGGCAATTACCCGGAACATCTGCGCAATGTCGAGGATCTGCCAGTGTTTGCCCAAGTGCTGGCGCGTTACCCCTGCACCGTTCTGGACAAGCCTCTGGCGCTGATCTACAAACACGCCGACAGCATGCGCCATGATTTGCGCCAAAGCCTTGCTGCCGGTACCGAGCAGGTCGTCAGCGAAGTGTTCTCCAGTCGGCGCATGCCCGAAGAAATGCGTGATCTGCGCCAGGCGTTTCTGGCTCAGCGCTGTTTGTCGCTGTTTCGCGACTGTTATTCCCATGGCGAGTACAAACTGGCCAGG
Source organism: Pseudomonas sp. rhizo66 (assembly GCF_031931925.1). NCBI lineage: Bacteria > Pseudomonadati > Pseudomonadota > Gammaproteobacteria > Pseudomonadales > Pseudomonadaceae > Pseudomonas > Pseudomonas sp. rhizo66. Next base: position 112,978 of record NZ_JAUJWZ010000004.1, read on the forward strand.
TCGTTCTATTTCCAGGCTTTGCGTGCAGACTGGCGGACGTTTTCGCGTTGGTCATACACCCGCAAGGCTTTGCGGTTGCTGTTTCGGTAAGCGGGTCGCGGTGATCTGCGCGTACCTTGTAATGGATGTCGATGAGGTGGCTGGGTGAAAGGTACGGGCGGTAGCGTGGCAACTCAAGTCTCCAGAATCATCGACGAATACCCGGTCTGGCTGGCGTTTCTGGGCAGCGCGCTGTTATCGCTGATAGCCGTGCTGGGCACCGCGACAGTCGGGCGTGATGCCGCGCTGTACATCGATATTGCGCAACAGGTCACCGAGCAGGGGCCGAATGTGGCCTGGGCTGCTTTCGACTGGCCCTGGTTTTCTTTTCTGCTGGCTGCTACTCACACGGTGCTGCATTTGCCGCTCGAGCTGAGTGCCTATCTTTGGTGTGCACTCTTTTTTGCCGGCACCAGCGCGTTGATGGTGGACTGCGTTCGTCAACGATCTGCGCAGGTTACCCGTTGGGCGTGCCTGGTGGTATTGGCCATGCCGGCGGTGAATGCCTTCCGAAACGACATCATCCGTGAATGCGGTTTCTGGTTCTTCTGCACACTGACGCTCTGGCTCGCACTGCGCTGGCAGGCCCGTGGCGGCTGGCTGCGCGCGGCATTGATCCATCTGGCAATCGTCGCAGCAGCCCTTTTTCGGCTGGAAGCCTTGTTGCTGGTGCCGGCGTTGGCCCTGTGGCAGTTACCCAACCTGTGGTCATCTGGCCGACGGATGCAGTTTGCCCAGTTTGCGCTGCTGCCGATTTTGGGACTGCTGGCCGTTTCGGCAACCGGCGTACTCATGTCGGCGCGCGTGATGCTGTATCTGGACATGATTGCGCCGCACAGTGTGTTTGCTTCCTTTCAAATGCTGTGCGATCAGTTTGCCAATTCGCTCATCAACAAGTACTCCCAGGATGAAGCCGGCCGGATCATTTTCTTCGGCATTCTGGCGACCATGACCATCAGTTTCGTGAAGTTGATGGGGCCGTTTGCTGTCCCTTTCATTCTGCGGCGCAGCTGGGGGGTGTTAGGTGTCTACTGGCGCGACTATCGCCCCTTCGCCTGGGCGGCGTTGCTGTATCTGGTCGTGCTGGTGCTGTTTTTCATCAAGCAGCAGTTCATGAATACGCGCTACCTGAGTTTTCTGAATCTGTTGTTTGTGCCCGTGCTGGCGATGGGCATGGCGGCGTTCGTTCGCGAGTTCCCGCGTTGCGGCAAGTGGCTGGTGGCTCTGGGGCTGCTGGTGATGCTGTCGAACGTCATCTCCACCGGCGCCGGCAAAACCCATTACGTCGAGGCCGGGCGCTGGTTGTCGGCCCATGTCGAGCCAGGGGCGAAGACGTATTTCGAGGATGGACGGATCAGCTATTACGCCGGTCGCGGCTACGTGATGCCGGCACTGACCGCAGAGGAAGCGATGTCGGCAGCGCACGCTGGCGACTATCAATATTTCCTCATTGAGGCCAAAGGTGACGAACCTTGGCTGAACGAGTGGCTGGTGGCGCACAAGCTGCGCATCATCGAGCATTTCGCCAATCGCAAAGGTGCCACTGTGGTGGTTATCGGCCGCTAAGGCTTAACCGAGCAGCGGACGCAGGCGCGAAATCAGCGGCGCTTGTCGGTTGCTCGGCAGTGCCTGCCGGTAGCCTTCTATAAATGTGTCGCCGGCGTCCTGGCCGAGCAGCCATTGACGGTCTTCCTTGTAGCGCAGCAAGTGCGCGAAATTGCGCAGGCGTTTGCTGTCACTGAGCGCGCGTTTCTGGCAGCGCAGGTCGGCGATATCGATCAGGCCCAAACGGTTGTCGGGGGTCAGCACGACATTGCCGAAGTGCAGTGATCGAAAGTACACACCTTTTTCGTGCAGCAGGGCGAAGTACCCGCCCAACTGGAATCTCAGTGTGTCAGCCTCTTCGTCAATGCCCTGTAGCTGACGCACGGTATTGCCTTCCAGCGGGCTGTAATACACGCAGTCACGTTCGATGCTCGGGATGCGGTAGACCGCAATGACTTTCGGGCAGAGGATGCCGCGCTGTTCGAGCGCGCGGGTATTGTCGGCAAAGCGTTGTGCATAAGGGTAGAACAGCGCCGAACTGAGCAGCCGCTTGCGGCGGAACAGCTTGAGCATGCGTCCATCGGCCAATCTGAGCACTTTGTCGCCGGAACCGTCGGCCTCCAGTACGTGTGCACCCTTGCGCAGTGCCTCGTAAGTGCTTTGATCAATCGATTGCATATCGGGCTCCCCATCATTAGCGGGGTATCTTAACCGACTTGGTCGAAGGCTGGCTTGAAGTCATGTTTATCGGGGCAAAAACGCGTGTGATATCATCGGCGCCTCACTGAATTGCGCGGATCACCATGAGCAGTCCTGAACCGAAAGCCCAGTCCACGCTGGCGATCTATTTCCGCCTTTTGGCTTACGTGCGGCCTTATGCCGGCCTTTTCCTTCTCAGCATCGTCGGGTTTCTGATCTTCGCATCGACTCAACCGATGCTCGCTTACATCCTCAAATACTTTGTCGATGGCCTGGCCAATCCTGAAGCCAGTCTGTTTCCGGGCAACCCTTATCTGGGCAAGCTGCAGTTGCTCGAAACCGTGCCGCTGATGATTGTGTTCATCGCGTTGTGGCAGGGCGTAGGTTCTTACCTGGGCAACTTCTTCCTGGCGCGGGTTTCTCTGGGTCTGGTGCATGACCTGCGGGTGGTGTTGTTCAACAAATTGCTGGAGTTGCCCAATCGCTTCTTCGACAAGAACAATTCCGGTCACCTGATTTCCCGGATCACCTTCAACGTGACCATGGTCACCGGCGCGGCAACGGATGCGATCAAAGTCGTCATCCGTGAAGGCATGACCGTGATTTTCCTGTTCTGCACGCTGTTGTGGATGAACTGGAAACTCACTCTGGTGATGGTCGCCATCCTGCCGTTGATCGGCTTGATGGTGAATAGCACCAGCAAGAAATTCCGCAAGCAAAGCAAAAAGATCCAGGTCTCGATGGGCAACGTCACGCATGTCGCGTCCGAAACCATCCATGGCTACCGGGTTGTGCGCAGCTTCGGCGGCGAGCAATACGAAAAGGATCGCTTCCGCGATGCCAGCCAGAGCAACACCGACAAGCAGTTGACGATGACCAAGACCGGCGCCGTTTACACGCCGATGTTGCAACTGGTGACGTACAGCGCCATGGCCGTGGTCATGTTTCTTGTGCTGTACCTTCGCGGCGACGCATCGCCGGGCGATCTGGTGGCTTACATCACCATGGCAGGCCTGCTGCCCAAGCCGATCCGTCAATTGTCGGAAGTCAGCTCGACCATCCAGAAGGGTGTGGCCGGTGCCGAAAGCATTTTCGAGCAACTGGATGAGCCGGCGGAAGTGGATCGCGGTACGGTCGAGCACGATCGTCTCGAAGGTCGATTGGAAGTCCGTAATCTGAGCTTCCACTATCCGGACACCGACAAAGCGGTGCTCAACGACATCAGCTTCGTCGTCGAGCCGGGGCAAATGGTGGCTCTGGTCGGCCGTTCGGGCAGTGGCAAGTCGACCCTGGCCAGCCTGATTCCGCGCTTTTATCAGCATGATGATGCGCAGGGTCAGATCCTGCTCGATGGCGTGCAGGTGCAGGACTTCACCCTGCGCAGCCTGCGTCGGCAGATTGCGCTGGTGACCCAGCAGGTCACGCTGTTCAACGATACGGTGACCAACAACATCGCCTACGGTGATCTGGCCGGCGCGCCGTTCGATGAGGTCAAGCGAGCGGCCACCGAAGCCTATGCCGACGAGTTCATCGTCAAGATGCCGCAGGGCTATGAAACCATGGTCGGCGAAAACGGCGTGCTGTTGTCCGGCGGCCAGCGTCAGCGCATCGCCATTGCCCGGGCGCTGCTCAAGGATGCGCCGCTGCTGATTCTCGACGAGGCCACTTCCGCGCTCGATACCGAGTCGGAGCGGCATATCCAGGCTGCCCTGGATCATGTGGTACAGAATCGCACGACCCTGGTGATCGCCCACCGTTTGAGCACCATCGAGAAAGCCGACCTGATTCTGGTCATGGACGAAGGCCGCATCGTCGAGCGCGGCTCTCACGCGCAATTGCTCGAACAGAACGGCTATTACGCCCGTCTGCACGCCAAAGAGTTTGAAGAGGGTGACGAGCCTCAGCCGGCACACGCGACCGACGTATGCTGACGATGTTTCGCAGCTTTCGCGAGCGTGGCTGGAGCGAAATCGACCGGGACAGCTACGCCCGCGCCTGGCAGCAGTTCGGCGGCAGTTTTGCCACGCATCCCGACGTTGTCGAGCGCATGTCGACGTTCCTTGGCATCGAGTTGCGCTACCTGGGCTGGGTCGTTGGCGGTGATGTGCTTGCCGCCATCCCTTGCTGGGGGCGGCATGTTGCCCTGTCCAAGGAAGTGCTCAAGCGCGAGGGCAAGCGCGGCTTGCTGGACATGGGCAATGCGGAAATCATTCTGCCGATCGCGCCCGATGTCATCGTGCCGGTGCGCCAGCGCATGGCCTATGTGTCCCAGCTCAATGCCGAGCAGATCAGCACGCTCAAGCCGCAGCCTGAGGGCCTGGCCCTGGCTCGGCTTCCGGAAGAGTATTCGAAGAAATTCCGCTACAACCAGCGTCGCGAACAGCGTCTGCTGGAAGAAGCGGGCGGATCGCTGGTGCCGATGTCCGACTTTACCCCGCAGGAACAGGCTGCCGCTTACGGCGATCTGTTTCACCGGCGCTGGGGCTTTGAAGTGCCGGGCAAGGCCGGTCTGGTTGAGGTCTTCACCTTGTTGCGCGAGTTCATGACCGGTTCCGTGGCGATGCTCGATTCGGCGCCCGTGGCCATTCAAGTGCTGTACCGCGTCGAAGCCCCGCAATGGGTTTCGCTGGAGTACATCAACGGTGGCGTCGACCCGCAGAGCCGCGAGTTCAGCCCCGGCAGTGTGTTGAGTTTCGTCAATACCCAAGAGGCCTGGGCGCACGCGCAGGCGCTGGGTAAGCCTTTGCGTTATTCATTCGGTCGTGCCGACCGTGAGTACAAGGATCGCTGGTGCCACACGGTGCCGGTCTACAGGGTCTGAATTCATGAGCGCTCGCAAGCAACAGCTTCTCAAGGCCCATCGGCGCAACAGGCGTCTGTTCCTGATCGCCTTTGTGCTGGTGCTGTTGCTGATCGGCGTGCTGATCGCGTGGTGGCTGGTGCCGCTGTTGCTGGTGCTGGCCTGGGTCGCTCACGAGGCCTGGTTTGCCGACCATTTGTTCTACCAGCCTGGTGACGACTATCAATACAACTTCCCGGCAGACACCGCGCGGCAGGCGGTGAGCCTCGCGGGCGGCGTGGTTCGTCTGAGCGAGCCGCTGGCACAGGGCGAGACGCTGCTGCTCGAACTCGAAGTGAAGTCCACCTGGCTGGGGCGCTGGTTCGATCCCGGCGTCGAAGTGGGCGATGATCGTCAGGAGCTGGAGCGTGGCGTCAGGGGGCGGCGGTTTCTCAACCTGTCGGGGCAAGCCGATGCGCTGGCGCAAGGGACTCTGGCGCTGCGTGGCCGATACTGCGTACCCGCGGCGACGGGCGTGTTGTGGGTCATGGCCAATCCGGATTACAGCCGCCAGCGGGTAATGATCATCGCGCCCCATGCCGATGATGCTGAACTTGCTGCCTTCGGCCTGTACAGCCGCTGCGAAGAGGTCAGTATCGTCACCCTGACCCAAGGCGAGATCGAGGCTGAAGACTTCCAGCGTCTGGGGCTTGATCAAGCCGCTGCGGCACGTTTGAAAGGGCGTTTGCGCAGTTGGGACAGTCTGGTGATCCCTCTGTGGGGTGGTGTGTCTGCCGAGCGTTGTGTGCAACTGGGCTATTACTGCCTGCAACTGCCCTCGATGGCCGAAACGCCGACCCAGGCGTTCGGCTCCCGGGAATCGCAGGAAAACGACATTCGCAGCGTGCGCCTGCATAACCCGTTGACCCTGCCCGCCGATGTTGACGGGCAGCCGACCTGGCAAAACCTGCTGGGTGATCTGGCGGCCCTGCTTGAGCACTACCGCCCGGAAGTGGTCGTTACACCGCATCCTGAACTCGATCCCCACAGTGATCATGTAGCGTCGACCCAAGCGCTGCTTGAGGCAATCGAACTGAGCAGCTGGAAGCCGACAACCCTGCTGATGTACGCCAATCACCTGCACGACAACGATCGCTGGCCGATGGGGCCTGCCGGGGCCGGTATCGCGCTGCCACCGGCCATCGAGCCGTTGCCGGCCGACCGTCTGTGGAGTCCGCTGTTGTCAGCGGATGTGCAATTGGACAAAGCCATGGCGCTGGCCATGGAACACGATCTGCAGGGTGGGCAGGTGTTCAAAAGGCAATTGCGTCGCTGGATCCAGCAGGCTCTGGCCGGCCGTCGCTGGCCTGAAACGGGCAGTAACGAGTTTTTCCGCAAGGCGGTGCGGCGTCACGAGTTGTTCTGGGTGCGCGACCTTTCAGATTGAGGCGGACGGCGCTTTACCCTGTGTTAATATCGCGCCCCTGTTCATTTTGTATGTGGGTTGCTCCATGAAGTTGTCCATGCCGCGTTTCGATCAAGCCCCGGTCTTGGTAGTCGGCGATGTCATGCTCGACCGTTACTGGCATGGCGGAACCTCACGGATTTCCCCTGAGGCGCCGGTGCCGGTCGTTAAGGTCGAGCAGATCGAAGACCGTCCGGGCGGTGCCGCGAACGTTGCCTTGAACATTGCCGCGCTGGGTGCGCCGGCGTCGCTGGTCGGTGTGACCGGCGATGACGAAGCTGCCGACAGCCTGAGCAACAGTCTCAAAGGCGCGGGCGTACGTGCCCTGTTCCAGCGCATCGCGCACCAGCCTACCATCGTCAAGCTGCGGGTCATGAGCCGGCACCAGCAACTGCTGCGTATCGACTTTGAAGAACCGTTCGCTACTGATGCCCTGGCCCTCGGTTCGCAGGTCGACGACTTGCTCGAAGGGATCAAGGTGCTGGTGCTCTCCGACTACGGCAAAGGCGCCCTGAAAAACCATCAGGCGCTGATCCAGGCCGCCCGCGCGAAGAATATTCCGGTGCTGGCCGATCCAAAGGGCAAGGATTTCTCGATCTATCGTGGCGCCAGCCTGATTACCCCCAATCTCAGCGAATTCGAAGCCATCGTCGGCGGTTGCGTCGACGAGCATGAGCTGGTGAGCAAGGGCGCGGCGTTGATGCACGACCTCGAACTCGGTGCGCTGCTGGTAACGCGCGGCGAACATGGCATGACCCTGTTGCGTCCGGATCAGCCGGCGCTGCACCTGCCGGCCCGTGCCCGTGAAGTGTTCGATGTCACCGGTGCCGGTGACACGGTGATCTCTACCTTGGCCGCCGCGATTGCCGCCGGTGAAGACCTGCCCCACGCCGTCGCGCTGGCCAACCTGGCCGCCGGCATCGTGGTCGGCAAACTCGGTACAGCTGCGATCAGCGCCCCGGAACTGCGTCGCGCGATTCAGCGTGAGGAAGGTTCCGAACGTGGTGTGTTGGGCCTGGAGCAGTTGCTGCTCGCCGTAGCCGATGCCCGCGCGCACAACGAGAAGATCGTCTTCACCAACGGCTGCTTCGACATCCTCCATGCCGGCCATGTGACCTACCTGGAGCAGGCGCGGGCACAAGGTGATCGGCTGATTGTCGCGGTCAACGATGATGCCTCGGTCAGCCGCCTCAAAGGCCCGGGCCGCCCGATCAACAGTGTTGACCGGCGCATGGCGGTTCTCGCCGGACTCGGCGCGGTGGACTGGGTGATCAGTTTCCCTGAAGGCACCCCGGAAAACCTGCTGCGCGAGGTCAAACCGGACGTGCTGGTCAAGGGCGGCGACTACGGCATCGATCAGGTGGTCGGCGCGGATATCGTCTCGGCTTATGGTGGCACCGTGAAGGTGCTGGGACTGGTGGAAAACAGCTCGACAACTGCGATTGTCGAGAAGATTCGCAGTCGTTGATCAGATGAATTTTTACCGTTGTGTACTGCGTGTGAACGGATTTTGCCTTGGGGATCTAACCGTTTCCGTTGATGTTGGCAGGTTTGAATCCGATGCGCTTGCCTGCCTACGTCGCGTGGTCAATTAACTTATGAAAGTCATGCTCCTGGTGATGGACGAGCAGCGGGTCATTCTCGACCGGCTCTACGACATCGTGCAGCAGAACTGTGATGAGTGTTTCATCTACCGTTTGAGCAAAAAACAGCAGTTGAATCTGGGGTCGTTTCTGGCCTCGGTCGATTACCAGACCTTCGATCGCGTGGTGATTTTCTCCCGGGTCAAACGTCTGGCCACGCAACTGCGGGTGCTCAAATGCATACCCGGTCTGGTCTTCCTCGAACACGACGCCTATCAGAACTACATGCCGGCGAGTAAGTATCGCGGTGTGTATTCGCGGCTGTACAGCCGCCTGCCGAGTTGTCGGGCGCTGGTGTCGGGTGCCGTGGTCGCGCGCAAGATGCTCGCCGAAGGCATCGACACGGTGTTCGTCTCCAAAGGTTATGACGAGCAGATGCTGCACAACACCGGCGTTGAGCGGGACATTCCCATCGGCTTTCTTGGCAGCCTGAAAAGCACCGAGTATGCCGAGCGTAAAGCCATGCTTGAGTCGCTCTCCAGGCGTACCGGGATGCTGGTGACCCGCACCAAGTCGGGTGAGGAATACCTGCAGACGCTCAATCGCATCCGGATTTTCGTCAGCGCCGACATCGGCATGAACGAGTTCATGATCAAGAACTTTGAAGCCATGGCCTGCGGCTGTGTGTTGCTGGCCTGGAGCCAGGGCGAAGAAGACCGCTTGCTCGGTTTTGAGGACATGCACAACACCGTGTTCTACCGCAGCGAAGAAGAGGCGGTGGAAAAGATCCAGCTGCTGCAAAGCGACCCGGAACTGGCAGAGCGCATCGCCCGCAATGGCCAGGCCTTTGCGGAAAGTCGCTATTCATTTGCTCGGGTCGGTCAGGCACTGGCCACGGAAATTCAGCGTGAGATGCGTCCATGGCAGCCGCCCTCGGCGTTCACACGCTTCTGGGTGAAGCTGCGTTACGGGATGAAGGTGCCCGTCTGAATGAAGGATCAGCAATCGTCGCAATCCGGCGAACACATGGCGCTGGATGCGCTGCCCGGTGGTGATCAGTCCGTCCTCGGGGCCTTGCCCGCCGAGCTTCTCGACTGCCTGAGCCGTGCGCCTCGCGTCGTGCTGATTGCCAACAATCCGGCGATCACAGCGGCGGATTTTCAGGCGCTGAATATTGGCGTCGATGACATCGTTGTCAGCTTCAATACCTGCATCAAGGCAGCGCTGCTCAATGAGCACAGCGTTAATGTCTTCGTGCATGGCTATAACGCGCCTGACGCGTATTTTTTTGGTCTGCCTTACGCGCCGCCGGTACAGCGGATGTTCGAGCAGGCGCGCGAGCGCTGTTTCAGCATGCTGGTGGGCTGCGCCGCACCGATGTGTCCATTGCCACGTGTGGCCATGTACCGGGATCGCATTCCGCTGCCGCCGCTATGGAACTACCCGGTCGACCGTCCGGGCGGCAAGCGCTATGTCGGGCCTTCCACCGGTTTCAACACGCTGGTGGTGTTTGACTGGTTGCGCGGCCATGCCGGTTTTACCTATCAGCTTATGACCCTGGGCTTTTCCAACGAAGCAGGAAAACTCTGGGGCGGCCATGCCTGGGACTATGAGCGCGACTGGCTGCAGAAATCGGACATCATCGTGGTGCCGCTGCAACCCCGGCGCTGGTGGCAAAAGCTGTTTCGGGCAAAGTAAGCGACATCGTCTATCCGGTTGCCAGCAGGCCCGACCTACTTTCAAAAGGTGCTGTTGAGTGTTGAAAATTGCCGTGGCGTTCTTCGGGATCCCGAGAAATTCGCCGATCTGTTTCCCTTCCATCGAGCAAAACGTGCTGGCGCAGTTGCCTGCGGGGAGCGACGTCAAACGCTTCTACCATCTATACAAGATCGAAGAGGTACAGAACTCGCGTTCCGGCGAGAAAGGCGAGCTGACGGCGGATAACTACCAGCCCTTCGAATCCATGATCGGCACGCTGACTTCGACCGAAGGTGTGTTGGAGCGCTGGGATTTCGAGCGGGTCAAAGCCCAGGGCGACACCTGGGCCGATGACTATGCGTCGCTGCGCAATCTGATCTATCAGCTCAACTCGCTGCATACCGTGACTACGATGATTGAATCCTTCGATCCGGATTTCGTCGTGTTCGTGCGGCCGGATAATTTTTTCCATACTGCGTTGCCCGGCTATGTGTTCAATCATCCGCAGGCGCGGCGGCACTATGCGTACATTCCGGACTGGCAGTGGTGGGGCGGCTTGAATGACCGTTTTGCCGTGTGCGGGCGCGATACGTATGTCGCGTACGGCAAGCGGATCGAGCGCATTTTCGATTTCTGCAAGGCGACAGGCCGAAAGCTGCATTCCGAGCGCTTGCTCAAATATGCGCTGCAGCAGGTGGACGCGAAAATCTGCACGCTGCCGACCCAGGCATCGCGGGTGCGCATTACCGGTGCCTTTGCCGAAGAATCGTTCTCGCCCAAGCGCGGCATGGGCAAGCGCGAAAACCGCTACTTCCATTTCTTCGCCGCATTGCGCACCTGGTGGGATCGCCAGCGCTAAACCGCTATTTGCCGGTTTTCTTGCCCAGACCGACCAGTCGCAGCGCCTTGATACTCAATTGCTTGAGCCCCTGACGCGGGGCTTTGGCCGGTTGCAGGCCCTGCTGCACCAACCAGTCTTTCCAGCGAATCCGCTCCTCGCGCACGACCCAACCGGTTTGCGTGGCGAAGCTCTCGGCCAGGTACAGACCTCGGGTGCTGGCGGGAACGAGTTTGTCGCGCTTGAGCGTGTACAACTCGGCCAGTGGCGCACCGTCCTTGAGTGGCATCAAGTACAGGTCAGGCCGTTTGCGGTCGAGTCGGGCCACCAGTTGATCACCCTCCAGACGCTCGTCGACGTGAAACAGGCTCAGGGATTTGGCTTCCTTGGGCACATCCAGACGCAAGTCGTAGATCAATTGCAACGATGCGGTCGGCAGATGCACGTAGGCCCGTGGGCGTTCGAGCAATTGCAGATTGGCGCTACGTATCGGTCGCGCCGAGCCGGACAGCGGGGTCAGGCGAAACGGCAGCGCTTCGCGATAATGCAATGCAGCAGAGTAGGGCGCCGGCAGCCAGGTATCGTTGAAGCGCCCGCCGAGCCAGCCTTCCGGTGTCTCCAGCAAGCACTCTTCGGCAATTTCCTGAATGGCTGTGTGCAGCGGAATATTCAGCTCGTGAGCTGGCACGTAACCGGAAATCAATTTGAGCACCACGTCGCCGCGATCCTGTCGGCGCTGGCGCACCAGCACCCAATAATCGCGATTCTGCCAATGCAGGGTCAGGCGCACGGAAACTCCGAGATTGGCCAGTTCCAGCGAGAAGCGCTCGGTGTCGGTCACGCTTACCGGTTTGCGCCGCTGCAAGGTCTGCGCGAAGTTCAGTGGCATGCCGACGCTCTGGTAGGTCAGACCTTCGGGGGTGGCTTCGACATACAACGGCAGGGTCTTGAAGTTACTCGGGTTCTTTCTGATGAGCGTGCGCGGCATATCGGCTCCTGCTTAAGGCCGCGAGGCGGCGTCAGTGACCACGTAGGACCTGGGCAACGGTCGCAACGTTGTGGGCGAGGTGCAGCGGATTGATCGTCCCGACAATAGCACTGGCCACGCCAGGTTGTGCGAACAGCAATTCGAAGCTGGCGCGCACCGGGTCCACGCCCGGGCTGAGGCATACGTGACCGCTGGCCAGGGCTTTTTTCACCAGAATGGCTTTGCCGTGGGCAGCAGCATAGTCAATGACAGCCTTCTCGTTTTGTTCGTTCAGATTGTAGGTGACCATCGCGCAGTCGCCTTGCTCCAGTGCTTTCAAGCCACCTTCGACAGTTTTGCCGGAAAACCCGAAGCCGCGAATCTTGCCTTCGGCCTTGAGCGCGGCGAGTGTCGCGTAAACCTCTTCATGCTCAAGGATCGCCATGTCGTTGCCGTCGGAATGCACCAGCACCAGGTCGATAAAATCGGTTTCAAGACGTTGCAGGCTGCGCTCCACCGACATCCGTGTGTGTGCTGCGCTGAAATCATGATGCGACAGGCCGTCGGCAAACTCTTCGCCGACCTTGCTGACGATCACCCAGTCTTGACGCTGGCCGCGTAGCAGCGGGCCAAGGCGTTCTTCACTGCGACCGTAGGCCGGGGCGGTGTCGATCAGGTTGATGCCCAGATCGCGCGCCTGACGCAGTAGCATCCGCGCTTCGTCGTCGCCGGGAATCTGAAAACCGTTGGGGTATTTCACCCCTTGGTCGCGGCCGAGTTTGACCGTGCCCAGGCCCAGCGGCGAAACCGTCAGGCCGGTGCTGCCCAACGCTCGATGAAGGTCGTGCAGGGTGGCAATGGTCATGGCAACAGTTGCTCCCAGGCAGGAACGCCCAGCGGTGGTTTGGGCAGGGCGGGCAACGGTTCGCTGGCTTGCGGCTGGATGCCGTCGCGCTCGAGGGCGGCGATGACCCGGTCAGCAAAGTCCGGCGCCAGCGCCAGTTTGGTTGGCCAGCCGACCAGCAAGCGGCCCTGTTCGGCGAGGAAGGCGTTGTCCGGGCGCGTCAGCCCGGTTTGCAGCGGCTCGGCACGGTCAACCCGCAGGGTCGCCCATTGCGTGGTGCTGAGGTCGATCCACGGTAACAATTGCGCGATCTCTTTCTGCGCGGTGGCGATCTGCTCGGCCGGCTCGCGGTTCACACCCTCGCTCTCGGCGATATCGCCACCCATGTACCAGACCCACTGGCCATCAGCGGCCGGGTGCGTGGTCACGGTGATGCGCGGTTTGGTGCCGCCGCCCAGGCAGTGGGCGTACAGCGGTTTCAGGCCCGGGCCTTTGGCGATGATCATGTGCAGCGGCCGGCGTTGCATGGCCGGCTGAGTCAGGCCAAGGTCTTCGAGCAGTTGAGCCGTGCCGGCACCGGCGCTGAGGACAATGCGTTGGGCGTGAATCTCGCGACCGTCGACTCTCAAACCGACCAGCACGCCCGCTTCCAGCAGCGGCTCGATGGTTTGCCCGGCGAGCAGGCCGTCACCGGCCAGATCGGCCAGGCGCTGGATCAGGCTCGGCACGTCAACCACCAATTCGGCGAGGCGATAGACCTTGCCCTTGAAGCGTTTGTCTTGCAGGGCTGGCGGCAATTGATCGCCCTTGACCTGATCGACCCGGCCACGCACGGCTTTACTGGCGAAGAAACTGGTGAGGTTGCCGGCGAGGGTGCCCGGCGACCACAGGTAATGGGCCTCGGACAGCAGGCGTACGCCGGACAGATCCAGTTCGCCACTGCCGGCCAGCGCTTCACGCCAGCGGCGCGGCATGTCGGCGATGGCCTCCGAGGCGCCAGTCAGCGCACCGTGCAACGCGTACTTGGCGCCGCCGTGGATGATGCCCTGGGACTTCACGCTTTGCCCGCCGCCAAGGCTGGCGCTTTCCACCAGCACGGTCGAAAAACCCTGACGGCGCAGACGCGCGTTCAGCCAGAGGCCGGCGACACCAGCGCCGACAATCAGAACGTCGGTGGAAATAACGGATGGCATGCAGCGACCTCAGTGTTCAAGACGAGGGCGCAGTATACAGACTCGGGAAAGGGGCGGATTTGTCGATGATCAACATGCCGAACATATGGGCCAATGTGGGAGCGAGCCTGCTCGCGAAGAGGGAATGCCAGTCGACATATGTGTTGACTGATGTACCGCATTCGCGAGCAGGCTCGCTCCCACAGGGGATTGAGTCTGGCAGTTAATGGCCGGCGGTTTTCGAGAACAATTGAATCACCACCACGCCCAGCACGATCAACGCCATCCCCAACATCGCCGGGATGTCCAGCTTCTGCCCATAGATAAACAGTGCCGCCACGCTGACCATCACAATGCCCATACCGGCCCAGACCGCGTAGGCCACGCCGACCGGAACGGTGCGCACCACCAGCGTCAGCATCCAGAACGCAATCGCATAGCCGACGATCACCAGTACCAATGGCAGCGGCGTGCTGAAGCCTTTGACGGCTTTCATCGACACGGTGGCGATCACTTCGGCGCAGATGGCAATGGCCAGGTAGGCGTAGGCGTTCATGTTCAAATCCTCAATGTGAAACGTTGCTTGCTGAGGCGGCATTTTAGAGATTCGCCAGATGGGGTAAAGTCATTACCTATCTGTTTTGAAGATGGGTTGGTGGCTCAGCATGCAATGGAATCTCGATCAGCTTCGGGTGTTTGTCGACGTCGCCGAACACCGCTCGTTTTCGGCCGTGGCGCGCCAGCAGCGTAAAGCGCAGTCGGCGATCAGCAGCGCCATAGCCATGCTTGAGGATGACCTTGGCGTGAGCCTGTTCGAGCGTAGCAGCGGTCGCCAGCCTAGCCTCACTGAGGCCGGGGAAGCACTCCTCGAAGAAGCGCGGGAAGTGTTGCGTCAATGCGAACGCCTCAACGGCCGTGCCATGGCGATGATGCGTGGCCAGGAAGCGCAACTGCGCGTGGCCCAGGATGAGGCGATGCCGTATCAGGCACTGGTGGAAAGTTTCGGTGAACTGGCCGAGCAATTCCCCAGCCTGGAAGTGCAACTGACCAGCGCCGCGCAAGGGGAAGTCGCGCGCAAACTGGTCGAGCGTCGCGCCGACCTCGGCCTGTTGTTCTATCACGACGAAATTCCCGAAGCCCTGGAGCGCCGCGTGCTCGGCAGCGTCGAAATGGTCACCGTCTGTGGGATCAACCATCCGTTGGCGAAGCAGTCTTACGTGACCTGCCAGCAACTGGCGCAACACCGGCAATTGCTGATGTCGACGCAAACCAGCGTCTATCCCGGCAACGAGCCGGCCAGCCCGCAGGTGTGGCGCGCCGACAGTTTTTACGTCATGTCCGAATGGCTGGTGCGCGACCTCGGCTGGGCCTGGTTGCCCCGGCATGTGGTGCAGTACTCGGCGTATCAGGGCTTGATGGTCGAACTGGCCAGCGAATGGACCCCACCGGCGCTGGTGGTGGAACTGGTCTGGCGCCGCGATGAGCCGCTCGGCCCGGCCGCGCGCTGGCTGGCGGAACGTTTTGCCGTGCACTTGCGGGCGATCGGCGACAAAAGTCGATAAACTCCGCCGCCATGAATAGAACTCTCTACACCGCGCTGTTTTACCTGGGGCTGCCATTGGTGGCGATTCGGCTATGGCTGCGTGCGCGCAAGGCGCCGGCGTATGCCAAACGGATTGGCGAACGATTCTCCTACGGCATGCCGACCCTGCAACCCGGCGGGATCTGGGTGCACGCGGTATCGGTGGGCGAAAGCATTGCTGCGGCACCGATGATCCGTGCGTTGCTACAACGTTATCCACAACTGCCGATCACCGTGACCTGCATGACCCCGACCGGTTCGGAGCGGATTCAGGCGCTGTTCGCCAATGAGCCGCGCATCCAGCATTGCTATCTGCCGTACGACTTGCCCTGTGCGGCGGCGCGGTTTCTGGATCGCGTTCAGCCCAAGCTTGCGGTGATCATGGAAACCGAACTGTGGCCCAATCACATTCATCAGTGCGCCAAGCGTGGAGTTCCGGTGGCGCTGGCCAATGGACGCTTGTCCGAGCGTTCCGCCAAAGGCTATGGCCGCTTCAGCAAACTGACCGCGCCGATGCTTGCCGAAATGAGTTTGTTCGCCGTGCAGACCGAAGCCGAAGCTCAGCGCTTCCGCGATCTGGGCGCGCGTTTGGAAACAGTCGAGGTCACCGGTTCGATCAAATTCGACCTGACCATCGACCCGCAATTGCTGCAACGTGCTGCTGACTTGCGTAGCCAGTGGCAGGCGCTGGAGCGTCCGGTGTGGATCGCTGCCAGCACTCACGAAGGCGAGGACGAAGTGATCCTCGACGCCCATCGGCGCTTGCTGACCAATCATCCGGATGCGTTGCTGATTCTGGTGCCGCGTCACCCGGAACGCTTCAACTCGGTGTTCGAACTGTGCCAGCGCGAAGGCTTTGCCACGCTGCGGCGTTCAACCGGGGCCAATGTTGACGCGCAAACGAGCGTGCTGCTCGGCGACACCATGGGCGAGTTGCTGTTTCTCTATGCCTTGGCGGACAGCGCGTTTGTCGGCGGCAGCCTGGTAGCCAACGGCGGGCACAATCTGCTGGAGCCGGCAGTCTTGGCCAAACCGGTGATCAGCGGCCCGCACCTGTTCAACTTCCTCGACATCGCCGCGCAATTGCGCGAAGCCGGGGCGTTGGCCGAGGTCGATGATGCCGAAGGACTGGCGGTGGAAGTGCAGCGCCTGTTTGAACTGCCGCGTGATGCGCAGCGCATGGCTGAGGCCGGGCTGGCGGTGATGCGCCGCAATCAGGGTGCGTTGCAGCGTTTGCTGGATGGCTTGGGCAGACTGATCAAGTAAGCCAAACGATCGCAGCCTTCGGCAACTCCTGCATTGGAATACGTTTCCTGCAGGCGCTGCCGAAGGCTGCGATCGTTTGCTTTTAAGGCTTAAGGCCGCGCCTTGAGCTGCGCTTCGGCAGCCTTGGCCAGATCCGGCGGGAGGAAATCCTTGTCCGGGTTGTAGTCGGCTTTCAGATAACGCCGCAGGTCTTCCAGATCCCCGGGGTTCAATGTCCCCGCTGCCTGCTTCAAACGCAGGTTATCGAGGATGTAGTCGTAGCGGGTGTTGTTGTAGTTGCGCACCGAGGTGTACAGCTGACGCTGTGCATCGAGCACGTCAACGATGTTGCGCGTGCCGACCTGATACCCAATCTCGGTAGCTTCCACCGCGCTCTGGTTGGAAATGATCGATTGACGCCGCGCCTGCACCTGCTCGACGTCGGTGTTCACCGCGCGGTGCAGGTTGCGGGTGTTCTCGACGACCTGCCGGCGCAGGGATTCGCGTTGTTGTTCGCTCTGGTTCAGTTGCTCATAAGACTGGCGCACTTGCGAGCTGGTCAGCCCGCCGCTGTAGATCGGGATGTTCAGTTGCAGGCCGACCGTGCTCTGTTCGACGTTGTCACGATACGGCACGCCAAAGGCGTTCGGATTGGAAAAACCCAGGGCGTCGTTGTCACCCTTTTCGTATTTGGCCACGGCATCGAGGGTCGGCAAGTGGCCGGCCTTGCGCTGCTTGAGGGTTTGCTCGGCGGAGCTGACCGCGTAATTGCTGGCGAGCAGATTGAGGTTCTGTCGCGCCGCCGTGTCGACCCAGGATTTCGCATCGTTGGGCGCCGGCGGCAGGATCGGCAGCGTGTGGACGATGCCCTGAATCGAGTTGTACTGGCGGTTGGTCAGGGTGATCAGCGCTTCGAACGCATCATCGACCTGGCGCTGCGCAACGATACGGTTGGCCCGTGCGGTGTCGTAGCTGGCTTGCGATTGCAGCACGTCGGTCTTGTCCGACAGGCCGACATCGAAGCGCTCATTGGACTGATCGAGCTGGCGCTTGAACGCGGCTTCTTCAGCCTTGGTCGAGGCGAGGTTGTCCTGGCTGCGCAGCACGTTGAAATAGCTTTCGGCCGATTGCAGGATCAGGTTCTGCTCGGTCGCCGACAGTTGCAACGCGGCTTGTTCGTTGACGTCTTTGGCCGCCTGGTACTGGAACCAGCGATCGGCGCGGAACAGCGGCTGGGCCAGCGTCGCCTGATAGGAATGCGCACTGCGGTTGGCGGTGGCCGAGGGCTGATCGATTGAGGTACGCACATTGGCCACCTCAGCGCCGCCCGACAGGTTCGGCAGCAGCCCGGCGCGGGCCTGCGGCACCACTTCTTTCTGGGCGCCGTACTGGGCACGGGCGGCGGCGAGATCGGCGTTGTTGTCGACCGCCTCCTGATAGACGCTGACCAGATCGGTTTTGGTCGACAAGGGCGCTTCTGCTGCCCAGGCCATTGCGTTGGACGCACAAGACACGGCAAGAGCCAGTGAAAGTTTGCGCAGCATGAGGCGATCCCTAGCATTAATATTATGGAAGTAATCCGGGCGCCAAAGGTAAGGCGCAGGCCCCACAGCGTCAAGGCGTGGCGGGGCAAAGCGAGTGTAGTTGCGCAATCGCCTCACAACAATCGGCCAAGCCCCTGTATTTATGCCATTCATCACGGTGTTTACTGCGGTGTTGGCGTTCTTTGCCGGTTGTGTCTAGACTGGCCGGGTTCTTGTCGGGGTGCCTTGCTATGAGGCTGAGATCGAATAATTTCGGATCCCGTTGAACCTGATCAGGTTAGCGCCTGCGTAGGGAACAAGATTTCTCGTCACCCGGCGAGTCCTCTTGTGCTTCGTCCGGGAAATTGTTCGACAATCGAACGCTCGACGACGATGCACAGCACCGGTCCTGGTGCGTCCGTGCCTTTCAGGTTCTGCTCCGACAATCCACTGCCTGGATGCTGTCTGGAGAGCCCGTGATGACTACAAAATCAAAAAACGCGATCAACCTGAGTGACTCGGCCAAGGTCGACGAGCAATCGGTCAAGCCGTTCACCCGTTCGCAAAAAGTCTACGTTCAGGGCTCGCGCCCGGACATCCGCGTGCCGATGCGCGAAATCACCCTCGATGTGACCCCGACCGACTTCGGCGGCGAAATCAACGCGCCGGTCACCGTCTACGACACCTCGGGCCCGTACACCGATCCGAACGTAGTGATCGACGTGCGCAAAGGCCTGGCCGATGTGCGTTCGGCGTGGATCGACGACCGTGGCGACACCGAGCGTCTGGCGGGTCTGAGTTCCAACTTCGGTCGCGAGCGCCTCGCCGATCCGGAACTGACCAAGCTGCGCTTTGCCCACGTCAACAACCCGCGCCGCGCCAAGGCTGGGGCCAACGTCACGCAAATGCACTATGCACGTCAGGGCATCATCACGCCCGAGATGGAATTCGTCGCCATCCGCGAAAACATGAAACTCGAGGTGGCCCGCGCCGCCGGCCTGCTCGATCAGCAGCACCCGGGCCACAGCTTCGGCGCCAGTGTGCCGAAAATCATCACTCCGGAATTCGTGCGTGACGAGATCGCCCGTGGCCGCGCAATCATTCCGGCCAACATCAACCACACCGAACTGGAACCGATGATCATCGGCCGTAACTTCCTGGTGAAGATCAACGGCAATATCGGCAACAGCGCCCTGGGTTCTTCGATCGAAGAAGAAGTGGCGAAACTGACCTGGGGTATTCGCTGGGGCGCGGACAACATCATGGACTTGTCCACCGGCAAGCACATTCACGAAACCCGCGAGTGGATCATCCGTAACTCGCCGGTGCCGATCGGTACGGTGCCGATCTATCAGGCGCTGGAAAAAGTCGGCGGGGCCGCTGAGGACCTGACCTGGGAGCTGTTCCGCGACACACTGATCGAGCAAGCCGAGCAGGGCGTCGACTACTTCACCATCCACGCCGGCGTACTGCTGCGCTACGTGCCGCTGACCGCCAAACGCGTGACCGGCATCGTATCCCGTGGCGGCTCGATCATGGCCAAGTGGTGCCTGGCGCATCACAAGGAAAACTTCGCCTACACGCATTTCGAAGAAATCTGCGAAATCATGAAAGCCTATGACGTCAGCTTCTCGCTGGGTGATGGCTTGCGTCCGGGGTCGATTGCCGACGCCAACGATGCCGCCCAATTCGGCGAACTGGAAACCCTCGGCGAACTGACCAAGATCGCCTGGAAGCACGACGTGCAAACCATGATCGAAGGCCCGGGCCACGTGCCGATGCAGTTGATCAAAGAGAACATGGACAAGCAGCTCGAGTGCTGCGACGAGGCACCGTTCTACACCCTCGGCCCACTGACCACCGACATCGCACCGGGCTACGACCACATCACCTCCGGTATCGGTGCGGCGATGATCGGCTGGTTCGGTTGCGCCATGCTCTGCTACGTGACGCCGAAAGAACACCTGGGCCTGCCGAACAAGGATGACGTGAAGACCGGGATCATCACCTACAAGATCGCCGCGCACGCTGCGGACTTGGCCAAAGGGCATCCGGGCGCACAGATTCGCGACAACGCTTTGAGCAAGGCGCGTTTCGAGTTCCGTTGGGAAGACCAGTTCAACTTGGGGCTTGATCCGGACACCGCGCGTTCTTATCACGATGAAACCCTGCCGAAGGATTCGGCCAAGGTCGCGCACTTCTGTTCGATGTGCGGACCGAAATTCTGTTCGATGAAGATCACTCAGGAAGTCCGCGAATACGCGGCCAACCAGCGGATCGACGCGGTCGACGTGGACGTCGCCCAAGGCCTCGCGGAACAGGCCGAGCGGTTCAAGAAGGAAGGCAGTCAGCTGTACAAGAAGGTTTGACCCCGTACTGATCGTTCCCACGCAGAGCGTGGGAACGATCACAACACAACAAAAATGTCCCTCTGAGATAACACCCTTGAGCATTCAGCCCAGCACCTATTCCCCCGACCTCGCCGTGCCCGCCGACAAGCGTGTATTCGGCGGTCGCGATCTGTTTTCCCTGTGGTTCTCCCTCGGTATCGGCCTGATGGTTTTGCAGACCGGCGCATTGCTCGCGCCAGGCCTGGGCCTGTCCGGTTCGCTGTTGGCGATTTTCCTCGGCACGCTGGTCGGCGTTTTGCTGCTGGCCGCTGTCGGCGTGATCGGCAGTGACACTGGCCTGTCGTCGATGGCCGCGCTGAAACTCAGCCTCGGCAGCAAAGGCGCGAGCCTGCCGGCGCTGCTCAACCTGCTGCAATTGATCGGTTGGGGCTCGTTCGAAATCATCGTCATGCGCGACGCCGCCAGCCTGCTCGGCACTCGTGCGTTCAGCGAAGGTTCGTTGTGGTCGAACCCGGTGTTGTGGACGCTGTTTTTCGGTGCGCTGGCAACCTTGCTCGCGGTCAGCGGGCCGCTGACATTTGTGCGCCAGATCCTGCGCAAGTGGGGCATCTGGCTGTTGCTCGCGGCGTGCCTGTGGCTGACCTGGAACCTGTTCGCCAAAGCCGATCTGGCCGATCTCTGGTCGCGTGCCGGTGACGGTTCGATGCCGTTCGCCGTGGGCTTCGACATCGCCATCGCGATGCCGCTGTCGTGGTTGCCGCTGATTGCCGACTACTCGCGTTTCGGCAAGCGTGCGAAGAATGTCTTTGGTGGCACTGCCGTCGGTTTCTTCATCGGCAACTTCTGGCTGATGAGCCTCGGCGTCGCCTACACCCTGGCGTTCGCGCCGAGCGGTGAAGTCAACGCGCTGCTGCTCGCATTGGCCGGTGCCGGACTGGGCATTCCGTTGCTGCTGATTCTGCTCGATGAGTCGGAAAACGCTTTCGCCGACATTCATTCGGCAGCGGTATCGAGCGGGATTCTGTTGCGCCTGAAAGTCGAGCATCTGGCTTTGGCTATTGGTGTGCTCTGCACGCTGATCGCCCTGCTGGCGCCATTGGCGCAGTACCAGAATTTCCTGCTGTTGATCGGCTCGGTGTTTGCGCCGCTGTTCGGCGTGGTGCTGGTCGATCACTTCATCCTGCGCAAGCGCAGTGCTCAAGTCGCGTCAGCCGCGTTGCGCTGGCCGGCGTTGTTGGCGTGGCTGGGTGGCGTGAGCACCTATCACTTGCTGGCGAATCTGTATCCGGATGTCGGCGCAACCCTGCCGGCGCTGGTGCTGGCAGGGCTGTTGCAGCTGGTGCTGGGCCGGGCCTTCAGTTACGGCCGGGAAACAGCTCGGGCTTGAGAATGCCGTTCAGACGCGGGTAAGGGATCTTCAGTTCGACGTGGCCCAGCGCGTAAGGCGCAATGGTGCTCACGTCGTACTTGAGGATCACGCCGCCATAGGTCAGCGCCACGTTCGGGGTTTTCACGAACGGCCAGCTCTTCACAAAGTCCGCTTCCTGGTCGAGCTTGGTGCTGATCAACCAACTGTTGTGCGCCACTTGCGCCGCTTTCCAGAACGCCTCTTCCTGACCCGGCACGAGCATGTCGGACAGGTTCAGCACTTTGTGTTGCTGGCGCGAATAGTTGATGAAACCGCGACCCGGTGTGCCATGGGCGCCGCCGGTGTCGAGGTAGCTCGACAACTCGATGATCACCAAGCCGTCATGCTGCTCGCGTACTTTCGCTTGCAGGTAGCTGCTGTTGCGCGGGCCGGCGCTGGCCAGAAATTGCTCGCGGTAGGCCGCCAGGGTTGGCGCCACCGGGGCGTTTTGCTCGGTGCGGGTCATTTGCAGCAGGCGTTTTTCGATGATGCCGTCCAGCGCAGGTTCGGCCGGGAAACGCAGGGTATCGATGTTCACCAGCGGGCAATCCGGGTTGGAACAGCCCGGTTTCAGTTGTTCCGACGCATCGCGGGTGGTTTCCAGCGGTGTGCGGTAGTTGGGCTGGAACAGGCTTGCGCACGCGCCGAGGGTCAGGGCAATGGCGGCCACGGAGGCAATTTTGAAAAGCGACATGGGCGTCCTTTCGAAAGCAGGGGAAGGCAAAAAGATATCCGCTTCGACTCTCGCAGAAGCAGTCAGTTCGCCACTAAGCTAATTAGAGTGGGTTTCGCCGCCACCGTCCATCCCGCTGACGGTAAAGGGGCTGCATCAAACCGTGCGGGCGCGTTAGGATGGCGCGAAGTCGAGGCTGCCGGTCACACGAAGGCACCTCGTAATGGATCTGCAGTACAGAGGATGCTCATGACTGATTTTGCCAACGCCATTCCGACCACCGTCGACGTCGTGCGACGCGAGCGCTGCTACGAGGGTTTTTACAAACTCGAGCGTTTGCACCTGCGCCATGAATTGTTCGCCGGTGGCATGAGCCGCGAGATCAACCGTGAAATCTTCGTGCGCCACGACGCCGTGTGCGTGTTGCCTTACGATCCGCAGCGCGATGAAGTGGTGCTGATCGAGCAGTTTCGCGTCGGCGCCATGGGCAAGGCTGACAACCCGTGGCTGGTCGAACTGGTCGCTGGTCTGATCGACAAGGATGAGCAACCGGAAGAAGTTGCTCACCGCGAGGCACAGGAGGAAGCTGGTCTGGACATCAAGGCTCTGTGGCCAATGACCAAATATTTCCCGTCGCCGGGGGGCAGCAACGAATTCGTGCATTTGTACCTGGGGCGTTGCAGTACCGACGGCGTTGGCGGCCTGCATGGCCTGGAAGAAGAGGCAGAAGATATCCGCGTCACGGTCTGGGCTTTTGAAGATGCCTTGCAGGCCGTCCGTGACGGACGCATTGCCAACGCGGCGAGCATCATCGCTTTGCAGTGGCTGGCGCTGAACCGCGCCGAAGTGAGGGGGTTATGGTCGTAAACAAGTTGCGCGATCGCTATCGAGTCGACCTTGCGGGGCTGCAAGCCGCCTGCGAGGCCAACTACGCGCGCCTGATGCGACTGTTGCCGGACATGCGCAACGATCCCGAGGCGCGGCGCATTGCCGTGACCCAGGGCGAGCAGATGCTCGGCGTGCTGACCCTCGAAGTGCTGCAGACCTGCCCGTACACCACCACCTTGCAAGTGCGTCAGGAACACAGCCTGCCATGGCTGCCGGTGCCGCAACTGGAAGTGCAGGTGTATCACGACGCGCGCATGGCCGAAGTGATCAGCGCCGAACATGCACGGCGCTTTCGCGGCATCTATCCTTACCCGAATGCAGCAATGCATCAGCCGGATGAAAAGGCCCAGCTCAATCTGTTCCTGGGGGAATGGCTGAGCCATTGTCTGGCGTTGGGGCACGAGTACGAAGTCGTACGCTAGTTGTGAACTGCGTCCGGTTCGGCGGTTTCCTCTTTGCGTGATCCCCCAGCATAATTGCGGCACTTGATCGATTCCGTGCTTTTGCCTTGGGAGAACGCCTTGCCGAGCGTATCCACGTTGACCACCGCCGATGCGGCGATGCTTGTGCAGCTGTCCGACAGCCATCTGTTTGCTGGAACGGGTGGCTCGCTGCTGGGCATGAACACCCGCGAGAGCCTGCAAAAAGTCATCGAGTTGGTACTTGGGCAACAGCCGCAGATCGACCTGATTCTGGCCACTGGCGATATTTCCCAGGACGGCACGCTGGAGTCGTATCAACAGTTTCGCCAGATGAGCGCGCAGATCGATGCGCCGGCGCGCTGGATACCCGGTAATCACGATGAGCCACAGATCATGGCGGTTGCCGCCGTGCAAAGCGCATTGCTGGAACCGATTGTGGACATCGGCAACTGGCGGGTGACGATGCTGGATTCGGCTGTACCCGGCTCAGTGCCGGGGTATTTGCAGGACGATCAATTGCAGCTGCTGGCCCGTTCGCTGAGCGAAGCGCCGGAGCGGCATCATCTGGTGTGCTTTCACCATCATCCGGTTCCGATTGGCTGCGCGTGGATGGAGCCAATTGGTTTGCGCAATCCTGAAGCGTTTTTCGAGGTGCTGGATCGTTTTCCACAGGCCCGCGCGGTGTTGTGGGGGCATGTGCATCAGGAGATTGATCGCCAGCGCAATGGCGTGCGACTGATGGCTTCGCCTTCGACATGCATTCAGTTTGAGCCGGGCAGTGAGGATTTCAAGGTGGGGGAGCAGGCGCCGGGGTATCGCTGGTTACGGCTGTTGCCGGATGGGCGGTTGGAAACTGGCGTGGAACGCGTCATCAATTTCGCCTTCACCGTCGACTACGGCTCTGACGGCTATTGATAATCCCTGTAGGAGCTGCCGCAGGCTGCGATCTTTTTATCTTAAAAACAGAATCAAAAGATCGCAGCCTTCGGCAGCTCCTACAGGATGCAGCCAGGCATCATTTGGATGGCCCATCCTGCCCTGACTCCCTGTAAACTCCGCTATCTTTCGCCGACACCCAGGGAGCTCCAATGTCCGGTTCGATCCTCTATGTCCACGGTTTCAACAGTGCCCCGGCCTCGAAAAAGGCCTGTCAGCTGGTCGCGGTGATGGAACAGCTGGGGTTGAGTGAGCAACTGCGTGTCCCGGCCCTGCATCATCACCCGCGTGAAGCCATCGGTCAGTTGGAACAAGCGATTGCCGAACTGGGCAGCCCGCTGCTGGTGGGAAGCTCACTCGGCGGCTACTATGCGACTCACTTGGCCGAGCGCCATGGCCTGAAAGCCCTGCTGGTCAACCCGGCGGTCAGCCCGCACCGGATGTTCGACGGCTATCTGGGCCCGCAGAAAAACCTGTACACCGATGAAACCTGGGATTTGACCCACGACCACGTCACGGCCCTGGCCGAACTGGAAGTGCCGGCGCCTCAGGAAGCGCAGCGCTATCAGGTATGGTTGCAGACCGGCGATGAAACACTGGATTATCGCCTCGCCCAGCAGTATTACCGCGCCTGTGCCTTGCGCATTCAGGCCGGCGGCGACCACAGTTTTCAGGGATTTGCCGGGCAATTGCCGGCGTTGCTGAGTTTTGCCGGCATTGGCGCCGATGTGTATCAGGCAATCGATTTCACCGCACTGTGAAGTCTTGCCCCTATTTCATGAATGACTGACGACGAGACCCTATGGCCACTCCCAGCGCTAGCTCTTATAACGCCGACGCCATCGAAGTCCTCTCGGGCCTCGACCCGGTGCGCAAACGCCCCGGCATGTACACCGACACCAGTCGGCCGAACCACCTCGCCCAGGAAGTCATCGACAACAGCGTCGACGAAGCCCTGGCCGGCCACGCCAAATCGGTGCAGGTCATCCTGCACGCCGATCACTCGCTGGAAGTCAGCGACGACGGTCGCGGCATGCCGGTCGACATTCACCCGGAAGAGGGGGTGTCGGGTGTCGAGCTGATCCTCACCAAACTCCATGCGGGTGGCAAGTTCTCCAACAAGAACTACCAGTTCTCCGGCGGTCTGCACGGCGTGGGTATTTCCGTGGTCAACGCCTTGTCGACCGAAGTCCGTGTACGCGTCAAGCGCGACGGCAACGAATACCAGATGACTTTCGCCGATGGCTTCAAGGCCACCGAGCTGGAAATCGTCGGCACTGTCGGCAAGCGCAACACCGGCACCAGCGTGTATTTCGCGCCGGACCCGAAATACTTCGATTCCCCGAAATTCTCCATCAGCCGCCTCAAGCACGTGCTCAAGGCCAAGGCTGTGTTGTGCCCGGGCCTGCTGGTCAGCTTCGAAGACAAAGGCACCGGCGAGAAAGTCGAGTGGCATTACGAAGACGGCCTGCGCTCCTATCTGGTCGACGCCGTCAGCGAATTCGAACGCCTGCCGGACGAGCCGTTTTGCGGCAGCCTGGCCGGCAATAAAGAAGCGGTCGACTGGGCGCTGTTGTGGTTGCCGGAAGGTGGCGACGCGGTACAGGAAAGCTACGTCAACCTGATCCCGACGGCGCAGGGCGGTACCCACGTCAACGGGCTGCGTCAGGGCCTGCTCGATGCCATGCGCGAATTCTGCGAATTCCGCAGCCTGCTGCCGCGCGGCGTGAAGCTGGCGCCGGAAGACGTCTGGGAGCGCATCGCGTTCGTCCTGTCGATGAAAATGCAGGAGCCGCAATTCTCCGGCCAGACCAAAGAGCGACTGTCATCGCGTGAAGCGGCGGCGTTCGTTTCCGGGGTGGTCAAGGACGCCTTCAGCCTGTGGCTCAACGCCAACCCGGAAACCGGTCTGGCGCTGGCGGAACTGGCGATCAACAACGCCGGTCGCCGCCTCAAGGCCAGTAAAAAGGTCGAGCGTAAACGTGTGACTCAGGGCCCAGCGCTGCCGGGCAAACTGGCGGACTGCGCCGGGCAGGACCCGATGCGTTCCGAGCTGTTCCTGGTCGAAGGTGATTCCGCCGGTGGTTCCGCCAAGCAAGCGCGGGACAAGGAATTCCAGGCGATCCTGCCGTTGCGCGGCAAGATCCTCAACACCTGGGAAGTCGATGGCAGCGAAGTACTCGCCAGCCAGGAAGTGCACAACATCGCCGTGGCCATCGGTGTCGATCCGGGTGCGGCGGACATGAGCCAGCTGCGCTACGGCAAGATCTGCATCCTCGCCGACGCCGACTCCGACGGTCTGCACATCGCGACCTTGCTCTGCGCCTTGTTCGTCCAGCATTTCCGTCCGCTGGTGGATGCCGGTCACGTTTACGTGGCGATGCCGCCGCTGTACCGCATCGACCTTGGCAAAGAGATTTACTACGCCCTCGACGAAGCCGAACGCGACGGCATCCTCGACCGTCTGGTCGCCGAAAAGAAACGCGGCAAACCCCAGGTCACCCGATTCAAAGGTCTGGGTGAAATGAACCCGCCGCAGTTGCGTGAAACCACCATGGACCCGAACACTCGGCGTCTGGTGCAACTGACGCTGGGCGAAGACTTCGCCGAAACCTCGGAAATGATGGACATGCTGCTGGCGAAGAAACGCGCCGGTGACCGCAAGACCTGGCTCGAATCCAAAGGCAACCTCGCCGAGGTGCTGGCCTGATGCGGTTTGGCTGGGCCTTGGCGGGTGCGTTGTTGCTGAGTGTGATGGGCGTGTCGGCCGAGCCGTTGCAGGAATTGCGCGTGCTCTCCGAACACCCGGTCGACGGCATGCGCGGCGGTAACCTGTCGGGGCTGGCCATGTGTGGCGGCGAGTTGTGGACTGTGTCGGACCGCGATGACGATCAGATCTATCGGCTCAACACCGCCGATCAGGTCTGGCAGGCCGAAGCCTTGCACATCGACGTGCCCCTGGTGCCGGAGACCGGTTTGCCGTGGGGGTTGCGCTCGCGCAACTGGGCCGCGTCGTTCGTGCGCGGAGGCGATCTGGATTTCGAGGGCATCAGTTGTGACAGCGCCGGCAATCGCTACATTGTCAGCGAGGGCCATGCGGCGGTCTTGCAGGTGCCTGTCAGCGGCCCGGTCAACTGGTTGAAGATCTCGCCGATGATGGTTCGCGAAGCACGGGCTAGCGGCATGCTCCTGCATTTCAATGCGATTCTCGAAGGCCTGGCAATCAACCCGGCGGGCGATCAGATGTGGCTGGCCGCTGAACGGCAAAGCCGTGGCTTGCTGCTGATCAAGCGCCAGCAGACGGTGTGGGATTGCGACGGTCGTTGCGTGCTGCTCAGCGAGGGCGGCAAGGAAATGCAGCCGCCGCAGTTCCCGAAGGCCAGAGCGGTCGACCGGGACTTTTCCGACCTTTCATTGTTTAACGGCAAATTGTTTACCCTTGAGCGCAACGCCTTTCAGATTTGTCGGCGCGATGCGCAGACCGCCAAGGTCGAACGTTGCTGGTCGTACGCCGCTGAATTGTTGCAGACCAACCGCCGTTATTCGCAGAACTTCGGTCTGGAAGAGGCGCTGATCGTTGACGCTGATGGTGCGTGGGTCGGCGTCGACAATAATTTTGGCCCCCGCGCCGATGGTGAGGTCAGGCCGATTGTCTGGCGCTTCGCCGCGCCCGAGGGTGGCTGGAGTGCCAAGCCGTGAGCCAGCAGCCACCGGGCAAGCGCGCCGGTCGGGTGCTGATGATTCTGGCGTGGTGCGCGGCGCTGTTTCTGGCGACGCGGTTTTTCGGCCAGTGGGAGCAACGCCAGCAGAATCCGAACGTCGTGGTCAGTTCGGAGCAGGGCGAAGGTTTTATCGAGGTGAAACTGGCCGGCAACGCCCAAGGGCATTTTGTCGCCAGCGGTCAGATCAACGGCGAACCGGTGGAATTCATGCTCGACACCGGCGCAACCGATGTGGCGATCCCGGCGGAGCTGGCCAAACGCTTGAAGCTGGAAGAAGGTTTTGGTGTGACCCTGAGCACGGCCAACGGCCTGAGCCAGGGCTATCGGACAAAAATTGCCCGTCTGCAACTGGGCGACATCGTGCTGCGCGACGTCCGCGCACTGGTGGCGCCGGGGCTGCATGGCGATCAGGTGCTGCTCGGCATGAGCGCCCTGAACAAACTTGAATTTACCCAGCGCGGTGGCACCATGCTGCTGCGCCAGACAACGAACCGACGAGGCCCGCATGAGCGACTCCCTTGATCTCAGCCTGGACGGTGTAGAACGCCGCTCGCTGGCTGACTTCACCGAAAATGCCTACCTCAACTACTCCATGTACGTGATCATGGACCGTGCTCTGCCGCATATCGGCGATGGCCTGAAACCGGTACAGCGGCGTATCGTCTACGCCATGAGCGAGCTGGGGCTGGACGCTGACTCCAAGCACAAGAAATCGGCGCGTACCGTCGGTGACGTGCTCGGTAAGTTCCACCCGCACGGCGATTCGGCGTGCTACGAAGCGATGGTGCTGATGGCGCAGCCGTTCAGCTATCGCTACACGCTGGTCGACGGCCAGGGCAACTGGGGTGCGCCGGACGATCCGAAGTCTTTCGCCGCCATGCGTTACACCGAAGCACGCCTGTCGCGCTATTCCGAAGTACTGCTCAGCGAACTGGGCCAAGGCACCGCCGATTGGGGCCCGAACTTCGACGGCACCTTGCAGGAGCCTTTGGTTCTGCCAGCGCGCCTGCCGAACATTCTGCTCAACGGCACCACCGGCATTGCCGTGGGCATGGCCACCGATGTGCCGCCGCACAACCTGCGTGAAGTGGCCACCGCTTGCGTACGTCTGCTCGATGAGCCGAAAGCCACGGTCGAGCAACTTTGCGAACACATCCAAGGTCCGGATTATCCGACCGAAGCGGAAATCATCACGCCGCGCGCCGACCTGCTGAAGATGTACGAAACCGGCAAGGGTTCGGTGCGCATGCGCGCCGTGTACCACGTCGAGGATGGCGACATCATCGTCACTGCGCTGCCGCACCAGGTGTCCGGCGCCAAGGTGCTGGAGCAGATCGCCGCGCTGATGCAGGCCAAACCGTCGAAAGCCCCGCAGATCGCTGACCTGCGTGACGAATCCGACCACGAAAACCCGTGCCGTATCGTGATCATCCCGGTCAACAGCCGCGTCGATCACGAAGCGCTGATGCAGCACCTGTTCGCCAGCACCGAGCTGGAGTCGACCTACCGGGTCAACGTCAACATCATCGGTCTGGACGGCAAACCGCAGCTGAAAAACCTGCGTGCGCTGCTGGTCGAGTGGCTGGAATTCCGCGTGCTGACCGTGCGTCGCCGCCTGCAATTCCGCCTCGACAAAGTCGAGCGTCGTCTGCACCTGTTGGACGGTTTGCTGATCGCTTACCTCAACCTCGATGAAGTGATCCACATCATCCGCACCGAGGAACACCCGAAAGCCAAGCTGATCGAGCGTTTCGCCCTCAGCGAGATTCAGGCCGACTACATCCTCGACACCCGTCTGCGTCAGTTGGCGCGACTGGAAGAGATGAAGCTGCGCGACGAGCAGGACGAACTGCTCAAGGAGCAAGCCAAGCTGCAAGCTCTGCTGGGCAGCGAAGCCAAGCTGAAGAAGCTGGTGCGTACCGAGCTGTTGAAAGACGCCGAAACCTACGGCGATGACCGTCGGTCGCCAATCGTCGAGCGTGCTGAAGCCAAGGCGCTGACCGAACACGATCTGCTGCCGAACGAGAAAGTTACCGTTGTGCTGTCGGAAAAAGGCTGGATCCGTTCCGCCAAAGGTCATGACATCGACGCCACCGGCCTGTCGTACAAGGCCGGCGACGGCTTCAAGACCTCGGCAGCGGGGCGCTCCAACCAGTTTGCGGTGTTTATCGACTCGACCGGCCGCAGCTACTCGGTCGCCGCGCACACCTTGCCGTCGGCCCGTGGCCAGGGCGAACCGCTGACCGGTCGCCTGACGCCGCCGCCAGGCGCGAGCTTCGAATGTGTGCTGATGCCGGAAGATGATGCGTTGTACGTGATCGCGTCCGACGCCGGTTACGGTTTCGTGGTCAAGGGCGAAGACCTGCAAGCCAAGAACAAGGCCGGTAAAGCCCTGTTGAGCCTGCCGAACAACGCCAAAGTGATCGCGCCGCGCCCGGTGGCCGATCGTGAGCAGAACTGGCTGGCCTCGGTCACGACCGAAGGTCGCCTGCTGATCTTCAAAATCAGCGATCTGCCACAATTAGGTAAGGGCAAAGGCAACAAGATCATCGGTATTTCCGGTGAACGCGTGGCCAGTCGCGAAGAATATGTCACGGACATTGCCGTACTTCCGGAAGGCGCCACCTTGGTGCTGCAGGCCGGAAAACGGACCCTGTCGCTTAAAGCCGACGACCTCGAACACTACAAGGGTGAGCGTGGCCGTCGTGGCAATAAGCTTCCAAGGGGCTTCCAGAGGGTGGATGCGCTGCTCGTCGAAAACCTCAATCAGGCGTCCTAGAGAGCTCGATCTACGATTTAACGCGTAGATCGACGCTTTGGCGCTGGAGTCGGAACGCATATTCACGGATGATATGGCCTTTCCAAGCGCCGGCGTGGCCGAGCGTTCTTCATATTTATTGAGTATTTTCACTGTGGTCAGCCTTGTGGCGGCCACCTGGACGGGATGATGACTGCTCTGCGCCCCCTTATTTTCCTGCTCGCCGGCGTTTTGGGCCTGGCGGGTTGCAGCGTTCACCAGCCGGTGTCGCTGTATCAACTGGACAGCGGAAGTCCGGTTCAGCCTGCGCAAAGCGCGGGCATGGCGGTTTTGTTAGGCCCGGTAGTCGTAGCCGATTACCTGCAACGTGAGACTTTGCTGCAACGTCAACCGGACGGTAGCCTGCAAGCGGCGACCGACGGTCGTTGGGCTGGCAGCCTTTCGTCGGATATCGATCAGTTGCTGATGCGTCAGGTGGCTGGCCATCTGGACAGCCAGCGTGTGGTGCTGGCACCGGCTACTACGGGGTTCACTCCGGATGTGCAGGTGTTGTTGACCATCACGCGTCTGGACTCCGGCCAGAAACAACCGGCGATACTTGATGCGCAATGGCGTCTGATCGACCGTCGTGGTCAGGTGCGCGATAACCGCATCGTGCATCTGCAAGAGCTGCATGCTGGCAGTACGGCTTCGCAGGTGCAGGCCCAGGGCATTTTGCTGCAGCGTCTGGCCGAGCAATTGTCGGTAGCGCTCAAGCCGTTGGCCAATCAGCCTCCGGTGGCCGAGGCCCCGCGTAAAGCGGCACCGAAGCCGGCAGCACCGGCGACGGAGGCCGAGAAGCAGCCGAAGATTCCAATGGCATCACCGATTCGTACCGATATGGAAGTGTTCCGCTTCTAAGCCTGGACCGAGTCAGAACAGAGCCCGCCTTGTGCGGGCTTTGTTGTGTCTGGGGTTTGGTGGGGAGGATCAAAAGCCCCTCACCCTAGCCCTCTCCCGGAGGGAGAGGGGACTGACCGAGGTGTCTGGCGTCATACATCGACCTGAAAGAGCTTGGCGAATGTGGATTCGGTAGAAGTGTCTGGCGTCATACATCGACCTGAAAGAGCTTGGCGATTATGGATTCAAAGCAGGACGTGCAGGTCGGTGTATTTCGGCAATATCCCCCGATCAGTCCCCTCTCCCTCTGGGAGAGGGCTAGGGTGAGGGGCTTTTCAGTCAGCCACAAAAAAGCCCGCAGACAATCACTCGTCTGCGGGCTTCTGTGTTTAAGGCCTAAGGCTTACGCCCGACGCTCATGCATCCGCGCCAGTTGCCGTTCGAGCATCGACGGATAAGGCTCCATCAACCGCTCCACGCAGCAAGCGCCCTCAGGGCTGGCAATCGGGCGGATCCGCGCACGCTGGCGAATCAGCGCGTCGTCGCTGATCTTGCGCTCAACCAGCAGCAGGTTGCGGCTGTGCTGCGACAAGGCCAGTGCGTCCTGAGCCGAATCGGTCAGCAGCAGATCAATCTGGCTCAGGCCGAACAGCTCATCGCCCAGCGTCAAACCCAACTGCAATTGCAGGGTGATGCCGCTGTCCGCGACTTCAATCTGCAACTGATGGCCCAGCGCCCGCAGCAGCTCGCCGCAGCAGATCGCGTTGGTCAGGTAATCGTCACCGCTGTCTTCAGTGTGGAACAGCATCAGCGTGCTGCCGTCGTTCAGGGTTTCGATTTCGCCCTGATACAGCGACGCAGCCTGATCGAGGCAGTCGCGATAGCGCTCCTGCAATTCTTCAAGGCGTGCCCGCGGCAAGCGGCGCAGTTGCTCTTGTGAGCCCAATTGCACGGCCAGCACGGCGGTGTGCTGCGGCACGCTTGGAGACGGTTGGCGGATGACGGGTTGGGGCGCGCCATTGAGCGACTCATCGCGCAGGTCGGCGAATGCGTCATCGTCATCTTCATCTTCGACGGTGCTGACCAGATGTCTCGGCGCAGGCTTCTGCGCGGCCATTGGACGGGTTTCGTCGAAACTCGGATCACGCAAGTTGCGCACCTCGAATTCCGGCTCGTCCTCTTCGTCCTCGAACTCAGGCTCCGGTTCGGGTGCAGGCTCCGGCGCGTAATTGGCGTGCAGCTGACGCGCCAGATCGCCGATTTCATCCTGACGATCGATGCCTGGCGTGTGTTCGTCGATGCGGCGCAGCCAGACGCGCAATTGCAGTAATGGCGTCGACAGGTAGCGGCCCATGCGCAGGCTCAGGGCCAGCGACAGCGCCAGCAGGATCCCGCTGAGGATGCCCATGCTTTGCAGACTGATGGTCATCGGCTGCTGGAACTGATCCATGTCCAGGCTGATGCGCAGTTGCCCGGCAGTCACGTCCTGGAAGGTGATCTTGCTCTCGTACATGCCCTCGGCTTCGCCCAGCAGGCTGTGCTTGGGCCGCTGACCGGACTCGGCGAGGATACGGTTATCCACGCTATAGATCGCCGCGTGGGCCACCAGTTTGTTTTTGGTCAGATTGTTGAGCAGCACGTTGAGGCTGAGGATGTCGTTGGACACCAACAGCTCCGTGGCAGAAGTCGCGGTCTGCGTGGTCAGGCTTTCGCCCAGCGCATCGGCCTGCTGGTGCATGGCCTGCTTGAATTGCAAACCCATCACGCCGGCATAGATCACCAGGGCCAGAGCGACCAGGATCACGTTATGGCTGGCAATGCGCAATGCAATCGGTACACGGCGGTGGCGCAGTGCACGGAAGATCAGCAGGAAGAAGTTATCGGTTTTAACTGGCGTGGGCCGGTTCACTGAGCTCGGCTCTTTTGTCCGTGAAGTTGACGCGCAGTATAGCGACAGGCCCTAGACCGGCAAAGCGCTCACGGTGCCCGATGGTCACTGAAAGTGGGTAGAATGCGGTTTTTTTCCAGTTGCGGGGGTGCGCGTTGCGCGAAATCGTCCTGATTAACATCACGGGAGTCGACCGTCCGGGTCTGACGGCAGCCATTACCGGCGTTCTGGCACAAGGTGGTGTGAACATTCTCGACATCGGTCAGGCGGTGATCCACGACACCCTGTCGTTCGGCATCCTGGTTGAGATTCCCGATTCCGAGCAGGGTAAATCCGTGCTCAAAGACATCCTGTTCAAGGGCTACGAGCTCGACCAGCAGGTGCGCTTCACGCCGGTATCCGAAGAGGATTACCAGCAGTGGGTGGGCAATCAGGGCAAGAAACGCCACATCGTCACCCTGCTGACCCGCAAAGTCACCGCCGGCCAATTGCAGGCCGTCAGCTCGATCACCGCCAAATATGGCCTGAACATCGATCACATCGACCGTCTGTCGGGTCGCATGCCGCTGGACACCCCGGCTGATAAGGGCAAGGGCTGCATCGAGTTCTCCGTGCGTGGCGAAGCGGCTGATCCGCAAGCGCTGCGTGCCGAATTCCTCAGCGTGGCCCAAGAGCTGAACGTCGACATCGCCTTCCAGGAAGATTCGCTGTTCCGCCGTAATCGTCGTCTGGCGGTGTTCGACATGGACTCGACGCTGATCGAAGCCGAGGTCATCGACGAGTTGGCCAAGGCTGCCGGTGTCGGCGAGCAGGTGTCGGCAATCACTGAACGCGCCATGGCCGGCGAGCTCGACTTCCGCGCCAGTTTCAAAGAGCGTCTGGCCCTGCTCAAAGGCCTCGATGTCAGCGTACTGGACTCGATCGGCGCTTCGCTGCGTCTGACCGAAGGCGCCGAAACGCTGTTCGCCGAACTCAAGCGTCTGGGCTACAAGACTGCAATTCTCTCCGGTGGCTTCACCTATTTTGCCAAGCAATTGCAGGCCAAACTGGGCATCGACTACGTGTTCGCCAACGAACTGGAAGTGGTCGACGGCAAGTGTACTGGCGTGGCGATCGAGCCGATTGTCGATGCCCAGCGCAAGGCTGATTTGCTGAAAGAGTTGGCACACAAGGAAGGGTTGCGTCTGGAGCAGACCATCGCGGTCGGCGACGGCGCGAATGATCTGCCGATGCTGGCGATTGCCGGTTTGGGCGTGGCGTTCCGTGCCAAGCCGCTGGTCAAACAGTCGGCGAAGCAGGCGATTTCGACGTTGGGGCTGGATGGCGTGCTGTATCTGCTGGGTTTCCGCGATCGCGACGGGCAGTTGTAATTAAAGATCAAAAGATCGCAGCCTTCGGCAGCTCCGACAGAGGGATATGCATTTCCCTGTAGGAGCTGCCGAAGGCTGCGATCTTTTGCTTTAAAGCGACTTCCACAACGAATCAAAATCCTCCTCGCTCCCGCCATTGCGCGCGGCCTCCAGCGAGCGATAAGCGAACTGATTGAAACTGTGCGTACTCGCTACCCGTCGATCCAGCCCGGCGCGATGTTCTTCGCCCAGGGTGTTGATCAGCACTTTATTGCCTTCCTGAAACGGCAAGCGCGGCGCCAGCAAAGTCGCCGGCAAGTCGATCGCGCTGATCTCCGGTAGCAACAAGCCGCGCAGATACTGGCTGTGATCATCCCGCGAGCGCACCAGTTGCAGACCGCAAGGCTGGGCATGGGGGGCCACAAGCTCAATGCCCATTTGTGTGCCGCCGCCGCGCACCTGGCGGATCCAGCGAATGACCGCGATGCTCCAGCCCAGACTGACACTGTCGTGGATGCCGAGCACTTCCCCGGCCTGCAGTTCGGCAGGCACTTCATCCGGCCACGCGAGGCAGTATCCGCCGGGGCTGTGATTGATCACCGGCAAGGCATAGGTCGGGTAATGCGGCGTACTGTCCGTGCCGCCTTCATCCTCGAGCAAATGGTCGTACTGGATTTCCTCGTAAGGCAAAAATTCATCAGATTTGCTCTGCGGTGCTGCGTCGAAGGCCTGGCTCCAACTGTCCTTTTCACCTTCAGCGACGCTACTGCAGAAATTTGCCGGGCGCGCTGCGGGATGCTTGAGCAATTCGCTGAAACTGCGCTCGCCGCCGAGGTAAAAGTGCAGGGCGCTCATACCCACGCATACAGTGAGATTGCCCTGGCCAACGGTACGTTGAAAGCTGCGCTCGGCGGCCTGCCCCCAAGTCGCGTGCAGGTGTTGTAGGGTATCGAGGCTCAGGCCGGCCGGCACGGGTAGCGGCGTTGATGTGTCTTGATGCTGCAAATGCGCTTCGATGGCGTTCACCAGCGGCTGTGGATCGAAGCCGAGCAATCCGGGCTGTTCTTCGCTGCGAAACATGTTGCGGTAGCGCGGGCCGGCATCGATTGCCGGGCTGATCGCAAACAGGCCTTCGCTCGTGCGAGCGGGATGCAATTTGAGCAGGGCGCTCCACGGTTCGAGTACTTCGGCCAAGCGGGCGATCTGGTTCTGCCGCAATTGATTGCAGCGGGCACTGCCCAGAAGCAGGGCGGCGATGTAGGTCTGTTCAAGGCTGAGTTCGGTGGTGAGGCTGGCGAGATCGTCATGCACCCGGCGCTGTTGCAACTGCATTTCGCAGGCGCTGCGATACAGCTGATGCAGTTCGAACCACACATGCTCCGGCGCAGAGCTATACAACTGCGTCGCACGCAGCAGCTGACCTTTGAGCGCATGGGCCGCCCGTTGCAGGGCCGTACTGACCAATGCCGCGCGATCCTTGCTGTACTTCGGCGCAATCCGCAACACGATCTGTTTGTAGCCGATGGCCAGATGGCTTTGCAGCGCCTGGCACAGATTGCTGATCTTGCGCGAGCGCTCGTCGAGCATGATCGCCTGATGCATGAAGTGCCGCTCCAGATGCTGGCAGACGAAATACACCTCGGGGCGCAGCAGCTCCAGCAGGTTGAGGCGGTTGTCGCTGGGGGTGAGCAACTGGTTGAGTTCGCCCAGGCCTTGATACAGCAGGCGGGCGGTTTCACCGATGTTGGCCTTGGGCAGGCCGGCGATCCAGCGCTTGAGGTCGCGCGGGGTGGCTTCGCAAAACGACAGACGCGTTTGCGTCGGGGTCGGGGCGCTCAGGGAGGGTAGGGGGCGAGATTCACTCATGCCTTGACTGGCTCCGGTGGCGAAAGAGGCGATGCCCGAAACTCTAGCAGTTGTGGTCTGTTTCGCTGGTTGGCGTCAGGCTTTTTGACCGCTGGTCTGCTGGCCGGATGCCATTCTCCAAGGCCTACTAGTCTCTCTGGCGTGCGATCGGAAACGCACGGTTGCACGGCCTGCCGTCAACCTCGGGCAGGTCTCCCGAAACTTCAAGGAGATGAGGTTCATGTCTAAATATGCAGTGGCAAATCAATGGGGTGGCAGTTCGGCGCCGTGGCATCCGGGTGGAACCTGG
This sequence comes from Pseudomonas sp. rhizo66, assembly GCF_031931925.1. Lineage (NCBI taxonomy): Bacteria > Pseudomonadati > Pseudomonadota > Gammaproteobacteria > Pseudomonadales > Pseudomonadaceae > Pseudomonas > Pseudomonas sp. rhizo66. The sequence continues at coordinate 150,386 of NZ_JAUJWZ010000004.1, forward strand.
GTACTCGGCGGGCGGGACAACCAGAATGTCGTCGCTATCGAGATCAAGTCGCGCGATGACGGTAAAACGTTCACCGGCACCATGACCTATGCCGGGGAAGGTCCCATTGGCTTCAAAGCGCAACGCACCGGTCAGAACCAGTACAACGTCGAGAATCAGTGGGGTGGCAATGATGCCCCATGGCATCCGGGCGGCAAGTGGGTGATTGGCGGCCGGGACAATCAGAACGTTATCGCGTTGAGCGTCACGTCCAGTGACGGAGGGAAAAACCTCAGTGGCACCAATACCTATGCCAACGAAGGCCCGATCGGCTTCCGTGGGCAAATAGAGTAACGGCACCACCGAGTTGTCTCCGCCCATTCGCAGACGTGCGAACGGGCGGATCCTGGCTCACATCATGTTCAGGCTTTTGGCAGTGCCAGGCCTTGGCCCATCTGCACTGGCGAACCGGCCACCAGTTCTTCAGCCCATTTAACCTGATCCGGCCCGAACAGCACGATCGCGGTCGAACCCAGTTTGAAGCGACCCAGTTCAGCACCTTTTTCCAGATGGATCGGCGCACGGGCGGCTTCGTCGTAGCGGAAGGTTTTCAGTTCGCGCTTCGGTGGGGTGACCAGGCCGGCCCACACGGTTTCGATCGAAGCGACGATCATCGCGCCCACCAGCACCACGGCCATCGGCCCGCGCTCGGTGTCGAAAATGCACGCCACACGTTCGTTGCGGGCGAACAGCTCCGGCACGTTTTCGGCGGTGGTCTGGTTGACCGAGAAAATCCGGCCGGGGATGTAGACCATTTCGCGCAGGGTGCCGGCCAGCGGCATGTGCACGCGGTGGTAGTCCTTCGGTGACAGGTAAATGGTGGCGAAGTCACCGCCCATGAACGGTGCAGCGTTGGCCGCGTCACCGCCAAGTAATTCCAGCACGCTGAAGCTGTGGCCCTTGGCCTGGAACACGCGACCGTGTTCGATCGGGCCGAGCTGGCTGACCGCACCGTCGGCCGGGCTGAGGATCGCGCCCGGGGTTTCGTCCAGCGGACGCGCGCCGTCTTTCAGGGCGCGGGTGAAGAATGCGTTGAAGTGCTCGTAAGCGGTGAGGTCTTCGACCAGTGCTTGCGACATGTCCACCTGATAGCGCTTGGCGAACCATTGGGTGAAGGCATTCTTGAACCAGCGTACGCGGCACTCGGCAATGCAGCCGGCCAGGCGCGACAGCAGGTGATGAGGCAGCAGATACTGGCTGAGGATAAACAGACGCTCTTTCATTAGTTGTCCTTAGAACCTTGAATCTCGACAGGCGTGTCAGGGTGATTGCCCCATTCGCCCCAGGAACCGGCGTAGCCCTTGACCCGCGGATAACCGAGGGACTTGGCCACCAGATAAGTGAAGCCCGACCGGTGATGGGTCTGGCAGTGGGTAATGATTTCTTTGTCCTTGGTAATCCCGAGGTCTTCGAGGATCTGCGGAATGTCACTGCGAATGCGCAGCTGACGTGCCTTGTCCATGCCCGCCGTCCATTCGAAGTTGACCGCGCCCGGGATGTGACCGCCCTTGGCGGCCAGTACTTTCTCGCCGGAGTATTCCAGCGGTCCACGGGCATCCCAGATCGCCAGATCGGCAGCGCCGAGACGGCTTTGCAGGTATTCGCGGGTGGCAGTCGGCTCTTCGTGCAGGGTCAGTGCCACCGGGCCGCCTACCGCAGGCGGAACCTGGATCGACATTGGCATGCCGGCCGCCAGCCACGCCGGCAGACCGCCGTCAATGTAGTGGTATTTGTCGTGACCGATCACGTCGAGCAGCCAGATGAAACGCCCGGCCCAGCCGCCACCTTCGTCGTCATACACGACATAGACCGCGTCCTGGCGGTGGCCCAGTTCACCGAACAACGCTTCCAGATCGCCTTTGGCCGGCAGCAGGCCCGGCGCTGGCGGCTGGCCGAGCTGGGTGCGTTTCGGGTCGACAAAGCGTGCGCCGGGAAGATGACCTTCGGCATAACGGGCAGGGCTGGTCAGATCCACCAGAATCAGTTCAGGGGAATCGAGACGCGGGAGCAGGTCGCTCGCCTCGATGACGAGCGGCAAGCCAGAGAAGTCAGACATGTGAGGTCTCCAGAGCACAAAGGGGAGGATTGTAGCGCAGCCTCATCGGCCACGGCTGCTAAAGCTGTGCAGGGCTTTTTCGATGCACTGCGCGGTTTTGCCAAAGGCTTGCACGGTGATGTCGGCGAACGGCCCGCCGCCCTGATCGGCAACGACGATCATGATCACCCGGCCATTGTTGACCAGTGAGCGCAGGAACAGGTGTTCGCCGCGAAACAGCGTGCGCAGGCTCGCTGGCAGCAGGGCGGAGAACTGAGCGTTGTTCTCGGGATTGATCCGCACCTGCGCCTGTTGCGCGAGCAGCCGTTGCAAGACCTTGCTCTGGCTGACGACGAAATTCAGCGCCGCCGCGTCTTTCGGCAACCCGGCGGTTTGATGCACGCGCAGATTGGACTGTGTGCGATCGGCCATCAGGATCATCACCCGGCGCATGCCGCTGGCGACCAGCGCATCGCGGGCGGCGACGGTCAGGCTCATGGCATTGGTGAAGCGGCTTGGCTCGGCCAATAGCTCGGCGCATTGCCGGCGCCATTGCGTCAGATCTTCCGAGGTGGGCGCAGCGGCGGGCAACATGCCAGCCGGCAAACGATGGGTGCCCCATGGCCAAAGCAACGAAACCGCTGGGTGCCACAAGTCCGGCATTGCATGGTGGCGCGCACTGTTGGCGGCTTGCTGGTGCAACTGTTGTTGCACTTCATCCATCGAGATCTGCAGATAAAGGCTGGTCAGGTATTGCCAGCGCTCACTGTGCGGACTGTCCCAGGCTTGTTGCGCCGACAGTGCCAGGCCGTTGGCCAGCAGCACGGTGTTGGCCGGCTGGTTGAGCCAGCGGCGCAGGGTCGGATCGTCATCGAGGCGGTTTTGCTGGCGCAACGGGTGTTCGCTGTCGCGGGCGATGCGCAGGACTTTGACCAGTTCGCGCTGTTCGCTGAGCAGCAATTTATAGCCTTGCTGCACCCAGATCGGCAGGTGCCAGACTTGCACCAGCGCCTCGGCGATCTTCAGCAAGCGCACGCCAAACAATTGCTTCTCGACCACCGGGGCCGACTCGCCCTTGTGGATAACCCGCAGTTCCCACTCTTCGAGCAACTCGGGATACGTCAGCGCCAAGGGCCATAGCGGCGAGAGAAACAACAAACTGCCCCAATGAATGTCCTGCCACAGCCGCGCCAGGCGACTGGCGAAAAAACCGTTGGCCTGTTGCGTGGCGTGCTGGCTGATCATCTGTAACTGGCGCAGGGCTTTGGGAATCTGCATCTGCGGTTCGGCGGGCAGGCGCGCGAGCAACTCTTCGGTCCGCGCCAGGCCGAGACGGTTGATCGCCACCTCGAGATTTTCCGCCGGTGCGGCCATCGTGCCGTGGGTGTGACGATTCGCCTCACGGATGATGCTCAAGGCCAGCGCCGGACTGTCCTGCATCAGGTCGGCGATGTCGCGCAACGAGCTGCGGTTGTCGCGGATCGCCCGACAGACTTTGTCGTGAGCCTCTTGCGGCACGGGCAGCCGGACGCTGTCGAGCAGTTTTACCCAGCCCTCGAGCGTGGTCGGTTTTGCGTGTGGGACGTTCGTTTCATTAGCCATGTCTGGACGAGATCTTCACTGACTGTAGACGCGCCCGGCATGGGCTAAATTGGCTTTTCGCCTGAACTGGCTATAGTCTGGCGCAGTTTTGCCGATAAGTAGAAGAAGAGATTTTTTAACTTCCGAATATGACCTTGAACCCGACTTAAATAAGTACTTTCTACCTATGGCTAAAATTATCGGCATCATCGTCGTATTCGCGAGCGTGCTCGGCGGATACGTGCTCTCCCACGGCAAGATTGCCGCCCTGATCCAGCCCTTCGAGGTGTTGATCATCGGTGGTGCGGCACTGGGTGCATTCCTCCAGGCCAACCCCGGTTACATGACGATGCACGTGCTCAAGAAATCCCTGAGCATGTTCAGTTCGCGCTTCAGCCACACGTTCTATCTGGAAGTGCTCGGCCTGATCTACGAGATCCTCAACAAGAGCCGCCGCGAAGGCATGATGGCCATTGAAGGCGACATCGAAGACGCCGCCGCGAGCCCGATTTTCGCCAAGTACCCGGCCGTGCTCAAAGACGAACGCATGACCGCGTTCATCTGCGATTACCTGCGCATCATGTCCTCCGGCAACATGGCGCCGCACGAGCTGGAAGGCTTGTTCGACATGGAACTGTACAGCCTGAAAGAAGACCTCGAGCATCCATCCCATGCGGTGAACGGCATCGCCGACGCCATGCCCGGTTTCGGTATCGTCGCGGCGGTACTCGGTATCGTGGTGACCATGGCCTCGCTGGGTGAAGGTGATCAGAAGTCCATCGGTCTGCACGTCGGTGCGGCACTGGTCGGTACCTTCTTCGGTATTCTCGCGGCCTACGGTTTCTTCGGCCCGCTGGCGCACTCGCTGGCCCACGATGCCAAGGAAGAGCTGAACGTCTACGAAGCCATCAAGGCCTCGCTGGTAGCTTCGGCTTCCGGCATGCCGCCTTCGCTGGCGGTCGAGTTTGGTCGCAAGGTTCTGTACCCGGCGCACCGTCCAAGCTTCGCCGAGCTGGAACAAGCGGTTCGCGGTCGCTAAGTCATGGAAAATAATCAGCCGATTATCATCAAGCGCGTCAAGCGCATAGCCGGCGGGCATCACGGCGGGGCGTGGAAAATCGCCTTCGCCGACTTCGCCACGGCGATGATGGCGTTCTTCCTCGTGTTGTGGCTGCTGTCCACCGCGACGCCGGAGCAGAAGATCGCCATTGCCGGTTACTTCAAAGACCCGGTCGGCTTCTCCGAAAGCGGCACGCCGTACATCATTGATCTGGGCGGCACACCGACCCTGGCCCCGGAAAACACCCTTAACCCGGAAGTGAAATCGCAACCGCAGCCTGACAAGGTTACGGTCGATACCGAACAGGTTGAAGGCATGGCCGAGCAGGTCGAGAAGGAACGTCTGGAACTGCTGCTGCAAGAACTGCAGAACAAGGTCGACGAGAATCCGCAACTGCAGAAGTTCAAGGATCAGATCCTCTTCGAGATCACCCCGAATGGCTTGCGCATCCAGATCATGGACGCCGAGAACCGGCCGATGTTCGACTCGGGCTCCGCACGCCTGAAACCGTACTTTGAAGACATCCTGCTGGCCATGGCCGACACCATCAAAGCGGTGCCGAACAAGATCAGCATCAGCGGTCACACCGACGCCAAGCCGTACACCGGCACTGGTGATTTCGGTAACTGGGAACTCTCGGCCAACCGTGCCAACGCTGCCCGGCGTGCCTTGGTTGCCGGTAGCTATCCGGACTCGCAGGTGGCGCGGGTGGTGGGGTATGCCTCGTCGGCGCTGTTCGATCGGGAAAACCCGTTCAACCCGGTCAACCGTCGCATTGACATTGTCGTGCTGACCAAGAAAGCCCAAGCGGCCATCGAAGGTGCGCAAGGTGCCGACGCGGCTAAACCGGCGGATCAGACTCAGAACGGCAACGCCCCGGCGACACCGGTTGATCCGAATGCGTTGCCGGCGGATCAGCAACCTGTGCCTGCGCACGAGTTGCGCGAGCGCTTGAATCTGTTCGACGACGCCGCACCGAAACCGGCCGAGACGGGGAGTGCGGCGCCTGCTCCCGCTGCTCTGCCAGCCACTGCACCGGCTCCCGCGCCCAAGCAGTGATTCACAAAAAGCCACGGTTACCGTGGCTTTTTTGTTTCTGCCTGCGTCGCAATGACCAGTCGCAGTATTCGCAATCACGGAAGATCAGTTATGGAAAGACTCAAAGCCTATTTTCAGCGGCACGGCAACGCCCCCTTCAAATTTGGCGAGGGGCGGGTCAGTGGCTATATTTCGGCGACCCTCGGGCTGCTGAGCCTGCTGGCAGTGTTCTGCTTCCTCTTCCCGGAATGGCTGACCACCGCCGAACTGCGCAAGGTCTATGACGAGCAGTTCGCGCGCACCACGCTGTTGCTCGGTCTGGTGCTGTCGTTCAGCCTTGGAACCCTGAATATCCTGCTCAACAAGCGCAAACGTCTGGGGATTACCGGATTGGTGGCGTCGGGGCTGGCGGTGTTTCTCGGTGGTACCAATGTCCAGGTCAGCGCGATCGGGCAGACGCCGTACTCGCTCGGCCTGGACTGGTTTGTGCTGGCGCTGCTGGTGTCGGCCATCGTGTTCATTCCTCTGGAAAAGCTCTACTCCAAGGACCCCGAGCAAAACATCCTGCGCCCGCACTGGCGCACCGACCTGACCTACTTTTTCGTCAGCCACATGCTGGTGCAGTTCATCCTGATCTTCATCACCGCCTCGTCGACTTACATTGCCGGCTGGGCGGTGTCTCCCGGTTTGCAGGCGAGTGTGCAAAGCCTGCCGCTCGTTGTGCAGTTTCTGCTGGCGATCCTGGTGGCCGATCTCGGTCAGTACTGGCTGCATCGGCTCTATCATGTGGTGCCATGGCTGTGGCGCATTCATGCGGTGCATCATTCCAGCACGCACATGGACTGGCTTGCCGGTTCCCGGGTGCATTTCATCGAAATCCTGCTGACCCGCACCGGCGTGCTGGTGCCGTTGATGTTGCTGGGTTTTGCCCCGCAGGCACTGAATGCTTATGTGATTCTGGTCGGCGTTCAAGCGGTACTGGCCCACGCCAACGTGCGAATCAATGGCGGCTGGCTGAACTACCTGATCGTGCTGCCGCGCTATCACCATTGGCACCACGCCCGGCACAAGGACTACATCTACAAAAACTACGCGATCCACACACCGCTGGTGGACATGCTCTTTGGTACGTTCAAGCTGCCGCCGAAGGAGTGGCCGGTGCGTTATGGCGTGTTTGGCAAGGAACTGCCGGGCGGGATTGTGCGTCAGCACCTGTATGCGTTTCGCAAGCCTGAGCCAAAGGTGGTTGTGCCAAAACCGCCGGCCAGCGTGTGAGGCAAAAAAAGCCGCGAGATGATCGCGGCTTTTTTACGTCTGTCAGAACCCGCGCCGAATCCGGTTCTTCAGTTGTTCGTGGAAAATCTCGGCATTTCGTTTGTAGGTACCCTTAACGGATTCGCTTATTGATTCCAGCGACATCGAGCGTTTGTTCGACACTTCCTCGCGATACGCGTCGATAAAGAAATCCAGATCACTGGCCGTGCTCAACTTTGGCCACTTGTCCAGATACAACGGCAGTTCCGTCGGCCCGGTCTTGAACGAACAGATCCGCCGATTGCTGATCGTCGCCTCGCCAATTTCGAACGGCACCCACCACGACAACGCGGTTTTTTCCGAAACCACCGCCAACAAGTGCGTGCACTCAGTGATGTTGCGGGTAATGACGCCGGTGATGTCGTCAGTGGTCTGCGATTCCGGGTCGAGCACGTCGAGGTAGGTTTTGATGTTGGCCTGGATCAGGCGGCTATTGATGGCGATGGCGTGGGCGCGATCCATGTGGCGGTAGCTGATGAATACGGGCATCAGAAGTGTCCTTTTATGGCGAGTTCGCGGTAGTAGGCGCCGAGGGCGGTGAGGCGGCAGCCGGTGGAGTTGATGGCTGCGTAGTACATGTGTTCGGCGTCCACGGGCTCGATCAGGCTATGGCGATTGCACATTTGCAGTTGCTTGAAGATGTCGCCGTGCTCGGGGTCGAACAGCGCTTCGGTGGGCTCGTAGCTGGGGTCGAGTCTGAAAACGAAGCTCGGCTCGGGGAACCAGTCCTTGAGTTTGCGCAGGGTTTCCTCGGCGATCAGCGGTGCCACTTCGCGCAGTGGCACGAACTGCGACACGTTGGTCTTGAATACCGGACGCTGCTCCCAGGCTCCCAGCGCATTGTCGACAAACGAATAGACGCTACCGGGGGTGACCTTGCCGAGTACGTTGGCAGCGCCACCATGCAGCGCTTGCAGCAACAGATCCGTGAATACACCGTGGCCGCGACTTTCCAGGGCGTACTGTTCTTTTTTGCAGGCCGTGAGAATGGTCACGCCTTCGCCGATCACACTGCTGCCACCGCGCAGGTTGCGCAGGGCGCCTGCTGCGCCGGCCTGGCAGCAATCGAGAATGATGATTTTATTCTTGATGTGCGGGGCCTTGTCCGCCCATTCCAGAATGTCGCTGATGCGGATACCGTCTCCGCCAGGCTGATAGTCCTGGGGAATCAGTAGTCCTTCGTCGATGCTGGTGTCGAACTGCCCATGACCGGCGAAGTACAGCAGTGCCACGTCACAGTCGCCTGAGAACAGGCTCTGGATCTGCTGTTTCATGTGTTTGAGCGTTAGTTGTTCTTCGGCCGACGTCAGCACTTTGCTGCTGAAGTTCGGGCGCCCGTTGGCGTGACGCTCCAGTACCGAAGCCATGGCCATTGCGTCGTTGTTACAACCGCTCAACGGCGAGACGTAGTCGTAGTGGTTGATGCCGATAAACAGTCCCTTGCGCATGGTTACACCGCCGTATGCAGGCGGATCGCGCTGACGATGCTGTTGGTGTTCCACGCGCACTCGGCGTGCGCCGCTTCACGCACCACGGTGGAAATGCGCTCGGCGCCGAATGGCTTGATCGCGATGATCACCTTGCCCATTCGTTTGGCGATCTCGATTTCCTTGTTGATCCACTTGCTGTAGGTCGAATACATCCCGGCCATGATCAGTACCGCCGAGCAAGGGCGAATCTTGTTTTCGATGGCTTCTTCGAGCTGCTTGTCGGTCTGCGCGCCCATGATCGGGTTATGTGGCGGCACGGAAAAATTCTTGAAATTGAAATCCGGCTTGGCGCCGAGCAGGCGTACCAGATTGTCGTGAGCGTGGGCGTAGTTCCACGAATGGCTGATGAACAGGTGATAGGTCTGCATGGGGTTCCTCGAAGGTCGCGAAGGTGCGAAGGAGGACCCCAATCTAGGCATCTGGAGCTTGCCTACAAGGGCTGGGCGGTGAAAGAGAAATGTCCTGCAATGAGGTGTTTACAGGTCTGTCAGAAAGGTCTGGTGTTTAGCGGGGGCGGGAATTTGTCAGGCGCGGTCCGACATCCGGCAGCCCTCGGGCGAGGTGCTGCCGGTGCAGATGTTTAGTAGCCGTTTTCCGGCAGGCTGGCGATGATCGAGCGGTAGCTGTTCATCCGTTGCTGCTGGATGCGGCCGTCCTCGAGTGCCTTGAGCAACGCGCAACCCGGTTCGCGGTCGTGCTTGCAGTCGCGGAAACGGCATGTGCCGAGCAAATCATCGAACTCGATGAAACCCGCTTCAACGTCGGCACGGCTGACGTGACCGAGACCGAATTCACGGATACCCGGAGAGTCGATCAGTTCGCCGCCGCCAGGGAAGTGGAACAGGCGCGCGGTGGTCGTGGTGTGCGTACCCTGACCGGACAACTCGGACAACGGCCCGACGCGGGTTTCAACCTCAGGCAGCAGGCTGTTGACCAGCGACGACTTGCCGACACCGGACTGGCCGACGAAGACGCTGATGCGGCCGTCGAGTTGCTGTTGCAGTTGTTCCATGCCGTTGCCGTGGTGCGCGGACACCTCCAGCACCGGATAACCCAGCGTGCGATACACCGCCAGCAGCGCATTCAGCGCCGGGGCGTTCTGTTCGTCGATCAGGTCGAATTTGTTCAGTAGCAGCAACGGCCGGATGCCGGCGTGTTCGGCTGCGACCAGATAGCGGTCGATCAGGTTGGCATGCGGCTCAGGCAGCGGCGCGAAGACGATGACGATCATGTCGACGTTGGCCGCAACCGGTTTGAGCTGGCCGCGGCTGTCCGGGCGGCACAGTTCGGTGGTGCGCGGCAGTTGCGCGACGATTACCCCGATGCCCTGGTTGCCGGCACGCCAGACGACGGTGTCGCCGGTTACCAGCGCGGGCAGGTTGGCGCGCAAGTGGCAGCGGAACACTTGTCCGGCCTGCTCACCGTCAACAGCCTCGACCTCGACCTGTACACCGAAGTGGGCGATCACCAGGCCTGTCTGTTCCGGGCCAAGGTCGCCGCCCTCAAGGGCTTCGACAGCCGAGGACTCGCGTTTGGCGGCGCGTGCAGCGCGTTCGCCCTGAATCTTTTCGATGCGCCAGTTTTGACGACGATTGAGTTGGCGTTTGGCCATGGGTGTTCCGTCTGAAGAATGCAGCGATTAGGTAAAACGGCCGCGAGTTTAGCACGCCCGGGCATCGCCCTAGGCTAAACTGCGCAGCATTGCCTAGGAGCCGACATATGCAAAACCCGCAGAACCTGATCTGGATCGACCTGGAAATGACCGGTCTGGATCCGGAAAACGACGTCATCATCGAGATGGCCACCATCGTCACCGACAGCGATCTGAACACACTGGCCGAAGGCCCGGTGATCGCCATCCACCACAGCGACGAAGTGCTCGCGCGCATGGACGAGTGGAACACCCGCACCCACGGCAACTCCGGCCTGACCCAGCGCGTGCGCGACAGCCGCATCAGCATGGCTGAAGCGGAAGCTGAAACCATCGCCTTCCTGGAAAAATGGGTACCGAAGGGCAAGTCGCCGATCTGTGGCAACAGCATCTGCCAGGATCGCCGCTTCCTTTATACCCATATGAAATCGCTGGAGAGCTACTTCCACTACCGCAACCTCGACGTCTCCACGCTCAAGGAACTGGCCGCGCGCTGGGCGCCGGACGTGCGCGACAGCTTCAAGAAGGGCAGCACGCACCTGGCACTGGACGACATCCGCGAATCGATCGCCGAATTGCAGCATTACCGCAAGCACTTCATCAAGTTCTGATGGGGTCTATGCAGGCGCTGCCGCAGACTGCGATCTTTTTGCACTTGTTGTGCATTCACACCTATCAAAAGATCTCGGCCTGAGGCAGCTTTTGCATTTAAACGTGTCGCTCGTGCCCTGTTTTGCCTTCATCTGATATCTTCGAGCGGGTAAACCAACTGAGGCAATGGTTTTTAAGAGTTTCATTTAAGTGTGTTTCATGAATTAAACATCGGATCACCTTTCTGGAGTTTTCCTTACACTTTTGGGTAAGTTGAAGTTATCAGTGCATGTTATTAATAGTGCTCACTGCTTCGAACACTGGAAGTGTATGAGCTAATGTCTATTAAGGATGATTTCATGAGCGAAATATCAAACGCCGCGCAGGACCAGTCCGCCGAGTCACAGGCGGCCGTAAGTATCGGTAGTTTTGCCGTAAAGTTCGACGCGGGGGCATCGAGTCGGAGCAAGGTGCTATACGCCAATGGGCGCATGCAAGTTAAGGTACAGGTTGTAGTGGCTGGTTTGGACGGTGATGGTAATGTCGTTGCTGTTTCCGACGAGGTCATGGAGAGTATTCGCCTTGTTCACTATGACAGCGGCAGAACCTTGCGCAATGGCTGGCGAGCCAGTACTGAGCAGGGCCGTTTCACCTTGGCAGTCGCGCACACGGCCGCCGTTATGGAGGATGAGGATGATGGAGGCGAGGATCTTTCGGACCAGCGCCGGGTACGGACGTTCTGGGTTTCCAGTGAAAATGTTGAAACCATTCAGATCGGTGCGTCCATAAAGTTCGATAACACAGTCATCCGCAGTAATGGAACAACTCTGTCGAGCAGGCATGACAGCAGTATCAGCATAGAGGCCATCCTGCCGGTAACCTATGCGGTTGAGCAATTCCGTTGGGAAGATGTCTGGTATGACGGCGGGTTCAGAAAACAACGTATATACAAATACTACCTCGGCTTGTATCCCCATGCGCAACAGGTAAAGTTGGTGGACTGGATTGCTGAAGGTTCTGCTGAGAGTGTTGTATTTGCTTTCGGTAATAAAATCGATGCCTGGAATGCAGCGTTTCAGGCCGGAGTCCTGATCCGCCCGGACAGGCGCACGTTTAACGTATCGTTACCGTTTGTCGAGAGTTCCGGCGTGACGCCAGAATCCATCAGGTTTATTCATCATGAGAAGGACTATGAGGTTGAAGTCAACGATCGCATCGGGGAACTGACGGTTGTCCAGGCACTGTCCCCAGCATCACGAGATCAATTACCCGTCGACAGGTCGGAAGTTTTCCGCTTCACCGCTCTGGATCAATTTGGCACTGAACATAAACTGGCTATCCGCACTAACTTTAAAGAACGAAGCTTCAGGCTGGAACGAGGCTGATATTTTTTGTTTTTCGTGAAATAGCAAAGGGGCAAATTCAATGACGGCGGTTTAAATTGGAGTGAAGTCAGGGTCATCTCTGTTGGCGGCGGCGCGTAGTGGCTAAACTGCGCGCCTCACTGCCAGGATTGCCACCATGTTGCTCATGCTCTATCTGATCGCTATCACTGCCGAAGCCATGACTGGCGCTCTGTCTGCCGGGCGCCGCGGCATGGACTGGTTCGGTGTCGTACTGATCGCGTGTATTACAGCTTTGGGTGGTGGCTCTGTGCGAGATGTGTTGCTTGGGCATTATCCGCTGACGTGGGTCAAACACCCGGAATACCTGGTGCTGACCTCGGTAGCCGCAATGGTTACCGTGTTCACCGCACGCTGGATGCGTCACCTGCGCTCGCTGTTTCTGGTACTCGACGCCGTCGGCCTGGTGGCGTTTACCCTGATCGGCTGCATGACCGCCCTGGAAATGGGCCACGGGATGCTGGTGGCATCCGTCAGCGGCGTGATCACCGGGGTATTTGGCGGCATCCTGCGCGATATTTTCTGCAACGACATTCCGCTGATCTTTCGGCGCGAACTGTATGCGAGTGTCTCGTTCGCTGCAGCATGGTGCTACATGCTGTGTCTTTATCTGAATGTGCCCGGTGAACAAGCCATTTTGATCACGTTGTTCGGCGGTTTTTTATTACGCCTGCTGGCCATCCGTTTTCATTGGGAGATGCCAAAATTCGTTTATAACGACGAGCATTAATCCTCGGTGCAGGAAGATTGTGGTTTGCAGGATAAATACCCGTGAGCCGCTAGAGACACTGCAAGTGTATGTTTCTTACATTTTTCGCTTTGCTGTTTATTTGAAAGGTCTGTAATTTTTTGTTGGCATCTTTTCGATGTCAATATTTAAGTATAACTCTTCAAAGGAATAGATCATGAGCGAAAGCATGGATGCTGCACACGACCAACAAACCATCGCGCCGATTCTCACAGGCCTCGCCCAAATGAGCGTCAAGTTTGATGCCAACGATGTTACTCGCAGCAGGTCGCTGTTCGGTAATGGTCGAATGCAGGTGAAAGTACAAGTTCTGGTTTCCGGGGTAGATGCCGACGGTAATGCCATTTATGTACCTGCGGATGTAATGGACAGCATCGAACTCATTCATTACAGCACTGGCAAGACGTTGCGCGACGGTTGGGTCGCGAGCACCGAACAAGGGCGTTTTACCCTTGAGGCTCAAGCGCCAATTTCCGTCGGAGAAGGTGACGAAGCCGATGTGGAAAATGACAGCGTGCAGTCTCAGGTTCGCACGTTCTGGGTATCTTCATCGAGCGCTGGTACCACACGTATCGGTGCACGCTTGTCTCTGAACGGGGTACGGATTGTCAGTAACGGAACCACGCTTTCCAGTGTTCATGACAGCAGCGTAACGCTCGAAGCACAAACACCTGAAACCTATTCGATTGGACTGTTCGACTGGTTTCAGACGCGGCGCGGCAATGAACAACCCGGCAATCGTATCTGGAACTATTATCTGGGCCTGTTTCCGCAGGGGCAGCAGATCAGGCTGGTCGACTGGATTGTGGATGGAATAGAACCAGGCGAGGATCACGTCTTTGCGGGCGGCAACAAACTTAATGAATCAAAAACAAATTATATGGAGGCTGCGCTTGTTCGCCGCGAACGGTCTGAGATCACAGCGTACTTGCCGTTTGCCGGAAATCAGAATCTGTACACTTTTACCGCTGACGCGATAACACGGGAAGAAAAGCGTTATAGCGTAACCGTCAATGATCGCGACGGTTACCTGACCGTCGTTCAAGTTCTGTCCGAATACTCGAAAGATGCAGGAAAATACAAAGTCGGCAACGTGCTGCACTTCCGTGCCATTGATCAGCACGGTACGGAGCATAAACTGGCAATTCGCACCAATTTTTATGAGCGTAATTTATATCTGGAACGAGGCTGAGACTGAACTCCACTGATGCAATGTCGTGGAGGTAGTACATGTATATGCTTTTGACGTTACGCCTACCGATAAGCTGTGATGTTCAATTGTCCGGTAGTCGCACCTAAAGTGCTTTTACTGATGTCCGGCGCTGGCCCTGAAGTTATGGGGGCCAGCGCATCCTCACCTCAAGGATGAGTATTCATGACTGGCAAACCGCCAAAGGTCAAACCTGTTCCCGCCCCAACCAAAACCCCTGATGTCAACGTGGATGGCTCTCGCCGGCTACCGTTCGCTTCTCCTGCAATGCTGCATCAGTTCACACCCCATCGCCTGGAGCCGTTGCAGCCTTCCTACAAGCCTGATTCGATCGCAGGAGTGCCAGCGATCAAGGTGAGCGCGATCCCGAAATCTTCGATCGATGAGTTCGCGCTGCATGCGGCGCAGTCCTCACTGGCAGATTACTGGATACCCACACCCAAAGGCTTGGGCGAGGCCGATGCGCGGGGCATCCGGGTTTTGAAGCAACGTCAGTATGTTGCCGTAGACGACGAGCATATCGTGCAAGTGGTTCCGGACGCCGAGAGTGGTCTGTTTCGCGCTACGCAGGCCAGAGAGCTGCATTCATCCGGCCCATTGTTGCAGCCCGACAGCGAGGGCCGGTTCTGGCGCGCGCTGGAAAACACGGATTTGCGCAATCGCTCTGAAATCCTTTATTCGATGCGCAGGCGAACGGCGGAACTGTTTCTTCGCATGGGTCATTCAATTGACGATTTCCACCCAGTCACGATTAAACGCATTCTTGCGGTAAGTGGCATAAGCGAAATGCTGGCGCGCGATTCCGACATTCATGTTCGGCCCCTGGCTTTGCTGAAAGACACACTCAGGCGCTTCAGCCTCGATCGCAAAATCCAGTTGTTCATCACGCACATGCAACATGCCGATCCGCTGGTGCGCGCCCAGGCTGACCCACAACTGCGGGCTTTGCTGCCGGCAAGCGAAGGCGATCTCATCGGCCGCGGGGTCGAGCGCGACCGTGCCTTGCTCTTTCAGGAGCAGGAGCGGGCGTTCGAAGTTGACTGTGATGAAATCACGCTGCAAATGCGGCGGATTTTTCCTTTATTGCCCAAAACGATGGCGCAGGCGCTCTGGCGCGATGCAAGCGCCGGCGACCGTTTGCATATGCATAACCAACCGGGAATGCCACGGCACCTGACAGAAGAAGCGCTGCTGGCGCTACGTGATGTTCGTCTTGCCAGAGCCAGTGAAGGCATATATCTGGATTCGGTATCCAGCCCGGACAGTGACCGACTGGCGTTGCAGATGTTCGGGCGCCTGGCGGGGTGGCCGCAAAAAGTTCGTATCGAGGTTCGGCAGGGCGTGGCCGACGGGGATGTTCTGGGCGCTATCGGCAACGCGCGGTCGCCGATTCGTCACCTATTGATTCGTCAGGATGATGGCTATGTCATCCACAGCAGCGATGCCCCATCACCTCAGGAATCGAAGGATCTGTATTCAACCGTCTGGTCTCTGTTGTTGCCCGATCATCGTCAGGTGCTCGGTGTGACAGAGGGAGGTGGTGCGGCGCTGCAACAGTTGATCCGGACACAGCCGTTACCGTCGTACCAGGCCGTAAGCGAACTGCTGGAACTCGCGGCGCTTCCGCTTAGCGCCGATCCTGCCGACGCGCAATATCGGCAAGCGGGGCAGTTGCGAGGTGGTGGTGACAGCCATCCAGTATCGACAAAGTCCGTCGTGGACCGTGTCCGTGATCTTTATCCGCTACTTTCGGATGAGGAAGTGACGACGGTTATCAACGAGCGTTTGAAGAGTGATCCATCAGGCGTTTTGTCTCGCCTGGAAACAGAGTTTGCGACGTTGCGTGATGAGTTGGCGATCTGGAGTGCCGAAGAGGCGTCACCTCATTCGCGGACGTCGGAGCCAGAAGGCGCGCCGACAGCCGCCGAACGACGCCAGGCTCGCGAACAGTTCAGCGCAAAGTTGCAAGATATCTGGCAACGCAAGTCGGTTTCGAAGTGGGGGGAGGGGGCCTATCATTTCTCTCACTATGTTGATTTTTCGGGTGAGTTACCCACGTTGTCCACCCGATTTGAATATGTGACAGAGTTGATGTTGACCGCAAATGAACCGGGTGCACGGATAGGTGCGTTTCTTGACAGCTTTCCGAATATTCAATATTTGGGTGTCGTCGGTATAAAAATGGAGGAATTCCCGTCAGGAATATTTCAAATGCGCCAGTTAAGCGAGCTTACGCTGGACAGGTGCTCGCTAAAACTATCCGAGGTCACAGCTGAAGGATTGTCCAGAATCGAAACGCTGACCCGGTTGAATCTGGCAAACAATCCTCTGACAGTTGCGCCGCATGTAGGCTACATGCCAGGTTTAACCGGATTGATGCTGAGCAATGCACATCTTTCCAGCGTTCCTTCAGGCATAGATTCGCTGAGGAAACTGGGGGTTGTGGCATTGCATGATAATAATATCTCCGACGTGGGATATGAGTTGTTCGAGATTCCGGATACACAGGATCTGTTCGTTGGTTTATTGAATAATCCGCTGAGTGACGCGTCAAGACAACGGATCAGTCAGTATCTTGAGAACGCCAGTATGGATCGGAAGGTGGAAATCCAGACGGAGGATGTGGTTTTCGACTCTGACTCCGATAGCGAGTCCTCGGAAAGCGGATTCTCAACAGGTTCAGACAGTGACTGAATATTGGTGGAAGTAACGACTTCTGTGTTTTTCTAACATGGCCTGACAAGAATAAACTGCCTGTTGGCTCCCCTTTTTGATTCTGAGTAGTTGAAGTCATAAGGGGAGCCTGATTGTTGAGTGCTGAAATCAAAGGGGCGGGAAGAGCGTGGTTGAAGCTTGCATAAGGTGGTCTGCGATTTTTGAAAGTATTAGCATTTGTGAGGGTTGTTGAGGGTGATGTTGAAATATTACTTTCTAATAATTTGTCGAATGTCGCGGCTGTTTTTATTTAAATCGATCGTCAATAGTTTGCTGAGTCCTTAGAGGGCGAAGTCTATTACTCAGCAAGGTATTGATAAATGTTTGATGATCAAATTGGTATTTCCCGTATCGAGGTAAAACTCGACTCCACAAGGTCAGGCCAGCATAAAGTGCTGTATGCCAATGGGCGCATGCAGGTGCGGGTGTTGGTCCTTCTGCACGGGATCGATAACAATGGCGACGGCGCATCCCTGTATGGGCATCCTGCGTTGCAGTCCCTGCGGTTGATCGCCTATAACGGCGCGCGCCCTCTGGAAGGCGACTGGAATGTATCGCTGCAGGAAAATCGTTATGCACACGAAATGTCGGGTGGTGCACCGCGGATTACCGAAGTACCACGTGCCACGCACAATCGGATAAGTGACGACTCTGATCCCGTGCAGATTTTCCAGTTTTGGGTTTCGGCCACCAGGCCCGGAATCATGGAAGTGGCCGCCGAAATTCTCGTGGATGGCGTGTTGTTGCGAAGTAACGGGATCGGCTTTGACAGCAGTGTTACGCTGGAGGCAATTCCGCCGAAAGAATATTCGCTGAATAGCTTTACATTCAATGAATATGGTAGCAAACAGCAGAAAGCACAATATGACTGGGTTCAAAGTCATCACATTGGGCTGCACGCGGACGGCAGGCAGATTCACCTGCTTGACTGGTACAGCAGTGAGGTGAAACTTGATCCTTATGATTCCGAAGATGCGGTGCAAGTCTATGCCTCCGGAAACATTCCTGGTACTCGCGACGGGCGCAGAAACTTTTACGGTTACATGGCACCCATCTACGGCCTGAAAGCAACCTTCCGCAGTCCCCTCGGTATCATGAACGTGCCGATCAACAATGTGCCTGGGCAACTGACGCTTGTTCAATATATTTCCGCTGACCTGCAAGTGGGGCGGGAGAGCGAGGGTTCATTCGAGTTTGCAGTGATCGATGAGTTTGGCTCGGAACACAGGCTGTGTATCGAAGGTAATAAAGAAGAGCGCACTTTTATTCTGGGTGGGTCCAGGCGACCCATGAAACAGCTTGTCTGATTTCATAATGTGGTCAGCGATGTTTGCTGGCCAAGTTGACGAGTCAGTATCTGGATCTTGAAATAAAAGGACGTTTTTCAATGGAAAGTAATTTATCTGCCGCTGTTCATTCAAATGCTTTCAACTTCGGTGAGTTTGTCTCCGGAGGTGTTGATCCCCGCACCGGCATGTATACGTGCTCGTTTTCGTTAGGAAAGTTGCACTCGGCGGATCTCAATGGTCCTGAGCTTGCACTTTCAATGGGTTTCAATCCGCTCAACCAGGTGGACTCCGGTTTTGGCATTGGCTGGTCTTTGACCCTGACCCATTACGACTTGCGCAGCAAAGTCATGACGCTGTCCAACGGTGAGCGTTACAAGGCTGTGGAAACGTCCACCGGTTTGAAGTTCAAGGAAATGAAACTGCAAACGGCAAAGGTGCTGGTGACCGGAGCAGGGCGCTATGAAGTTCGATACAAGGATGGTCGGCGTGAACAACTCAAGGTCCTGGCTGGCACTCAGGTCGCCGTAGCGGAAAAAATAATCGCGGCGAACGGTGTAAGCATCGCGTTGAAGCACGAGTTGTTCAACCAGTTCCCCAGGTTGGCCGAAGTTCGTGACGCCAAACAATGCCTGCTGAAAATCACCCGCAATGCAGGTCAGGTAACGTTGACCCGGTATCCCGATACCTCTTCCAGTTCCGACTACAAGTTGATCTTGAAAAACGCTCGGGTAACGGCAATCGAGCTTCCGGTCGGTAAAGGTTGGGAGCTGGAATATGAAGTCATCGACGAGGGCAGCTATTTGCACCGAGTCGTCAATCCACTACGCGGCGTAGAAATCATTCGCTACAAGCGGCAAGGTCATAGCTTCGTAAATGGCGCGGAACAGACACTGCCGTTTGTTATCGCGCACGATATCTACCCAGGACGCGGCCAACCCAGACTCTGCAGGACATACACGTACTCCGACCATAACTTCCTTGGGCAGGGCCTCCTCCCTGCCAAGGATAATGACCTGGACCCGCTCTATCTGGCGCCCGGCCACTATGTCTACACCTCGGACGAGCAGTTGTTACTGGGCAGCAAAGTGCATACGCGCATTAAACGCACCTACAACAAGTTCCATCTGTTGGTGGCTGAGGTTACAACCTGCGGTGACGCCCAGATCGCCACCGCCACCGAGTATCACTGCTCCGTCACCAAGCCTTTCAATGAGCAGGTGGCTCAGTTCCGCATGCCGAAAGTCCATACGGTGACTCACCTCGATCGACGCACCCAACAGCAGCGTGTGGAAACCACCGTCACCGAATTCGATGGCGAAGGCAACTTGCTCAAACACATTGAGCCAAGTGGGGTGACGACTTCGACGGAATTTTATCCGGTAGGTGGTGGAGATAATTGCCCAGAGGATCCGCTGGGTTTCTCCAGGTTCCCGAAAAAGAGAACGGTTACCGCTGCCGCGTCGGGTGGGGCTTCGACTGTCACGTACTACGACTATGCGCTGCATACTGCACTGGAGGGGGCGGAGCTGGCATTCGTGTTGCCGGTTGCGGAACGTTTTTACGAAGTTGTGGCAGATGTTGAAGTCTTACGCTCGAAAACCGAACGCAGCTATCTGGATACGCCCAAGGACCCACTCAAGCACGGTGCCACGAAACAGCAAAGTATCACCCTCAATGAGAAAAAAACCTCTACCGGGTTTTCCTATGAACGCGAGGGTGACAGGTTGCGGGTCAAGTCCAGCACATGTGGATTCGACGGCGCGCTACAGACCAGTGAGAAAGTGCTTTCGACGCTGACCGGATTACTGATGTCAGAGGTCGGTGTCGATGGCGAGCACGTCGAACATGAATACGACGCCATCGGCCGGGCAGTGCGCAAAACGGTTGCTTCCGGGAGCCCTTATGCGGCCGCTACCCGGTTCGCCTATCTGGCCGCCAGTAAACAGCAACCGGCGACCATGGTGACCACGGATCCCGTCGGTGGTGAGCAACGTGTGAATTATGACGGCCTGGAGCGGGTGATCACCGTTCAGGAAAAGGACTGCGACCATCCCGACAAGGACGGGCTTATTCAGGCTCGCACGATTTATTCTGCCCTGCATGATCCGGTCGGTCACACGGTGAAAGTGACGCTGACCGATTGGCGTGACGGCAAGCCTTATCCGGTCAGTACCCGCTACGAATTCGATTCCTGGGGCCAGGTCAGCAAGACGCTGCATGCCGACGGGCGTATCGAACACAGCGAGGCGAATCCGGTTCTTCACCAGCAAACCCATTGGTTCCAGGGTATGGGCAAGACACTCACCCTCGTCAATGACTTCGGTAAACCGCTGAGTGTGGAAAGCTTCAATCTGAAGAACAAAAGTCTGGGCAAAACCGTTTACAGCTATGACGGGTTCGGGCGCACAACCAGCCAGACAGATCCTGTCGGTAATACCACTCGATATGAATACGACGTTTTTGACCGGATAGTTCGCACTGTCCTGCCTGACGCCAGTGCAGTCGTGACCGACTACGCCGAGCATAGCGATGACGGGCTACCGATCGGTATTAAGGTCGATGACAAGGTGTTGGGGCAGCAAACTTATGACGGCTTGAGTCGTTTAATACAAAGTACCGTCGGCGGACGAAAGTCCGAGGCGGGTTATGAAGGCGGCTTCACTCAGCCTCAGTGGTACAAGAGTGCCGATGGCAAAAAAACCGAATTCACATATTTGCGCGATCTGGGCGGTGTGCTGACGGAGCGCAAGGCCGGGGAGTTGGTCACCACCCTGACTTATGACAAGGTCAGTGGCAATCCCTTGACCTGTACCGAAGACGGCAGGGAACGCAGCTTTACCTATTACCCTTCCGGACGCCTTAAATCCGAGACGACGATCTTCGGCGCGATCACGAAAGCAACGTCCAGTACCTGGTCCCTGCAGGGGCGACCGATCACTCATGTCGATGTACTCGGAGCCGAAAGCCGATCCGAATACGACAAGCACGGCCGCCTGCTATCCACCTTGCGGGGTTCGTTGACAACCGAATTTCACTACGACACCCAGACGGGGATGCTGGGCTGGACGAAAACCGAAGACACGTCGATCAAGCGGCAGATGATCACGCGGTTTGCCTATGACGATGTCGGTCGTGAAACCCGCCGTACTTTCGAGATTCAGGGGCAGCCTGACCAGACGCTGGAATCGACTTATACGCTTGCTGGCAAACTGGCGCAGAAAGTGTCCAGGCGTGGCACGCAACTATTGCGCGATGAGCAATTTACCTACGATGTGCGCGGGCGACTGATCCAGTACGACTGTGCCGGCACCCAAAAGCCCCGCGATCCGTATGGCAAGGAAATTGTCCGGCAGACGTTCACCTTCGATGTGCTGGATAACATCCTGACCGTGCAAACGAAGTTCCCGCTGGGGGTGAATCTGACCACCTTCAGTTATGACAATCCCGATCCTGTACAACTCAGCGCAGTCGAACATTCCCATGCCGACTATCCGCCGGCAGTGACTCTGGAATACGACGCCAACGGCAGAATGATCAAGGACGACCAGGCGCGAACCCTAGCCTATGACGCGTTCGGACGGCTTGAGCAATTGTCCAGTGCCGGGGGATCAGTCATTCGTGGCTACCATTACGACGGTTTCGACGATCTGGTTGAACTGTCGCAACCGGATAAGGTAATTGCGCAGCGTTACTACCACGCAGGCCGGGTCGCCAATGAGGTCAGTGGTGAAAACTCCTCCAGTGTTGTGCGTCACGGAGGAGCGCTTGTGGGGCAACAGCAACTCGGTTTGAACGCCGGCGCGCAGCTATTTGGCACCGATCAGCAACACAGCGTGCTGACAACGCTGGGCAAGGAACAGCTCACTGATTGCACCTACAGCCCTTACGGGCATCGCCCTGCCGAAGGTGGCTTGTTCAGCCTCGCCGGGTTCAACGGCGAGCAGCTGGATCCGGTGACCGGGTTGTATCTGCTGGGTAACGGTTACAGGGCCTATAGTCCGACACTCATGCGTTTTCTCGCCCCCGACAGCATGAGTCCGTTCGGCGCGGGTGGATTGAATGCCTACAGTTATTGCCTGGGCGACCCAGTCAATCGTGTCGACCCAACCGGGCATATCTCCTGGCAATCGATCCTGGGCATCGGGCTCGGTATTCTCGGGATTGTTGCCAGTGTGCTGACGATGGGCGCGGCGACACCTTGGGCAGCGACGGCGTTGGGACTGGCGGTTGCTTCAGGCCTGGCGGGTATTGCCAGCGAGGTGGTCAATGAGCTGGCACCGGGTTCTCAAGCGGGCGAGATATTGGGTTGGATCAGTTTTGGTCTTGGGCTGGCTTCGCTGGGTGCAGGTATGGCAGCGGGTGCAAAAGCTGCTGTGAATGCGGGCAGGAAGATGGCTTCAGCCTTTAGCCAAGGGCTCAGTGGCAGGGGCGCAGGCAAAGCGGGGCAATTTTTGAAGAAGGGTGGCAAAGGCGCCAAGGCTGCGGCCAAAAAAGCCAACGCGCCGGTGGAGAAAGTGGCGGACGAACCTTGGCAATTGCACAGGGCCAAAAAAGACAACTTCGTGTCTGAGATTAATGAGCAGAGGGCTAAAGGTTTCTACGAACTCGTGGAAAGCAATAAGTCCGCCAGCCAGGCTGCTGCGGAGTCCGAGATGCTGTACGAGGAGTTCGGCCCCGTCGGCGCTGGAAGAAAAGTAACGCATGTGTTTTTTGCGAAGACCAAAGGACGTGGCGAGCGAATTTACCTCCTGGAGGACAGTAAACAGCGAGTTTGCAAAGTCTTGCAGGCGGGCGGCCATTTGTCCGACGGGCAGACCAACACCATGATGAAAACGGCTAAAAGCATTGACACAACGCGCCTGCCATCGGCCTGAGTACTTTGTTGCCCTTTATGGGTTTGAAAGTCTGGAGTGCTGTTCCAGTGCCCACTCCACATGCTCTCTGACCAGGTCTGACGGATAATCCCGTCGCGCCTTCAACGCTTCCAGCACCGGAATCGTTGAAGGCGCATTGCCCAGCCCTACCGCCAGATTCCTCAACCAGCGCTCATACCCCGCACGCCGCAACGGCGAACCTTCGGTGCTGCTCAAAAATTTCTCTTCATCCCACAAAAACAGCTCGGCCAGTTCGGCATTGTCGAGGTTGTGCCGTGGCTTGAAATCGCTTTCGCCGGAGGGCTTGGCGAAACGGTTCCACGGGCAGACGATCTGGCAGTCGTCGCAGCCGAATACGCGATTGCCGATCAACGGTCGCAGGTCTTCGGGTATGGCACTTTTCAATTCGATGGTCAGGTAGGAAATACAGCGTCGAGCGTCCAGCACGTAGGGACCGACGAAGGCATTGGTCGGGCAGATATCGAGACACGCAGTGCAACGGCCGCAATGCTCGGTGCTGTGTGGCTCATCCACCGGCAATGGCAGATCGACGAACAGTTCGCTCAAGAAGAAATAGCTGCCGGCCTTGCGATTCAGTACCAGAGTGTTTTTGCCGATCCAGCCCAGCCCGGCCTGTTCGGCGATGGCTTTTTCCAGGACCGGGGCACTGTCGACAAATGCACGAAAACCGAACGGGCCGATCTCGGATTGAATCTTGTCGGCCAATTGCTGCACACGTTTACGGATCAATTTGTGGTAATCGCGGCCCAAGGCATAACGCGACACGTAGGCTTTTTCCGGTTGCGCCAGCATTTGCGCCATTTGCGTGTCGCCGGGCAGGTAGTCCATGCGCAGCGACACCACGCGCAATGTGCCCGGCACCAGTTCTTCGGGGTGTGAGCGTTTGCTGCCATGGGCGCCCATGTAGTCCATTTCGCCGTGGTAACCGGCCTCGAGCCAGCGCGCCAGATGCTGCTCATGCTCGGCCAGATCGAGACCGCTGATGCCGACTTGCTGGAAGCCCAGCTCGCGGCCCCAATCCTTGATCGATTGGGCGAGGGCGGGCAGGTCTGTGGTGATGGCGGACATGAGGCGAGAGAAACCGGAGCTGAGGTGCGTATAATTCTGCCAGACATCGGAGCCTGAAGACGCATGCCGCACACGAAAGATGAATTACCCGACGCGCTGTATGGCGCCGCGCAGGTGCGTGAACTCGATGCACGGCTGATCGCCGCCGGCACGCCGGGCTTCGAATTGATGCACCGCGCCGCCCATGCGACGTGGCGCGCGTTGGTGCGGCAATGGCCGTCGGCGACTGCACTGACGGTGCTGGCCGGGCGTGGTAACAATGCCGGTGACGGTTATCTGGTCGCGGCCATGGCGCACCGGGCCGGGTGGCAAGTGCGGGTGTTGGCGGTCGGTGATCCCCGGCAATTGCAGGGCGATGCGGCGTCGGCCCATGCCGAGGCCGTGGCGCACGGTGTGGCGATTCAGGGGTGGAGCACTCACTGCGAGTTGCGTGGTGTGATCCTCGATGCCTTGCTCGGCACTGGCCTGAACGGCGAAGTGCGTGAGCCTTATACCAGCGCGATCAATGCGATCAACGCCAGTGGCCTGCCGGTTGCGGCGGTCGATATCCCTTCCGGGTTGTGCGCTGACACCGGGCGCGCGCTGGGTGTCGCGGTCTGTGCCGATCTCACGGTGACTTTTATTGGCCTGAAGCTTGGGCTTTTCACCGGTGACGCGGCGGATCATGTCGGCGCGCTGGTGTTCAACGATTTGCAGGCTGCAGCGGAAACTTACCGTGACATACCTGTCCGCGCCCAGCGACTCAATGCCGCTAATCTTCCTCGATTGGCACCACGTGCGCCGTCGTCGCACAAGGGCCGTTTCGGTCACGTGCTGCTGATCGGTGGCGATCACGGTTTTGGCGGGGCGATTCTGCTCAGCACCGAAACGGCCCTGCGCAGCGGCGCGGGCATGGTGTCGCTGGCGACCCGGCCAGAACATGTGCCAGCGGCGCTGAGCCGTGTGCCGGAAGCCATGGTGCTCGGCACCTCATCGGCCAATCAACTGATGGGTTTGCTGGAAAAGGTTTCGACGCTGGTCGTCGGTCCTGGCCTTGGCCAGGCCAGTTGGGGCCGAGCGTTGCTGTCGGCGGCCGCCAACGCGGCTTTGCCGCAAGTGTGGGACGCTGACGCACTGAACCTGCTGGCCAGCGGTTTCGTTGAGTTGCCCAAGGATTGCGTGATCACCCCGCATCCGGGCGAAGCGGCGCGTTTGCTGGGCATCAGCACCGCCGAAGTGCAGGCGGATCGTCCGGCGGCGGCGCTGGCGCTGAGCAAAAAATATACAGCAGTGGTTGTGTTGAAAGGTGCGGGCAGCCTGATTGCGCATCCTGATGGACGTTTGGCGCTCTGTCACCAAGGTCATCCGGCCATGGCCACTGCAGGACTCGGCGACGTACTGGCCGGTTTGACCGGTGCGCTGCTGGCGCAAGGCATGGCCGGTTTTGATGCGGCGTGTCTGGCGGTCTGGCTGCATGCCAATGCCGGTCAGCAACAAGGAAAATTCGGCCGTGGGCTGGCGGCCAGTGATCTGATTCCAGCCATTCGTCAGTTGTTGGAGGAGCAAGTACCGTGTCTGAAGTAACCCTGTACCTGGCCGATGAACAGGCCATGAGCGACTTTGGCGCACGGATCGCCCGCGTGACCCAGGGCCATGGCCTGATTTTTCTCGAAGGCAACCTGGGCATGGGCAAAACCACCCTGTCGCGGGGCATCATTCGCGGGCTGGGCCATGTCGGGGCGGTGAAAAGTCCGACCTTCACTTTGGTCGAGCCGTACGAGATGGGTGATATCCGCGCCTTCCACTTCGACCTGTATCGCCTGGTCGATCCGGAAGAGCTGGAGTTTCTCGGTATCCGCGACTACTTCGAAGACGACGCGATGTGTCTGATCGAATGGCCCGATAAAGGTGCAGGCTTTTTGCCAAAGCCTGACCTGACCATTACCATTAGCCCGCAAGACAGCGGGCGTTCGCTGAAAATTTTATCCCAGGGCTCGCGTGGCGAGGCCTGGTGTGCCGCTTTGGCGTTGGAATCCAATTAAATGATGGGGTTAGGTATGCGCTTTCGCGCGTTGGTGGCTGCCGCTGGACTGATGTTGATGGCAGTAACCGTCAACGCTGTGGCCGATTCAAAGGTCAACAGCGTGCGCCTGTGGCGGGCGCCGGACAACACGCGACTGGTTTTCGACCTGAGCGGCCCGGTGCAGCACAGTGTGTTTACCCTGACCGCGCCGGATCGCCTCGTGATCGACATCAACGGCGCCACCCTCGGTGCGCCACTGAACGTGCAGACCGCAAACACACCAATCACCGCGATGCGCTCGGCCCAGCGTACGCCGACTGATCTGCGGGTGGTCATCGACCTGAAGAAAGCCGTCACCCCGAAAAGCTTCTCGCTGGCGCCGAATGCGCAGTACGGCAACCGTCTGGTGGTCGACCTGTTCGATAACCCGGCCGACGCTGCACCGCCGCCCGCGCCGACGCCGCAGGTGGCGACTGTGCCAGCGGTGCCGGTCACCCCGACCGAACCTGCGATCAAGTTGCCGCCAGCCCCGGCCGGCAAGCGCGACATTATTGTAGTGATCGACGCCGGCCACGGCGGCGAAGACCCGGGTGCGTCCGGCTCGCGTGGCCAGCGTGAGAAAGATGTGGTCCTGCAGATTGCCCGCGAACTGCAGCGTCAGGTCAACGGCATGAAAGGCTTCCGCGCCGAGCTGACCCGTACCGGCGACTACTTCATCCCGCTGCGCGGCCGTACCGAAATCGCCCGCAAGAAGGGTGCAGACCTGTTTGTGTCGATTCACGCCGACGCTGCGCCGTCTGCCGCAGCCTTCGGCGCATCGGTGTTTGCCCTGTCTGATCGCGGCGCGACGTCGGAGACCGCCCGTTGGCTGGCCGACAGCGAAAACCGATCCGACTTGATCGGTGGTGCCGGCAACGTCAGCCTCGACGACAAGGACCGCATGCTCGCCGGCGTATTGCTCGACCTGTCGATGACCGCCTCGCTGACCTCCAGCCTCAACGTCGGGCAGAAAGTCCTGACCAACATCGGCCGCGTCACGCCGCTGCACAAACAGCGCGTGGAACAAGCCGGGTTCATGGTGTTGAAATCGCCGGACATCCCGTCGATCCTGGTCGAAACCGGGTTTATCTCCAACGCCAACGAAGCGAACAAGCTCTCGGCATCGAGCCACCAGCAAGCGCTGGCGCGTTCGATCAGCAGCGGCGTGCGCCAGTTCTTCCAGCAGAACCCGCCACCGGGCACCTACATCGCCTGGCTGCGTGATTCCGGCAAGATCGCCCAAGGCCCGCGCGATCATCGCGTCGGCCCGGGTGAAACGCTGGCGATGATCGGCGTGCGCTATCAGGTGTCGCCGGCCACGCTGCGCGCCGCCAACAACCTGAAAAGCGATGAGCTGAAAGTCGGCCAGCACTTGACCATTCCTGGCACCGAACTGGCGTCCAAAGAATGAATCAGGTTCTGAACGCGGCCCGCATCGAACTGCTCAGCCCACGGCTGGCGAACCAGATCGCCGCCGGTGAGGTGGTCGAACGCCCGGCCTCGGTGATCAAGGAACTGTTGGAAAACAGCCTGGATTCCGGAGCCAAGCGGATTGATGTCGACGTCGAGCAAGGCGGCGTCAAGCTGCTGCGTGTGCGCGACGATGGCAGCGGGATTTCCGCCGATGACCTGCCGCTGGCCCTGGCCCGTCACGCCACCAGCAAAATTCGCAACCTCGAAGACCTTGAGCAGGTGATGAGTCTCGGTTTCCGGGGTGAGGCGCTGGCGTCGATCAGCTCCGTGGCGCGCCTGACGCTGACCTCGCGCACCCGTGACGCCGACCAGGCCTGGCAGGTGGAAACCGAAGGCCGCGACATGGCGCCTCGGGTGCAGCCGGCGGCGCATCCGGTCGGCACTTCGGTGGAAGTTCGCGACCTGTTCTTTAACACGCCGGCGCGACGCAAATTCCTCAAGACCGAAAAAACCGAATTCGATCACCTGCAAGAGGTGATCAAGCGTCTGGCGTTGGCGCGTTTCGACGTGGCTTTCCATCTGCGGCATAACGGCAAGACCATTCTCAGCCTGCACGAAGCCCACGATGATGCGGCTCGCGCCCGGCGTGTGGCGGCGATCTGTGGTTCCGGCTTCCTCGAGCAAGCGTTGCCGATCGAGATCGAACGCAACGGTTTGCACCTGTGGGGCTGGGTCGGTTTGCCGACCTTCAACCGCAGTCAGGCGGATCTGCAATATTTCTTTGTGAATGGCCGGGCGGTGCGCGACAAACTGGTGGCCCACGCGGTACGTCAGGCCTATCGCGACGTGCTGTTCAACGGCCGTCACCCGACCTTTGCGCTGTTTTTCGAAGTCGATCCGGCGGCGGTCGACGTCAACGTGCACCCGACCAAACACGAAGTGCGCTTCCGTGACGGGCGCATGGTGCATGACTTCCTTTATGGCACGTTGCACCGCGCGTTGGGCGATGTGCGTCCTGAAGACCAGCTAGCGGGTTCCGTGACCACTGCCGTCGTCCGGCCAACCGGCCTCGACGCCGGTGAGTTCGGCCCGCAGGGTGAAATGCGTCTGGCAGCCAATGCGCTGCTGGAGCAACCGCAGGCGCAACCGGCATTTAATACGTCGTCCGGTGCCAGTGCCGGCGGGGCTTACCAGTATCAATACACGCCGCGCCTGCAGTCGGCGGTGCCGCCGGCTGCCGAGGCGCAAGCCGCGTACCGAGAGTTTTTCGCACCACTGCCGGAAGCCAATGCCAACGCATTGCCGGCCGGACAGGAAGACATTCCGCCGCTCGGTTACGCGCTGGCGCAGCTCAAGGGTATCTACATTCTGTCCGAGAACGCGCAAGGTCTGGTGCTGGTGGACATGCATGCCGCCCACGAGCGGATCATGTATGAACGCCTGAAAATCGCCATGGCCAGCGAAGGCCTCAGTGGTCAGCCGTTGCTGGTGCCGGAATCGCTGGCGGTCAGCCAGCGTGAGGCCGACTGTGCTGAAGAGCACGCCGCATGGTTCCAGCGTCTGGGCTTCGAACTGCAGCGTCTGGGCCCGGAAACCCTGGCGATCCGCCAGATCCCGGCCTTGTTGAAGCAGGCCGAAGCCAACCGTCTGGTCGGCGATGTCCTGTCGGACCTGATGGAGTACGGCACCAGCGACCGGATTCAGGCGCACCTCAACGAATTGCTTGGCACCATGGCCTGTCACGGCGCGATCCGCGCCAACCGGCGTTTGGCCCTGCCGGAAATGAACGGCCTGCTGCGCGACATGGAAAACACCGAGCGCAGCGGTCAATGCAACCATGGCCGACCGACCTGGACCCAACTGGGCCTGGACGATCTGGACAAACTGTTCCTGCGCGGTCGTTGATGAGCCAGCTTCCTCCAGCGATTTTCCTGATGGGCCCGACCGCTGCGGGCAAGACCGATCTGGCCATCGAGCTGACCAAGGTGCTGCCGTGCGAGTTGATCAGTGTCGATTCGGCGCTGGTCTATCGCGGCATGGACATCGGCACCGCCAAGCCTTCGAAGGAGTTGCTGGCCGAATATCCGCACCAATTGATCGATATCCTCGATCCGGCTGAAGCCTATTCCGCTGCGGATTTCCGTCGCGATGCCCTGCAAGCCATGGCCGAGATCACCGCGCGCGGAAAAATTCCGCTGCTGGTGGGCGGTACGATGCTCTATTACAAGGCTTTGGTCGAAGGCCTGGCAGACATGCCGGCCGCCGATCCCGAGGTCCGCGCGCAGATCGAAGAAGAGGCTGCACGCCTTGGCTGGCAAGCGCTGCACGACCAATTGTCGATCATTGACCCGGTGTCTGCGGCGCGGATTCACCCCAACGACCCGCAGCGCCTGAGTCGCGCGCTGGAAGTTTATCGGGTCAGCGGTCAGAGCATGACCGAGCTGCGTCAGCAACAATCTGCGCAAAGTACTGAAGCAGCCGCTTCGGGACGGCAACAATTGCCCTATACTGTCGCGAACTTGGCCATTGCCCCGGCAAATCGTCAGGTATTGCACGAGCGCATTAAACAAAGATTCACAAATATGTTGGAACAGGGGTTCATCGACGAGGTCGTAGCCCTGCGTAAAAGAAGTGACCTGCATTCAGGGTTGCCGTCTATACGTGCGGTAGGCTACCGCCAAGTCTGGGACTACCTGGATGGCAAGCTGACGTTGGCCGAAATGCAGGAGCGCGGCATCATTGCCACGCGCCAATTGGCCAAACGCCAGTTCACCTGGTTGCGCAGCTGGGAAGATCTACACTGGCTGGACAGTCTTGATTGCGACAATCTGCCACGCGCCTTGAAATACCTTGGGACCATCTCCATATTGAGCTGAGTCCTTGCAATTGCCGTCTATCCTTGGGGGTGTGGCGGCCAAAGCCATCTGAATTACCTATTTTTATTATTGAATCCTTAAAGGAGTGCGGCACATGTCAAAAGGGCATTCGCTACAAGACCCTTACCTGAATACTTTACGTAAAGAGAAAGTTGGGGTTTCCATCTATCTGGTCAACGGTATCAAACTGCAAGGCACGATCGAGTCGTTCGACCAGTTCGTCATCCTGCTGAAAAACACCGTGAGCCAAATGGTTTACAAACACGCTATCTCGACAGTAGTGCCGGTTCGTCCAATTCGTCTGCCTAGCGCAACCGAATCCGAAGCAGGTGACGCTGAGCCAGGTAACGCCTGATAGGAGTCTCCTTTGTTCTTTGAGCGCCACGGTGGTGGTGAACGAGTGATCCTCGTTCACTTGGATGGACAGGACCCTGAGGCGCGCGAAGATCCGCAGGAGTTTCAGGAATTGGCTAATTCGGCCGGCGCCGAGACCGTTGCGTTTTTTAACGTGCCGCGTCATCGGCCAACCGCCAAATACCTGATTGGCAGCGGCAAGGTCGAGGAATTACGCGACCTGGTCAAATCTGAAGAAGCCGATCTGGTGATTTTCAATCACATCCTCACGCCCAGTCAGGAACGTAACCTCGAACGTGTTTTCGAGTGTCGCGTGATCGACCGTACCGGTTTGATTCTCGATATTTTCGCCCAACGCGCCCGCACCCATGAAGGCAAGCTCCAGGTCGAACTGGCCCAGCTTGACCACATGAGCACCCGCCTGGTTCGCGGCTGGACTCACCTTGAGCGTCAAGGTGGCGGCATCGGCATGCGTGGCCCGGGTGAGACCCAGCTCGAAACCGACCGCCGTTTGCTGCGGGTTCGCCTGCGTCAGATCAAGGGCCGTCTGGAGAAGGTGCGCAGCCAGCGCGAGCAATCGCGACGTGGCCGCTCCCGTGCGGATATCCCCACCGTTTCTCTGGTGGGATACACCAACGCCGGTAAATCCACACTCTTCAACAACGTGACGAAGTCCGACGTGTATGCGGCTGACCAGTTGTTCGCCACGCTGGACCCGACCCTGCGTCGTCTGGATCTGGACGACCTGGGGCCGATTGTCCTGGCGGATACGGTGGGCTTCATTCGTCACTTGCCGCACAAGCTGGTCGAGGCATTTCGGTCTACCCTCGAAGAGTCGGCCAACTCTGACTTGTTGTTGCACGTGATCGATGCGGCTGAACCGGATCGCATGTTGCAGATCGAGCAGGTGATGGTGGTGCTGGGCGAGATTGGTGCCCAGGACTTGCCGATACTCGAGGTCTATAACAAACTCGATTTGCTTGAAGGCGTTGAGCCACAAATCCAGCGCGACGAAAACGGCAAGCCTCAGCGGGTCTGGCTTTCGGCACGTGATGGCAGTGGTCTGGAATTGCTTGAACAAGCCATCGCCGAATTACTCGGCAGTGATTTGTTCATCGGCACCTTGCGCTTGCCGCAACGATTCGCCCGACTGCGTGCGCAGTTTTTCGAACTCGGTGCGGTGCAGAAAGAAGAGCACGACGAAGAAGGCATCAGTCTGCTGGCCGTTCGTTTGCCCCGTGTCGAGCTGAATCGACTGGTAAGCCGCGAAGGATTGCAGCCGATGGAATTCATCGAGCAACACACTTTGCAATAAAAGCCTGAAAAAGCGGTTGTGCCGCAACGGCAGGCATTCTGTAGCATTGGTCGGCGCGCCGTGGGTGCGTCTTTGCTTTATCAGATGGAGAGCGCTATGGCTTGGAATGAGCCGGGTGGCAACTCGAATAACCAGGATCCTTGGGGTGGCAAACGCCGCAATAACGGCGACCGCAAGGGGCCACCGGATCTCGACGAGGCCTTCCGAAAGCTGCAGGAAAGCCTGAACGGGTTGTTCGGTGGTGGTAAGAAACGTGGTGACGATGGCGGTGGGTCGGGCAAGAGCAGTGGCGGCTTCGGCGGTCTGCTCGGCATCGGCCTCGTCGTGCTGGCGGCTGTCTGGCTGTACAGCGCGGTCTACGTGGTCGACGAGCAGGAGCAGGCAGTGGTGCTGCGCTTCGGCAAGTACTACGAGACTGTCGGCCCGGGCCTGAACATCTACTTCCCGCCGATCGATAAAAAGTACATGGAAAACGTCACGCGTGAGCGTGCCTACACCAAGCAAGGCCAGATGCTGACCGAAGACGAGAACATCGTCGAAGTGCCGCTGACCGTGCAGTACAAGATCAGCAACCTGCAGGACTTCGTGCTGAACGTCGATCAGCCGGAAATCAGCCTGCAGCATGCGACCGACAGCGCCCTGCGCCACGTGGTGGGTTCCACCGCCATGGATCAGGTGCTGACTGAAGGTCGTGAATTGATGGCCAGCGAAATCAAGGAGCGTCTGCAACGCTTCCTCGATACCTATCGCACCGGTATCACCGTCACTCAGGTCAACGTACAGAGCGCAGCGGCACCGCGTGAAGTGCAGGAAGCCTTCGATGATGTGATCCGCGCCCGTGAAGACGAGCAGCGTTCGCGCAACCAGGCTGAAACCTACGCCAACGGCGTCGTGCCGGAAGCCCGTGGTCAGGCTCAGCGCATCCTCGAAGATGCCAACGGTTATCGTGACGAAACGGTCTCGCGCGCCAAGGGTGAGGCCGATCGCTTTACCAAACTGGTCGCCGAGTATCGCAAGGCACCTGAAGTGACCCGCCAGCGTCTGTACCTGGACACCATGCAGGAAGTCTTCAGCAACACCAGCAAGGTACTCGTGACCGGCAACAAGAACGGCCAGAGCAACCTGCTTTACCTGCCGTTGGACAAAATGATTCAAAACAGTTCGGGCAGCAATGCGCCGGTTACCGGTTCGGCTGCCGCCAGCAACAACACGGACGTCACGCCGCATGTCACTGACCTGCCGCAGTCGCGCACAAGGGAGACCCGCTGATGAGCAATAAATCGCTGATCGCCCTGATCGTTGGCGTCGTTGTGGTACTGGTGGGCTGGAACTGCTTCTACATCGTCGCTCAGACCGAGCGTGCGGTGCTGCTGCAATTCGGTCGCGTGGTTCAGGCCGATGTTCAGCCAGGTCTGCATGTGAAGGTGCCTTACGTTAACCAGGTGCGTAAATTCGACGCACGTCTGATGACGCTGGATGCACCGACACAGCGTTTCCTGACCCTGGAAAAGAAAGCCGTGATGGTCGATGCTTACGCCAAGTGGCGCGTGAAAGATGCCGAGCGCTTCTACACCGCGACTTCCGGCCTCAAGCAAATCGCCGACGAGCGTCTGTCCCGTCGTCTGGAATCCGGTCTGCGTGACCAGTTCGGTAAGCGCACCCTGCACGAAGTGGTGTCGGGTGAGCGTGACGCACTGATGGCTGACATCACTGCCTCGCTGAACAAGATGGCGGAAAAAGAGCTGGGTATCGAAGTCGTCGATGTTCGGGTCAAGGCCATCGACCTGCCGAAAGAAGTAAACCGCAGTGTGTTCGAACGTATGAGCACCGAGCGTGAGCGTGAGGCTCGCGAGCACCGCGCCAAGGGTAACGAGCTGGCAGAAGGCATCCGTGCCGATGCTGATCGTCAACGCCGCGTGCTGCTGGCTGAAGCCTATCGTGAATCCGAAGAGGTTCGCGGTGACGGTGATGCCCAGGCCGCTGCGATCTACTCCAAGGCCTACGGTCAGGATCAGGAGTTCTACAGTTTCTACCGTAGCCTGCGCGCCTACCGTGAAAGCTTCGCGAACAAATCCGACGTATTGGTCCTCGACCCAAGCAGCGACTTTTTCCACTACCTGGAAAAGGCCAAGCCTTGATACGCCGTTGACCTGAATCATTCCGCCCGGCGGCTAAAACCTCGGGCGGGGTGATCCTTTGGGAAAACGTGTGTATGATGCGGCAGCCGGGAAATTCCCGGCTTTTTTGCGTCTGCACGTTTGATTGCTGTTTTTTGTTGCAGGCATCGGGTTGAATGGCCCGAGAGTATTTCGAGGAAAGTGATGGGCGAAGCCGGTAACAGGCCTTTCGCCGCGTCGTTCATGCGCGTGCGTTTTGAACGGATCGGTCATTTTCTGCTTCACTCAAGGCTCGCCCGCAGGCTGGCCGCCCGGATCAAAGGGGAATGGCGTAATGGCAACGGTAGACCGCTGGCTGCTGCCAGATGGCATCGAAGAAGTACTGCCACCGGAAGCGGCGCGCATTGAAGTCGCGCGTCGTCAGGTGTTGGATCTGTTCCAGAGCTGGGGTTACGAGTTTGTCGTGACTCCCCATATCGAGTACCTGGAATCCCTGCTGACCGGCGCGGGCCAGGACCTGGATCTGCGTACCTTCAAGGTCATCGACCCGCAATCGGGCCGGCAGATGGGTTTCCGCGCCGACATCACGCCGCAGGTGGCGCGCATCGATGCGCACACCCTGCGTCGCGAAGGCCCGAGCCGTCTGTGCTATGCCGGCAGCGTCCTGCACGCCCAGCCGCGTGCATTGTCGTCCTCGCGCAGCCCGATCCAGCTGGGCGCCGAGCTGTACGGCGACGCCAGCCCGAGCAGCGACGTCGAAGTCATCAGCCTGATGCTGGCCATGCTGCAACTGGCCGATGTGCCGGACGTGCACATGGACCTCGGTCATGTCGGCATCTATCGTGGTCTGGCGCGCGCCGCCGGTCTTTCCGGCGAAGTCGAGCAGCAGTTGTTCGATGCGTTGCAACGCAAGGCCATCGACGAAGTCATTGCCTTGACCGAGGGCTTGCCGGCCGACTTGTCGGGCATGCTGCGGGCGCTGGTCGACCTGTGTGGCGGCCGTGAAGTGCTGAGCGCTGCCCGCGAGCGCCTGGCCAATGCGCCGGCGCCGGTGCTGGCGGCACTGGAAGATTTGCTGGCGATCGCCGAGCGTCTGGCGGCACGTTTCCCTGATCTGCCGCTGTACTTCGATCTGGGCGAACTGCGTGGTTACCACTACCACACCGGTGTGGTGTTCGCGGTGTTCGTGCCGGGTGTTGGTCAGTCCATCGCTCAGGGTGGTCGCTATGATGACATCGGTGCCGACTTCGGTCGCGCCCGTCCGGCGACAGGCTTCTCCACCGATTTGAAAACCCTGGTGACCCTGGGGCGTGCTGAGATCGAGCTACCGTCTGGCGGTATCTGGATGCCTGACAGTACGGATGCGGCACTCTGGCAGCAGGTTTGCCAGTTGCGCAGTGAGGGTCAGCGTGTCGTTCAGGCCTTGCCTGGGCAACCTTTGGCCGCCGCCCGTGATGCGGACTGCGACCGGCAATTGATTCAGCAGAACGGGCTTTGGCAAGTATCGCCACTGGCTTCTTGAGTTTTCCTGCCGGCCATCGCCGGCACCAAGTTTGCGCGAATGAGGACAAGTGTTATGGGTAAGAATGTCGTAGTCCTGGGCACCCAATGGGGTGATGAGGGCAAAGGCAAGATCGTTGATCTGCTGACCGAACATGCTGCAGCCGTAGTGCGCTACCAAGGTGGCCACAACGCTGGCCACACACTGGTGATCGACGGCGAAAAAACCGTCCTGCACCTGATCCCGTCGGGCGTGCTGCGCGAAGGCGTGCAGTGCCTGATCGGCAACGGCGTGGTGGTTGCACCTGACGCCCTGCTGCGCGAGATCACCAAGCTGGAAGAGAAAGGCGTACCGGTCCGCGAGCGTCTGCGTATCAGCCCGTCCTGCCCGCTGATCCTGTCCTTCCACGTGGCGCTGGACCAGGCCCGTGAAAAGGCTCGTGGCGAACTGAAGATCGGTACCACCGGTCGCGGCATCGGCCCGGCGTACGAAGACAAGGTTGCCCGTCGTGGCCTGCGTGTTGGCGACCTGCTCAACATGCCACGCTTCGAAGACAAGCTGCGTGAACTGGTGGATTACCACAACTTCATGTTGGTCGGTTACTACAAAGAGCCGGCCATCGAGTTTGAAAAGACCCTGGCTGAGTGCAAGGAATACGCTGAGCTGCTCAAGCCGCTGATGCTCGACGTCACTGCCGAGCTGCACGACCTGCGTCGCGCCGGCAAAGACATCATGTTCGAAGGCGCCCAGGGTTCGTTGCTCGACATCGACCACGGTACCTACCCGTACGTGACCAGCTCCAACACCACCGCCGGTGGCGTGGCGACCGGTTCCGGTGTTGGCCCGATGTTCCTGGATTACATCCTGGGCATCACCAAGGCTTACACCACCCGCGTCGGTTCGGGTCCATTCCCGACTGAGCTGTTTGACGACGTCGGTGCGCACCTGGCCAAGCAAGGTCACGAGTTCGGTGCGACCACCGGCCGTGCCCGTCGTTGCGGCTGGTTCGACGCCGTTATCCTGCGTCGCGCGATCGATGTGAACAGCATCTCGGGCATCTGCCTGACCAAGCTGGATGTACTCGACGGTCTGGAAACCATCAACATTTGCGTCGGCTACAAAGATGCGCAAGGCAACGCAGTTGCTCCAACTGACGCTGACAGCTACGTAGGCCTGCAGCCTGTGTACGAAGAAGTACCGGGCTGGACCGAATCGACCGTGGGTGCCAAAACCCTGGAAGAGCTGCCAGCTAACGCGCGTGCCTACATCAAACGCGTTGAAGAGTTGATCGGCGCGCCGATCGACATTATTTCGACGGGCCCGGACCGCAACGAAACCATCGTTCTGCGTCATCCGTTTGCTTGATAAGTCGTTGATGTAAAAACACAAAGGCCCCTTAATCGGGGCCTTTGTCGTTTATGCCTGTTGGACGGCATGACCTTTGCTGTGAATCTGTCTACAAGAGTGCCATCAAATTAATGGCGTCAGAAGTAGAGGTATTCACAGTGTCGGCCGTTCTCTCACTGTTACAAAGCCGTTTGTTGCGGCCCGTGTTTGTTACCCTTGGTATCGCCCTTTTGGTGCAGGTGCTGGTGGCCGTTGCCCTCACGCGGAGCACCGTCACCGCGCTGGAAGCTGATTTGGCGGTGCGCTTGGGCGCCGACAGCCAAAAACTTTCCGGTGAACTGGAGCAAGCCGGGCGTGAAGTCACCTCGAGTCTCGATGCCTTGTCTGCCAGTACCCGCCAGCGGCTTACCGCCGGCCTGTCTTCGCGCTTGAAAGAAGAGCAGGCACAACTGCGTGCGACGCTGGAAAAGGATCTCAAGGACTCGGCCAATGACATGGCGCAATTGCTCGCCTCCGTGGCCCCGCGCGCCATGTGGGACAGTGATGTGCCGACCCTGTCCGAGTTCGCCCGCCGCGCCCAGCGCAATCCCAATGTGCTGTTCGTGGTCTATGACGACGCCACCGGTCAGCACCTGACCCGCTATCTCAATCGCGAAAACCCGATCAACAAGGCCTTGCTGGAAAAAGGCCAGGGCGAGCGCGCCCTGGATAAAGTGCTGGATGCGGCGAAAAACGATCCGTCGGTTTACTACCTGGAGGCCTCGATCAATCCCAATGGCGTGGAGATCGGCAAGGTACTGATGGGTGTCTCGACGGCGTCGGTGGAAACCGATCTCGCGGCACTCGACAAGCGCTTCTCCGCGCTGATCGCCAGCAGTGATCAATTGGTCGGCGACAGCCTGAAAGGCGCTGCAGCGGACAGTGCCAAAGCCATGCAGGCGCGCCTGCAATCGGCGCAGTCAACCGCCGTCGAGATGAAAGCCAACACCGCCAATACTGTTCAAGAAGCGGCGGCGACTTTGCGTTGGCGGATCGGCATGGGCCTGGCGCTGGTCGGTTGCGGCGTATTGCTGTTGCTGGCAGTCGTGCTCGGCCATCGCGTGGTCAATCGTCTGAAGATGCTCAACGCCGCGATGGATGACCTGGCGGCGGGCGAGGGCGACCTGACCAAACGCGTGCAGATCAACAGCAAAGACGAAATCGGCGACATGGCTTCGGCGGTCAATCGCTTTGTGGATAAGTTGCAGCCGATCGTGCGCGAGGCGGGTGATGTGGCGCAGCGTACCGGTGTGGAAATCGGCGCGATGACGTTGCGCAATGCCGGTGCCGATGCGGCGGCGGGCATGCAGCGTGATGAAGTGGCGGAGAGCCTGCGCGCGCTGTCGCAAATGGCCGACGAGGCGCAGTCGGAAAGCCATGCGATGCAAGCGGCGCTGAAACAGGTTGTGGATATTCGTCAGGCCACCGACGAAAACACTCGGACTTCCGCCAGGGTCGGCAGCCTGATCGAGGCGCTGGCGGGGCAGGTCGATACCGGGGCGAAAGTCATCGAGCGGCTGGCGCAGCAGAGTGAGCAGATCGAAGTGGTGCTGACGGTGATTCACGGGATTGCCGAACAGACCAACCTGCTGGCGCTCAACGCCGCTATCGAGGCGGCGCGGGCCGGCGAGACCGGGCGTGGTTTTGCAGTGGTGGCTGACGAGGTTCGCGCATTGGCCAGCAAGACACAAAGCTCTACCGGTGATATTCAGGCGCACATTGTCGCGTTGCAGCAGGGTGCGCGCGAAGCGGTCGAGGCGATCGGTCAGGCCGGGCGTCAGGCCAGTGAAGGTTTGCTGGTGTTGCGTGACAGTGCGCGGTTGCAGCAGTCGGTTCAGATCTCGGTCGAGCAGGTGCATGCCGCGATTGGCCTGGCGACACAAGCAGCTGCGCATCAGGCGCAGGGTGCTCAGGCTGTTCGTGGTCGGGTCGAGACGATTCATGCGCAGGCCGAGAAAGCGGCGCAGGCGGTAGTGGAGACCACGGCGAGTGGCAAGGTGCTGGATGGTTTGGCGGCGCAGCTGAAGGCGAGTCTGGGGCAGTTCAGGGCTTGAGGCTGTTTGGGCGGGCCTCTTCGCGAGCAGGCTCGCTCCCACATTAGATCGCATTCCTCTGATGGGACTCGGTCAAAATGTGGGAGCGAGCCTGCTCGCGAAAGCGGTGTCAGCGGCTCAGATACATCCGCGTTGTCAGCAGATAAACCGGCAATCCAGACACCAAAATCAACAACGCCGCATAAGGCGCCGCTGCCGCAAATTCGACATTCGCGGTATGCGCCCACACTTCGGTCGCCAGCGTATTGAGCCCGGTCGGACTCAGCAGCAACGTCGCCGTCAATTCCTTCATCGCATCCAGAAACACCAGCGCAAACGCTGCGCCCAAGGCCGGGAAGATAATCGGTAGCGTCACCCGGCAGAACGCCGTCAACGAAGACGCGCCCAGGGTGCGTGCAGCCTCTTCCAACTGCGGCGCAGCCTTGTTCAGCGCCGTGCGAATCGGCGCCTGTGCCAGTGGCAGAAACAGCAGCGCATAGGCGATCAATAGCAGTCCCGAGGTCTGGTACAGCGCCGGCACGTAATGCAGGGCGAAATACACCAGCGTCAGCGCAATCACCAGGCCCGGCAGCGCGTGCAGCAGATACGGCAAGCGTTCGGCCCAGATCGCCAGGTGACCTTTGTAACGCACCACCAGCAATCCCACCGGCACCGCCAGTACCAGGCACAGCGCCGCGCCACCCAGCGACAACGCCAGCGACGACAGCAACGCTTCAGTGATAGCCGCTACTGGGAATGCTGCCGACGAGCCGACTGCGAGCCAGTACGCCAGCATCCCCAGTGGAATCCCGCTACCGACGATCGCCAGCAGCAGGCAATAGAACTGACCGACCGCCGCCCAAGGGCCCAGACGAACCTGTTCAGCCTGCCGCGCCGCGCCTTGTCCGGTGCGCACATGTCGGCCTTTGCCGCGTACGCGCAGTTCCAGCCACAACAGCACCAGACACAGCGCCAGCAAGACCGCCGACAGCATTGCTGCGTTGGCGTTGCTGAATTCCAGTTCGAATTGCTGATAGATCGCCGTGGTGAAGGTTTGCAGACCAATGATCGACAGTGCGCCGAATTCCACCAGCATGTGCAAGGCAATCAGCAGCGAACCGGCCAATAGCGACGGCCAGAGCAGCGGCAAGGTGACGCGGAAAAATACGCCCCAGCGATTCTGCCCAAGGGTGCGGGCCGATTCTTCGAGGGAGGGGTCGAGATTGCGCAGCGTCGCCGCCACCGGCAGGAAGATTAGCGGATACTTGGACAGGCTCATCACCAGAATCGCCCCGCCAAGCCCTTCGAACTGCGCGCTCAAAGAGACCCAAGTGAAGCTGCTGACAAACGCCGGCACCGCGAACGGCAGGCACAGAACCACCCCCCACAGGCGCCGCCCCGGCAAATTGCTGCGCTCCAGCAACCAAGCCAGTGACAGGCCGATCACGCCGCAGGTAATCGTCACGCCAACCATCAGTGCCAAGGTGTTGCGCAGCAGGCCGAATACATACGGGCGCCACAACAAATGCAGCGCTTGGGCCCAACCGGCCTGCCAGGCCTTGAGCCCGACGTAAGCCAGCGGCAACAGACTCAGCACCACCAGCAACAACACTGGCAGCACCAGCCAGATTGAAGGCCGCTTACGCTTTGGTGCGTAACCCCCGCGCGCGGCGGGGGCGGATAACGATGCGGTCATCAGTTCAAGCCAACTTCGCGTTCCAGGTCCAGCGCTTCTTCAGCATTGCCCAAGTCGGCGGGCGTCACGTTCGGTGCTTCCAGTTCGCTGAACGGCTTGAGTCCGCGATCCGATTCCATGCCTTTATGCAGCGGGTATTCGGCGGTGGTCTGGGTGATCACGCGCTGACCTTCTTCGCTGGCCATGTAGGCAAGGAATTGCTGGGCTTCTTTTGGATGTTTGCTGGACTTCAGCACGGCAGCGCTGGACACGGTAATCAAGCCGCCGACGTCACCGCCGGTGAAGTAATGCAGTTTCGAGTCGAGTTTGCCTTTCTCGCGCTGCAGGGCGAACCAGTAGTAGTTGTTCACCAGCACGGTGGCGACTTCACCGTTTTCCACGGCTTTGAGCGCAACCATGTTGTTGCTGTAGGTCTTGCCGAAAGCGCGCAGGCCGGTCAGCCATTCTTCGGCTGCGTCGCGACCGTGCATCTTGATGATCGCCACGGCTTGTTCCTGGAACGCGCCGCTGGTCGGGACGAAGCCGACTTTGCCTTGCCACTTCGGATCGGAAAATTCCATCACCGACTTCGGCAGGTCTTTTTCATCGATCAGCTTCGGGTTGAACGCGACGACACGAACCCGGGCAGTCACGCCGATCCAGGTACCGTTAGCCGCGACGTATTTTTCCGGCAGCACGGCCAGGGTGGCGGCATCGGCCTTGGTCAGCAGGCCTTGTTCGCCGAGATTGTTCAGCGGCGGCGATTCTTCGGTGTAGATGACATCGGCAGGGGAGCGGTCGCCTTCTTCGATGATCTGGCTGGCGAGCTGATTGCTGCTGCCTTTGCGCACGTTGACGTGAATGCCGGTCTTGGCTTCGAAGGCTTTGGCGATCGCGTCGCCGACTTCCTTGTGCTGGCCGTTGTAGAGAGTCAGGGAAACCGCATCGGCAGCCTGGGTGAGGGGAGTGGCGAGCGCCAGGCCGAGGAGGGTGAAGGTCAAGCCTCGGCGCAGGGTATTTCGAAACGTCATTCGCAGGGTTCCTCACTGTCGCATTGCAAAAACTTGCAACAATGATAAACGATATTGTTTCTCAAGTGCGCCTTGCGGTGGGGCTGGCGTTTTGATAGGTGAGGTGGCGATAAATTTCTGGAAGCCGGAAACGCAAAAACCCGCTTTCGCGGGTTTTTGTGAAATCCAAGGTCGTAACCTTGAATTTGAATTGGTGCCCAGAAGAAGACTCGAACTTCCACGACCGTAAGGTCACCAGCACCTGAAGCTGGCGTGTCTACCAATTTCACCATCTGGGCAATCATCGCAAGCGTTGCCGCTGTTGATGTGGCGCACTATACGGAGCGCGTTTTGATCTGTAAACCCCTGATTTAATTTTAATAAATCAGTTTTAAGAAAACCCGGGCTTAGAATGCAAAAAACCCGCTTTCGCGGGTTTTGTGTGAGCCTTGAAACTGATCTAGTCTCAAGCTCGAAATTGGTGCCCAGAAGAAGACTCGAACTTCCACGACCGTAAGGTCACCAGCACCTGAAGCTGGCGTGTCTACCAATTTCACCATCTGGGCAGTATCGGCAGCGCTGTGCGTCGTCGATGGCGCGCACTATACGGAGCGTCTTTTTAACTGTAAACCCCTGTCAGCAAAAAATATGATTTTTTTTACCAGCGGTGTTCAAAACGGCTTTCAAGCGACGATACAGACCCTCATAAGGGCCTTATATAGTCGGAAATTTCCCGTTTCATGGCGCCTATGCCAAACTAACCCGTATATAGACAAGGTGAAAACTCTCTAATGGCCGATTGGCAGTCCCTCGATCCCGAGGCCGCTCGTGAAGCGGAAAAATATGAAAACCCTATTCCTAGCCGCGAACTGATCCTGGCGCACCTCGCCGATCGGGGTTCGCCGGCTGCCCGCGAGCAACTGGTCGAAGAGTTTGGTCTGACCACAGAAGACCAGATCGAAGCCCTGCGCCGCCGTCTGCGCGCCATGGAGCGCGACGCTCAACTGATCTACACCCGCCGTGGCACTTACGCGCCGGTCGACAAGCTCGACCTGATCCTCGGTCGCATCAGCGGTCACCGTGACGGTTTCGGCTTCCTGGTGCCGGACGATGGCAGCGACGACCTGTTCATGAGCCCTGCGCAAATGCGCCTGGTGTTCGATGGCGACCGTGCCTTGGCGCGCGTCTCCGGTCTCGATCGTCGCGGTCGCCGCGAAGGCGTGATCGTCGAAGTGGTGTCCCGTGCGCACGAAACCATCGTCGGTCGCTACTTTGAAGAAGGCGGCATCGGCTTCGTCGTTGCGGACAACCCGAAGATCCAGCAGGAAGTGCTGGTTACTCCGGGCCGCAACGCCAACGCGCAGATCGGTCAGTTCGTCGAGGTGAAAATCACCCATTGGCCAACGCCGCGCTTCCAGCCGCAGGGCGACGTGGTCGAAGTGGTCGGCAACTATATGGCGCCGGGCATGGAAATCGATGTCGCGCTGCGCACTTACGACATTCCGCACGTCTGGCCTGAAGCCGTTCTGAAAGAAGCGGCCAAGCTCAAGCCGGAAGTCGAAGAAAAGGACAAAGAGAAGCGCGTCGACCTGCGCCATCTGCCGTTCGTCACCATCGACGGCGAAGATGCCCGCGACTTCGACGATGCGGTTTATTGCGAAGCAAAACCGGGCAAGCTGCGCTTGTTCTCCGGTGGCTGGAAGTTGTACGTGGCGATTGCCGACGTTTCCAGCTACGTGAAAATCGGTTCGGCGCTGGACAACGAAGCGCAAGTGCGCGGCAACTCGGTGTACTTCCCTGAGCGCGTCGTGCCGATGCTGCCTGAGCAACTGTCCAACGGCCTGTGCTCGCTGAACCCGCATGTCGATCGTCTGGCCATGGTTTGCGAGATGACCATCTCCAAGTCCGGCGAAATGACCGACTACTGCTTCTATGAAGCGGTGATCCATTCCCACGCTCGTCTGACCTACAACAAAGTCAGCGCGATGCTGGAAACGCCGAAAGTTGCCGAAGCGCGCAAACTGCGCGGCGAATACACCGACGTTGTGCCGCACCTCAAGCAGCTTTATTCGCTTTACAAAGTGCTGCTCGCCGCCCGTCATGTGCGCGGCGCGATCGATTTCGAGACTCAGGAAACCCGGATCATCTTCGGTTCCGAGCGCAAGATTGCCGAAATCCGTCCGACCACCCGTAACGATGC
The DNA here is from genome assembly GCF_031931925.1 of Pseudomonas sp. rhizo66. Classification (NCBI taxonomy): domain Bacteria; kingdom Pseudomonadati; phylum Pseudomonadota; class Gammaproteobacteria; order Pseudomonadales; family Pseudomonadaceae; genus Pseudomonas; species Pseudomonas sp. rhizo66. The sequence continues at coordinate 194,434 of NZ_JAUJWZ010000004.1, forward strand.
GCACAAACTGATCGAGGAATGCATGCTGGCGGCCAACGTGGCCACCGCCGAATTCCTCAAGAAGCACGAAATCCCTGCGCTGTACCGCGTCCACGATGGTCCGCCACCGGAGCGTCTGGAAAAACTCCGTGCGTTCCTCGGTGAGCTTGGCCTGTCCCTGCACAAAGGCAAGGATGGCCCGTCGCCGAAGGACTATCAGGCGCTGCTGGCGAGCATCAAGGACCGTCCGGATTTCCATCTGATCCAGACCGTGATGCTGCGTTCGCTCAGTCAAGCGGTGTACAGCGCTGACAATCAGGGCCACTTCGGCCTGAATTACGAAGCCTATACCCACTTCACTTCGCCGATTCGTCGTTACCCGGACTTGCTCACGCACCGTGCGATCCGCAGCGTGATCCATTCGAAACAGGACACCCCGCACGTTCGCCGTGCCGGTGCGATGACCATTCCGAAGGCACGCATCTATCCGTACGACGAGGCTGCGCTGGAACAACTCGGCGAGCAGTGCTCCATGAGCGAACGTCGCGCGGATGAAGCGACCCGTGACGTGGTGAACTGGCTCAAGTGCGAGTTCATGAAGGATCGCGTGGGCGAGTCGTTCCCGGGTGTGATCACCGCGGTCACCGGTTTTGGCCTGTTCGTCGAGCTGACCGACATCTACGTCGAAGGTCTGGTCCACGTCACGGCGCTGCCGGGCGATTACTACCACTTCGATCCTGTGCATCACCGCTTGGCGGGCGAGCGCACCGGGCGCAGCTTCCGCCTCGGCGATACCGTTGAAGTGCGGGTCATGCGCGTCGACCTCGACGAACGCAAGATCGACTTCGAGATGGCCGAAAAAACCATCAGCGCGCCGATCGGTCGCAAAAAACGTGGCACTGAAACCGCGGCTCCGGCGGCCAAGGTTGCGGAAGAAAAGGCTCCGGCTAAAACCGCCAGCCGTCGCCCGGCCAAGGAAAAGGCTGCAGAAGCTTATCGCCCTAGCGATGCCGTGGCGAAGAACGCCGAGCTGCGCAAAAGCCGTGAATTGAAGAAGGCCTTGTTGGCCGATGCCAAAAACGGTGGTAAAGCGGCGTCCGGGGGAAAGACCGGACGGTCGGCGCCTGAAAAGGCTTCCGGCGGCAAGCCAGCCAAACCGAGCAAACACCGTAAGGGCCCGCCAAAAGCGGGTTCCGCTCCAGCCAAAAGTGGCGGGGCACGTAAACCGAAGGCGAAGTCATGAGTCAGTTGGAAAAAATCTACGGCGTTCACGCGGTAGAAGCGTTGCTGCGTCACCACCCGAAACGCGTCAAGCAGATCTGGCTGGCGGAAAGCCGCAACGATCCGCGTGTGCAGACTCTGGTTGAGCTGGCCAACGAAAATCGCGTTCAGGTCGGCCAGGCCGAACGTCGCGAAATGGATGCCTGGGTTGAGGGTGTGCACCAGGGCGTAGTCGCGGAAGTAAGCCCGAGCCAGGTCTGGGGCGAAGCCATGCTCGACGAACTGCTCGATCGCACGGAAGGCGCGCCGCTGTTGCTGGTGCTCGACGGCGTGACCGACCCGCACAACCTCGGTGCCTGCCTGCGTTCGGCCGATGCGGCCGGTGCGCTGGCGGTGATCGTGCCGAAAGACAAGTCGGCGACCCTGACGCCGGTCGTGCGTAAAGTCGCTTGCGGCGCGGCGGAAGTGATTCCGCTGGTCGCGGTAACCAACCTCGCCCGTACGCTGGAAAAGCTTCAGCAGCGCGGTCTGTGGGTTGTCGGCACGGCGGGCGAGGCTGAGGTCAGCATCTATGACCAGGACCTGACTGGCCCGACCATTCTGATCATGGGTGCTGAAGGCAAAGGCATGCGTCGCCTGACCCGCGAACACTGCGACTATCTGGTGAACCTGCCGATGGCCGGTAGCGTCAGCAGCCTCAACGTTTCCGTGGCGACCGGCGTCTGCCTGTTCGAAGCCCAGCGTCAGCGCGGTGCAAAAGCCAAGGCTGCCACCAAGAAATCCTGAGTCGTACGCGATTCAAATGTGGGAGCGAGCTTGCTCGCGAAAGCGGAGTGTCAGTCGACATAAATGTTGCCTGACAAACTGCATTCGCGAGCAAGCTCGCTCCCACAGTGTTTTGTGGTGTTGCATAAATGGGTGGTTGTTCAAATATTCACCAATTGCCTTGCACCTCCTCTGTCCCTTCTCTACAATTGCGCCCCTTGCTGTGACGGCAGGCACGCATGTGCCCCGCGCCAGCAAGTCCATAAGTGTCATTCACTCCTTGTCTGACCGTTTTTGAGCGGCAGGCTACAACCCGTAAGGAGCATTCATGCGTCATTACGAAATCATCTTTTTGGTCCACCCGGATCAAAGCGAGCAAGTCGGCGGCATGGTTGAGCGTTACACCAAGCTGATCGAAGAAGACGGCGGCAAAATCCACCGTCTGGAAGATTGGGGCCGTCGTCAACTGGCCTACGCAATCAACAATGTTCACAAGGCTCACTACGTGATGCTGAACGTTGAGTGCACTGGCAAGGCCCTGGCCGAGCTGGAAGACAACTTCCGCTACAACGATGCAGTGATCCGTAACCTGGTCATCCGTCGCGACGAAGCCGTTACCGGCCAGTCCGAGATGCTCAAGGCTGAAGAAAACCGCAGTGAGCGCCGTGAGCGTCGCGACCGTCCTGAGCACGAAGGCGCTGATAGCGCTGATAGTGATGACAGCGACAACAGCGATAACGCTGACGAGTAATCCACGGACCTTTTAAGGAGCCTATCAAATGGCACGTTTCTTCCGTCGTCGTAAATTCTGCCGCTTCACCGCTGAAGACGTGAAAGAGATCGATTACAAAGATCTCAACACTCTGAAAGCCTACGTATCCGAGACCGGCAAAATCGTTCCAAGCCGCATCACCGGTACCAAAGCTCGTTATCAGCGTCAGCTGGCCACCGCTATCAAGCGCGCCCGCTTCCTGGCCCTGCTGGCCTACACCGACAGCCACGGCCGCTGAGACCGGGCAGTCGACAAGTAGCAAAGGATTGAATGCATGCGTGCCTTAGCTGAGTTCATCATGCGAGGCCGTATGCAGGCCACTCTCGTGGTGGCCGGATGTGCAACATTGCCGTTGTTGTATTGGTTGGGTGCTGCCGCGGGGAGCCTTGTGCTGCTGCGGCGCGGACTGACGGACGCCCTGGGTGTTCTGTCTCTGGGGCTGCTGCCGGCGTTGATCTGGTGGTTGTATGCCGACGACCCACGGGCACTTCTGGTGCTGCTGGGGTCTTCGGGGCTTGCGTTGGTTTTGCGCGCAAGTGAGTCCTGGGTCCGTACGCTGCTGGTCAGCGTAGTGATTGGCGTGGTGTTTTCGGTGGTGCTTGGGGCTGCGTTTGCGGCCCAGATCGAGATGCTCGCGCAGGCCTTGATAAAGGTCATGCCGGCGCTTCTCGGTGAGACCTACAAGCAATTGTCGGTCGATGAGCAAGCGCGTTTCGCGTCCCTGATTGCACCGGTCCTGACCGGACTGATTGCGGCGCTGTTGCAGATCGTCAGCGTGCTGAGCCTGATTGTCGGGCGGCATTGGCAGGCGTTGTTGTACAACCCGGGTGGTTTTGGTCGCGAGTTTCGCGCCATCCGGATCCCGCTGGGGCCGGCGATGTTACTGCTGGCGTTGATGCTTCTGGGCCCGAATCTCGGTGCACAGATGGCCATGTTGACGCCGTTGTGCAGTGTACCGCTGGTGTTCGCCGGACTTGCCCTGATTCACGGGCTGGTCGGGCAGAAGCGACTGGCCGGTTTCTGGCTGGTGGGGTTGTACGTCACGCTGCTGCTGTTCATGCAGCTGATCTATCCGTTGCTCGTGGTTCTGGCCATTGTCGACAGCCTGATTGATTTTCGCGGTCGTCACGTGTCGAAAGACGCCGATAACGCGAACGGTGAAGGTTAAAAGTTAAGAGGATTTCCACATGCAACTGATCCTTCTGGAAAAAATCGCCAACCTGGGCAACCTGGGCGACAAAGTAAACGTTAAGGCCGGTTACGGCCGTAACTACCTGCTGCCTTTCGGCAAAGCTACCGCTGCAACCGCTGCCAACCTGGCTGCGTTTGAAGAGCGTCGTGCCGAGCTGGAAAAAGCTGCCGCAGACCGTAAAGCATCGGCTGAAAGCCGTGCTGCCCAACTGGCCGAGCTGGAAGTGACCATCACTGCCACCGCTGGCGACGAAGGCAAGCTGTTCGGTTCGATCGGTACTCACGACATTGCTGACGCACTGACCGCCTCCGGCGTTGAAGTTGCGAAAAGCGAAGTTCGTCTGCCGAACGGCACCATCCGCAACGTGGGTGAATTCGACGTGGCTGTGCACCTGCACGCCGAAGTTGAAGCCACCGTACGCGTTGTCGTGGTAGCAGCTTAAGTAATACCTGATCGGCTGGCGGCTTGTCCGTCAGACGGTTAACATCGGGCACGATCCTGTTTACAGGTCGTGCCCTTTGTCTTTCTGAATTCCCTGTTTTTCCCAACAAACACAAGTGGCCATGAACGATATCTCCGCTCCCGAGCAATACGATCTGCAAACCGCTGCCCTGAAGGTGCCGCCGCATTCCATCGAGGCCGAACAGGCTGTACTCGGTGGTCTGATGCTGGACAACAACGCCTGGGAACGCGTGCTCGATCAAGTCTCCGACGGCGATTTCTATCGACATGACCACCGTCTGATCTTCCGTGCGATCGCCAAACTGGCCGATCAGAACATGCCGATCGACGTCGTGACCCTGTCCGAGCAACTGGACAAGGAAGGGCAGACCTCGCAGGTCGGCGGCCTTGGTTACCTTGGCGAACTGGCCAAAAACACGCCGTCCGTCGCCAACATCAAGGCCTATGCGCAGATCGTTCGTCAGCGTGCAACGTTGCGCCAACTGATCGGCATCAGCACTGAAATCGCCGACAGCGCCTTCAACCCGGAAGGCCGGACCGCGGAAGAGATCCTCGATGAGGCCGAACGGCAGATCTTCCAGATCGCCGAAGCACGGCCAAAGACCGGTGGCCCGGTCGGTGTCAACGAACTGTTGACCAAAGCCATCGACCGCATCGACACCCTGTTCAACACCGACAACGCGATTACCGGCCTGTCCACCGGTTACACCGACCTCGACGAGAAGACCAGCGGCCTGCAGCCTGCCGACTTGATCATCGTCGCTGGCCGTCCGTCGATGGGTAAAACCACCTTTGCGATGAACCTCGTGGAAAACGCTGTGTTGCGCAGCGAGAAGGCGGTCCTGGTGTACTCCCTCGAGATGCCAGGTGAATCGCTGATCATGCGTATGCTCTCCTCGCTGGGCCGCATCGACCAGACCAAGGTGCGTTCCGGCCAACTGGAAGATGATGACTGGCCGCGCCTGACCTCGGCGGTCAACCTGCTCAATGATCGCAAACTGTTCATCGATGACACCGCCGGTATCAGCCCGTCGGAAATGCGTGCGCGGACCCGGCGCCTGGTGCGTGAACACGGCGACGTCGGCCTGATCATGATCGACTACCTGCAACTGATGCAGATCCCGGGTTCCAGCGGTGACAACCGTACCAACGAAATTTCCGAGATCTCGCGATCCCTGAAAGCGCTGGCCAAGGAATTCAACTGCCCGGTGGTGGCGCTGTCGCAGCTCAACCGTTCCCTCGAACAGCGTCCGAACAAGCGTCCGGTGAACTCCGACTTGCGTGAATCGGGAGCGATCGAGCAGGACGCCGACGTGATCATGTTCGTGTACCGCGACGAGGTGTATCACCCGGAAACCGAGCACAAGGGCATCGCCGAAATCATCATCGGCAAACAGCGTAACGGCCCGATCGGTTTTATCCGCCTGGCGTTTATCGGCAAATACACGCGCTTCGAAAACCTCGCGCCGGGCAGTTACAACTTCGACGACGACGAGTGACAGCAGGCCGAAATCAATCGGCCTGCTGCGCCGCTCTATTGGTTACAGCGTTGCGTTACTCGCTCCCGGGGTTTCCTGCGCAAACGTGACGTTGGCAGAAGTCGCCTCGATTGTTGTTCGAGGCTGCAATTCCTGCCGCGTCAGCGTCTGAATCAATGTCGCTTCGACAATCGCCAACTGCGCCGTCACATCATCGGTTTGCGAGTTGTATTGAGCCTCGCTCAGCAGGCCTTGTGATGACTGGCTGTCGAGAATTCCCTGACGATCCTGAAACGGCTGACGACTCGCATCGAATTGCGCCCGGTATTTGTGAATGATGAAGTCCTGCCAGAAATCCATCGACACCAACGCCTGAAATTCTTCAGGCGAACCATTCAGCATCGACACTTTGCGATACGCCGCATCCAGCATTGCCGGGGTAACGCCGGCCATACCGATAAACGTCAGTGCCTGCGGCTGAAACGGCAATTGCAGGCGATCTTTCAGGCCAAAGCGGTAGGCCATGGTCATTTCATGTGGATCGCGTATGCGCAAGCTATGGCTGTTTCGCAGCTCGCGGGAGGTTGCCGGATCGTTGATGATGGCCCTGCTTGAGGCGATCTCTGCTGCCGCGAAGTCGTCGACGTGCTTCAGGCGAAACAATCCTTTGGACAATGCCACCAAGGGTGCGCCATCCAGATCGAGTCTGGCCTGAACCCGAGCCTTGTACGTCATGGCCAGGACTTGCAGGTCGGTGAAGGTGGCCGCGGCGAGGTCAGTGCAGCCGGCTTCGCACGCGCGATCGAACAGCTCCCTGCGCAGGTTTCTCGACTGCGGATTATTTTCTGTGATGACATCGATCACGTCCCAGGCCTGACGCCGAAAATCAGCATGGTCACCGCGGCTCGCCAAGATGTTGAAGAAACCGTCCGAGCCATCCTGCTCGCGTAACGCGCGCCATTGAGCTTTTCGCGCGGTAGCCTGATCAACGCTTAATCCCGCAATCCATCGCGGGTCCGGTTCCAGGGCGTCTCTTGTGACGGGACGTCGTGCGACGTTGACGGACGTCGTGATCAGGTTGGCTGTTCGGGTCAGAGGCGTACCGGCTAACATCAGTCGTTCACGGTAGGCGAGCAATTGCTGCGGCGTTGCGTCCGACAGCGGGTTATTGCTCACCAGCGTGCCGCTGTTGACCTGGACCGAATGTGCCAGGCGCTCCGGGGGCGGAGCAGTGACAAAGTCAGGAATCGTGGTGATCTGATTGTTGCTCAGATCGATCCGGGTCAGCAGGGGTTGATCAAACAGCCCGGTTGGCCACTGCGTGATGCCGGTGTTCGCCAGGGTGACCTCGCGCATATCGGTGATCAGGCTGAAATCCGGGATCACACCGAGCTGGGGATTGTTGTCGATCCAGAGTGCTCTGAGCGTTGTGCGTCCAGCCAGTATCCGCGCCGTTTCTGCATTGAGTTCAAGTTGGTTGTGCTGCAGAAACAGGCGCGTCATCGCGTGCATTTCTCCCACCGCCGGGGGCAAGTCCCTGAGGCGATTGTTCGACATGTCCAGCCAGCGCACATGACGAAAACGGGTGAGGAAACCTTCCGGTGACTCCGTCAGACTCATGCCGCTCAATCTGAGTGAGCCAACATGGCTGAAGTCGATGCTCAGATCCGGCAGGGTCGGCAAGGTCAGACCGCTCAAGTCCAGTTCCAGGCCGATCGGCGAGCCGTCGAAAGCGTGCTTTTGCGCCGTTTCGCGGCGCCAGCAACTGATGATCAAATCCCGCGCTGCGGTGCGGTCATTACGGGTGGTAGCGTTGATTTGCAGCTGATTGGCACGCACGTAACGCAGGCGGTTACCGCCTCCGGAAAAAACCCAGTCGTCGAGCTGGGTTTTCAGAAGATCGAACTCTTGTTCCAGCGCGAGCAAGCGTGGGGCAAAGGTGCCTTTGTCATGACTCCAGATGAACTCTCTGCACTCCTTGATGCTCTTGGTCGGGTACAGGTTTCGATAACGCTGCGCCCTGGAGTTCTCGCTATCGAATACGGCGGGATGCGCCGGCTCCATCAGCTCGGGGTGAGACGCTTTAAGGTGTCGCCAGTAGCCGTCGAACTTTCGCCAGTACGCGGCGGGGAAGTCGTTGCCTTCAAGTCGCGTGACATTGTTGATCCGCGCGACCAGGGACAGCGTCTCGGGTGTCGGGTTGAGGTTCGCCTGAGGAACCTCGCTCAAGCGGTTGTCGCGCAGGTCCAGGCTGGTCAGAGCGGTTTTGTCGAGCAGCCCGGCAGGCCACTGAGTGAGGCCTGTGTTTTTCAGGTTCAAGACCTGCAACCCGGACATGGCGCTGAAGTCAGGCACCACCCGCAGTTGATTGTTGGACAGATCAATCTGTTTCAACTGATGCAGTGCACTGAGTGCCAAAGCGCTTTGCTCATCCAGTTTTATCTGGTTTGAACTCAGATCCAGATAGTTGAGTTTGTCCATCTCGGCGATTTTTTGCGGCAGTTTATCGATGCCGGAGTTAACGATGGTCAGTCTTTCCAGATTGGGGCAATTGGACAGAAGCGTATTGGCGGTGTCCGACCAGATTACCGAGTCGAGACTGAGGGATTTGATGTGACTGAAATCCACGGTCAGCAGGGGTAATGGACCGTACAGCTGTGGCAGTTTCAATACGCCTTCCGACTCACCCAGCCAGCAGCCTCTGATGATTCTTGCCAGGCGGGTGGCGTTGACTCTTTCCGGGCCCAGGGCGTTGGCCGCCCCGGGTTGACTGTCGGCGATGTAGGCCTGCAGTTGCGTTTCCAGTAGATCGAAACCGGCAATGCGTTGCGCTATCTGCTCTTCGGCGCCGTCACCGAGGCCGAGCAGATATTCCCTGGCGGCTTGCGGATTCTTGTCCGGATACATCCGCTGCACCATCGCCACTTCGGGAATGTCGCCATCCAGTCTGAACGCATCTGCGCGCAAGCCAGTGCGCATCGCCGGATAGTCGGCCACTACGCGGCGCCAGTAAACCTCGAGCGTTCGCCAGTAGCCGGCCGGGAAGGGGTTGCCTTCAATCAGCGTGACCGAGTTGATACGGGTGATCGCCAGTCGTTCATCGCTTGACGGGTCAAGGATCGCCTGTGGAATTTCGCGCAGTTGGTTATTGCGCAAGTCGACCAAGCCCAGTGCCACCTGATCGCGTAGACCGCTGGGCCAATGGTCCAGCCCGGTGTTGCTCAGGTTCAATGACTGCAGGTGTGACATGCCGCGAAAGTCCGGGATTCTGCCAAGCGGATTGCCCGACAGGTCGAGGTGTTCAAGCTGTTTGAGTGCGCCCAGTTTTGCTGCTGTCTGCTCATTGAACTCGATTCGGTTCGAGTTCAGTTCCAGGGCCTTGAGAACACTCATCGACGCGACATCGGGCGGCAGCTTGTCCAGGGTGGAGTGAGTTACCGACAGTTTCTCAAGGTTGGGGAAACGGCCAAGGAAGGTGTCGGCGGTGTCCGACCAGGCGACCGCCTTCAGCTCCAGTGTTCGTACGTGGCTGAAGTCAGCCGTCAGCGGGGCAAGAATCGCTTCGCCCAAATCAAGTTTCAGCGTCGTCCCCGTCTGCCGTTTCCAGCAACGTTTTATTTCTTCGGCGGCACGCTCCACCGCGGGATGTGCAGTTTCGGTAGGGGCCTGCGAGAATGTCTTGCTGATCCAGGAAGCGAGATCTGCCTTGAGTGCCCTGTAACTGGCCTCGCGTTGGGACAGATAGTCGCGGACGTCATCGCCGTGGGAACGCAGAAGCTGAGAGATTTCCTCGCTGTTGAGGGCCGGGAAGAGTTTTCGCGCACGTGACTCTGGCGTTCGTAATTGATTGATCGCGCTGGCAAATCGTTGCAGCAGGTTGGGATGCGCGGGGCTGCCCGGCTCGCTGCGGAACATGCCGCCGGCACCGCCGACCGCCGTCCCCAGCCAGCCTTCGCGAGCATCGAAAATGATCGGCTCCGAGCGCCCGGGACGGGTAGCGATGTAAGTATTGGTGCTGTCGCCGGCCACCGGATCTTGCCCACGGACGATGCGCATTACCGCTGTCGATGGGGTCGAGGCGTCGGTGTCGTGCAGGACCTGGTAACTGTGATTGTCGATCACAGCATAGAGTTTACCGTTGAGCCGGTGGAGGCCATCGCTACCCATTTGAACGCCAGTGAAATCCAGCGGCGTGCGGAAAACTTCCAGACGGCTGCTCGACAATGGCACACCAATCGGCTCGAAGTGTTCCAGTTCATGCCACAGCCCCGAGCTGGAGTCTCGCAATAATACTGGCCCCGAGGGGTTGGATTCGCTGGGCAGCCTGGCCCGATACAGACCCGTTTGCGCATCTTTGCCGACCAGCACGATGCCGCCGGGCACATCGGCGTACTGGCGGCCTTTGTGTGTTCTCAAACCTTCAGCGTTGCGATCCGACAAACCACTGGCAGCAGGCACCCAGTAATGTTCCAGTGACTGGCTTGCCGCGCGCGGATTTTCAATGGACATCGCGGGTTGATGAACCGTGATGCCTGGTGCCGGCTCGATCGCATCGATATCGGCTGGCGTTGGTAAGCGGCCCGGTCGTGGTGTATGCCCACCGGGTATCGAGATGTCTAAATCTGTGCGCAGTGGCAGGTCGAGGCGCGGGGAGTCCACGTCTGGCACAGCGTTTTGGTGAGCCGGGCGATTACCGGGCCTGTTGCTTTTGGGAGGCGATTTAACGGGCATGTCTTTCTATCCTTGCAGGGTTTGCGCATCAGCTCGTTTGAACGAGCGCTGATGGCAGGGGCGGCGTCATTGCCTGATTGATCGTATGGTCCTGAGTCCTTTACTCAGGCTTGAGGTGCACGCCAGCCGCGCTGGCCAGTGCAAATATTTTGCTCGCGGTCTTGCCATCGAAGGTCTGGCGCCAGATGGCCACGTGCGGCAAACCGGCCAGTTCATCGCGGCGCTGAGCGTCGATGCCGCGCCTGCTCTGTTCGAGGGTTTTGAGGTGACCACCTCTGGTGGTGAAACTCAGGGGCGGGGCGTTGTGCTGGTCATAGTGGAAATGTGCCTCCCACAACGGTGTGTCGTCAGCGCGATCAGTGATCGAATAAACATCGAGAAACGACTTGCTTTTGCCCTTGCCCAATGGCTTGCGGTCAACGGTTTTACTCACGCTGACTTCGTCGGCATCCATCAGATAGTTCAAACGCATGATGTCGAGCACGTCCCGGTTCTTGTACATGCGCACCAGAACACTTTGGCCATGGGCATCCAGTGACTCGGCAACGCTTCGCAAGCGCGCAGCCAGGTCGAGGAGTTCGGTGTCATTGGCCGCGTCTTCATGGCTTTCCAGGCGCCTTGCCTGCTCGTTCAGGCTTTCCGTCTCTTTGCCCAAGCCTTCAAGAATCTCGGTCGGATTGGTTTTTCTCGCTTCTTCCACCCTGGCCTTGGCGACGTGCTGTTCAACGTCGACCAGTAACCGCTTTGCCTCGGCGACCAGTTGTGGTCGGGGTGTACTGGCGATGGGAGGTCGCACTGGCAACCATTCGCCCTGTCTTTTTTCGTAGCGGGCGGATGGAGAGCCGGGGCGCAACGGGTCCGGGACCCTGACGATGACATTGCCGTCCTGAGCCGTTTCCGTTTCACCGACCAGAACCCGGTAAGTGCCGTGCTGGCGGACCCGGAAAACTTTCCTGGGGGAAAAAGGGCGGGGGCTTTCCGAAGGGTCGGGCAGCGCTGGAAGGAAGTCGAAATCGATATCGTGGTCGATGTTGGGCAGCTCGCGATCGCGGCCAATCGATTCCAGAATGTCGTTCAGCCGGTTTTCGATTCGCCTCTCGAGTGGATCAATCAGTCTGAGAATTTCCCGGAGATACCCGGCCCTCAAAGCATCCGTGTCAGCATTGACCGCCAGTTGCAGTTCAAATCGGGATTTGTCCGTCCTGATCTGATCAAGGCTCAAGAGCAGCGCCATCGGATGCTCATGTTGCGGAATGTTTATCAGGTCTCCGGTGACCAGGTCGACAGAGGAAAGCGATGGCATGGTGGTATTGGGCGAATGGTCGGGCGTGCCCGCATACAGGTGTACGTAGAGGGTCAGCTTGTTGAAGTTGATGCGTTCGGCCGACGGTACTTGTTGCCTGATTTCTTCGAGTATCGGCGCCGCTCCAGGGTCGGCTTTTCTGATTTCTGCCAACACCACTTCACGTTCTTCGATAAATCTCAGCTTCTTGTTCAGGTGAGGGATCATTCGCTTGCAACTGTCGGCATCCAGACTGGAGACCGCCGGCCTGACCCGCAGGTCCATGGCCGCCATGAGACGGTTGAGGAATTCGGCGCGCTCTATGCGGAAGGTGTGCAGTTCCTGCTTGAACAGCCCGTTGGCTTTCGCAAGGACCAGCCATTTTCTGTTGAGCACCAGCGACTCCACGAAATCTGCCTGTTTTTGCACATGCTTGAGCAAATGCACTTCGAGACTCAGCAGTTTTGCGTTTCGCTCTGCACTGCCCTCGGGCAGTTTCTGGATTTCTGCCCAGAGGGTGTTATGCCGGTCCGACGAGTTCGTCAACTCCGTGTGGGCCTTGTGAAAAGGCTCGTACATCTGCATCAACGTGTCTTTACTCAGGCGGGCAATCTCCGCGTCCTGAATGCCTCCCTTCAGGTCTGGCAAATGATAGACCCAGCGATTACCTTCATCGCGCCTGACCGGCCGTGTTGCGCCGCTGCGGCTGGCCCGGTAGATATTCGCGCTGTCGACTGCCACGGGGTCTTTCGGGTTGACGATACGCCACCCTTTTTGGGCCCCGGTGGAGGCACTCACATCGTGCATGACCTGATAAACGTGGTCGTGTAGGGGCAGGTACAGCCGCCCTTCATGGCGCAACATCCCGTCGCTGTCGGCCTTGGCGTCGGTGATATCCGGATTTGTGCGCAACGTCTGCAGGTGAGTGTCGATCAAGGTAACGGCGTCACCGTCCTTGAGCGAATGCCACAGACCGCTGTCGCTGTCGCGCAGCAGTAGCGGGCCAGAGGCAACCCGCTCGGCCGCGAGCTGGGCGCGGTAGAGGCCGGTCTGCGGATCGATCCCGACCATCACGATGCCGCCGTGCCCGACATCGACGTATTCGCGGCCCTTGTACATTCTCAAGCCCTCGGTATTGGCCTGGGGCAAACGGCCAGTTGCCGGGGTTTGGTAGCGCTCCAGTGATTGTGGCCCTGTTACGCCCATTTCCACCGAGGCCGTTGTCGTGTGCGCTATGACGACGGGGGATGGTCTTCTCAGCTCAGGACTGGGCATGCCGTGAGTACCGAGCGGCCGCGTCTGGGGGGCGAGAGAAAACGACGATTCCAGTGTCATACGAGGTGCTTGCCCCGTATTGCCGTGCCCTGGTGAATCCGCGCGAAAAGGGCTGTCGGCATTGGTGGTGCCCTTGGCGCTTTTTTTTGGAGCCATGTTTTTCATCCTTGAAAATAAGTCCCTCAACCCTGGTTCAGGGAGAGGCCGTTTTATGAAGCCAGCTGGAATATTTGCTGTGCTGTCGACAGATCGATGTCTTCGCGCCAGATCCGCACGTGTGCTCGACCTGCCTGTTCATCCCGGCGTTGGGATGACGTGCCGAGCCTGCTCTGCTGCAGGGTCTTGAGATGGCCGCCCTTGGCAGTGAAGTTCAGCGCCGGGCTGTGTTTTTCCGCATAGTGAAAATGGGCGTGCCATAACGGCGTACCGGTTTGCCTGTCGTTCAGGGTGTAAACGTCGAGGAAGTCTTTTTTGTTGCCTTTGCCCAGTTGCACCCGGGCATGGGTTCGGGTGGCGCTGAGATGGCCATGGCTAATCAGGTACGCCACTCGATCAATGCTCAGATAGGCAGGGTCTTTGTACAGCCGCACGCGAATCTCTTCGCCCTCGTTGAGCAGGCGCTGGCTGTCGTGTTCCAGACGCTGGAGCAATGTGGCCGTATCCACGGCACCGGGATTCGGGGCCTGTTCGATTTGTCGGGTGACTTCAGTGAGGTTGTCGGCCCGGTCGGTGAGGAACTCGACGATGCTGGTGGCGTTGCGTTTCGCGCTCTCATCGCGCCAGGCCGTGTTCAAGTGCGAATCGGTTTTTTCCAGAAGTTGCTCGGCCTGGGTGGTCAATGTCGCCAGATTTCTTTCTTGCCGGGCAATCTGGCGACGCCATTCGCCTTCCCGGTGCTCGTAGGTCTGTAGAACCTCTGCCGGATCGTGTGGGTTGATGACATCAATCAGCTCTTCGCCAGCGGCGGTACGGCGCGGCCGACCGACGCGAATCTTGTAGACGCCGTGGTGTTTGCTGCGAAACATCTTGCGCGGTGTGACGCTCGGCTGGTTCCTGTCCTGTGCAGGGATAAAGTCGAAATCAATCGGTTGCTCATGGGGTGGCAGCGCTGATGTCTTCTCCTGCTCATGGTGGAAACGGTTCAGGTGCTCTTCCAGCGTGCCCTCGAAGGTGCGGATGGCCTCGACGATGTCTTCGCGTGAACGGCTATGGTGCGCACCGGTCGGGAGCTGCAGATTCTCGTAAGAGACTCTGATGGCCGACGTCTGATCCAGCAGATCGCTGAGCAACGCGATGCGCGCTTGGGTAGGGATACTGTCGTACGCGCGGAAGGCAAACGTGATCTCGCCAAAGCAGAAGCCGAGGTATCGGGCGTGGGCGTTGTTGATGTCCACTTCAGCCGTCGTATCGACGAACATTCGGCTTTGGGCGTAAACCCAGAATGCCACGGTGTCGTGCAGATCCATCGGCTCGAACGCTACGTCTTTCAATTCGGTTTGCGACAAGCGCCATGTGTTCCGCAGCTCATCAGCAATGGCCTGACGTTGTTTCAGAATCACCAGTTTGGCTGACAGATGGGCTGCGATTTTTGGGTGGTCTGAAACCGGACCGCCGAAAAGCGGTCCGTCGAGGAGCTTGAGCGAGTCATTGGCGATCATCATTTGGTTGAGCGTCAGCATTCGCCCTTTTTGCAGCATGATGACTTTGTTCCGGTAAGAGGTGCTGCCTCTGGCCGCGATGATCCGCTCCTTTTGTCCGGTGTGCACGCTGAGAGCTTTTTCGAGTATCGACAGCTCCCGTTGATGGTGTCCTTCGAGTTGTTCCAATACGTTTCGCTCGCCGTCGGTGCCTTTCAGGGCCCGCCAGCGGTTTTGTATCTGCTCGCCCTTGGCCATCGCCTGGTCGAACTCCAGATCCAGAGCCTGCAGCTCGAAGACCAGGTCGGCCACCCGCGCGGCTTCCGTCGGCTTTGCGCTTCGACGCATGCCTCCCGCACCGCCTACCAGCGTGCCCACCCAACCCTGATGCTCATCAAAGACAATCGGCTCCGAGCGCCCCGGACGTGTGCCGATGTAAACGTTGGCGGAATCAGCGGCCACAGGATCTTCGGAGCGAACGATGCGCATCACGGCCCTCGACGGCGAAGACGCGTCAAGATCATGCAGTGCTTGATAGGTGCGCTGTCCCAACACGACATACAGTTTGCCGTTGTAGTGATGCAGGCCGTCATGTCCAGGTTCTGCGCCGTGCAAATCCAGATCGCTTGCGAAGGCGAGCAGGCGTTGAGTGGACAAGGGGAAAGTGGTGGGGGCGGGGGCCTTCAGGGCATGCCAGAAACGGCTGTCGGGATCGCGTACAAGCATCGGCCCGGAGGCGTGCCGCTCGCTGGGCAATCTCGCTTGGTACAGCCCGGTTTGCGCATCCAGCACAATCTGAACGATCCCGCCGTCCTGCACATCGACGTAGCGGCGTCCCTTGAATGTCCTGAAACCCTCTGCATCGGGATCCGGCAGCGAGACAGGAGCACTGATCCGGTACTGCTCAAGTGATTGCTCCTGAGCCACGGGGTGCGTGGGCGCGGTGGATGTCGACTGGCGGATCGTAATCGGGGGCGCCGCAGTGATCGCGTCAAGGTCAGTGCTCGTCGTGATTTTGCCGGGCGTCTGCACTGCGCGTGCCAGCAGGACACCTGATGGATCCGTCTGATACGGCACACGCCCGATAAGCGGTGTGTCGGGGCGGGGATGGATATGGACAGTGGCGATGCCTCTGATGGGCGATTTCGGTGACATTTCTTCATCCTTGAAGGGTTGTCACATCAGCCGGCGCTGGCGCTGGACTGATGAATATTAGGTTTGAACGGTGATTTGATGCCGGTTACGGGTTGTCGGATGCGCAAAAAGCAGGCTGTAAGAGAAACCGACCATTGCCGTCGGAATTGGTTATTTTTTGTGCTATATTCCGCGCCCGCGAATTTTCACTTCAACACCGGTCGTCGACATGCAAGCAGCCAAGCCGTTATTTGACTATCCAAAATATTGGGCCGAATGTTTCGGGCCAGCGCCATTCCTGCCGATGAGCAGGGAGGAGATGGATCAGCTCGGCTGGGATTCGTGCGACATCATCATTGTTACCGGTGATGCCTACGTCGATCACCCGTCGTTCGGCATGGCGATCATTGGCCGGCTGCTGGAGTCCCAGGGCTTCCGCGTCGGGATCATTGCCCAGCCGAACTGGCAGTCCAAAGACGATTTCATGAAGCTCGGCGAGCCGAACCTGTTCTTCGGGGTTGCGGCGGGCAACATGGACTCGATGATCAACCGCTACACCGCGGACAAGAAAATCCGTTCCGACGACGCCTATACCCCCGGCGGCATGGCCGGCAAGCGTCCGGATCGCGCGAGTCTGGTCTACAGCCAGCGCTGCAAGGAGGCGTACAAGCACGTGCCGATCGTGCTCGGCGGCATCGAGGCGTCCCTGCGCCGCATCGCCCACTACGACTACTGGCAGGATCGCGTGCGTAACTCGATCCTGATCGACGCCAGCGCCGACATTCTGCTGTACGGCAACGCCGAGCGCGCGATTGTCGAAGTCGCCCAGCGTCTGTCGTGGGGCCACAAGATCGAAGACATCACTGATGTGCGTGGTACCGCGTTCATTCGTCGTGACACGCCGCAAGGCTGGTACGAAGTCGATTCCACGCGCATCGACCGTCCGGGCAAGGTCGACAAGATCATCAACCCGTACGTCAACACGCAAGACACCCAGGCCTGTGCCATCGAACAGGAAAAGGGCCCGGTCGAGGATCCGCAGGAAGCCAAGGTCGTGCAGATCCTTGCCAGCCCGCGCATGACCCGCGACAAGACCGTGATCCGCCTGCCGTCGATGGAAAAGGTGCGTAACGACCCGGTTCTCTACGCCCACGCCAACCGCGTGCTGCACCTGGAAACCAACCCGGGCAACGCCCGCGCGCTGGTGCAGAAGCATGGCGAGGTCGATGTCTGGTTCAACCCGCCGCCGATTCCGATGACCACTGAAGAAATGGACTACGTGTTCGGCATGCCTTACGCACGAGTTCCACACCCGGCGTACGGCAAGGAGAAGATCCCGGCCTACGACATGATCCGTTTCTCGGTGAACATCATGCGCGGCTGCTTCGGTGGCTGCACCTTCTGCTCGATCACCGAGCACGAAGGCCGGATCATCCAGAACCGTTCCGAAGAGTCGATCATTCGCGAGATCGAAGAGATCCGCGACAAGGTCCCTGGCTTCACCGGGGTCATCTCCGACCTCGGCGGCCCGACCGCGAACATGTACCGCATCGCCTGCAAGAGCCCGGAAATCGAATCCGCGTGCCGCAAGCCGTCCTGCGTGTTCCCCGGTATCTGCCCGAACCTGAACACCGACCACTCGTCGCTGATTCAGCTGTACCGCAGCGCCCGTGCGTTGCCGGGTGTGAAGAAAATCCTGATCGCCTCCGGCCTGCGTTACGACCTCGCGGTCGAGTCGCCGGAGTACGTCAAGGAACTGGTGACCCACCACGTCGGCGGCTACCTGAAGATCGCCCCGGAACACACCGAGGAAGGTCCGCTCAACCAGATGATGAAACCGGGCATCGGCAGCTATGACAAGTTCAAGCGCATGTTCGAGAAGTACACCAAGGAAGCGGGCAAAGAGCAGTACCTGATTCCGTACTTCATCGCCGCCCACCCGGGCACCACCGACGAAGACATGATGAACCTGGCGCTGTGGCTCAAGGGCAACGGTTTCCGTGCCGACCAGGTGCAGGCGTTCTACCCGTCGCCGATGGCCACCGCCACCGCGATGTACCACTCGGGCAAGAACCCGCTGCGCAAAGTCACCTACAAGAGCGACGGCGTGACCATCGTCAAGAGCGAAGAGCAGCGTCGTCTGCACAAGGCGTTCTTGCGTTATCACGACCCGAAAGGCTGGCCGATGCTGCGTGAAGCGCTGATCCGCATGGGCCGCGCTGATCTGATCGGTTCGGGCAAGGATCAATTGATCCCGACGCACCAGCCGGCTACCGACAGCTACCAGAGCGCCCGTCGCAAGAACTCGACGCCGGCCGGCAGCCATAAAGTGGCGAAGGAAGGCAAAGAGAAGACCACCAAGATCCTCACCCAGCACACCGGCCTGCCTCCGCGTGCCAGTGATGGTGGTAATCCGTGGGACAAGCGTGAACAGGCCAAGGCAGCGGCGTTTGCCCGTAACCAGCAGGCAGCCAAGGAGCGCAAGGACGCCGCGAAAGGCAAAGGGCCGAAGCCGGCGCGCAAGCCGGTCGTCCCGCGCTAAACATCGCTTGAGCTCAACAGAACGCCAACCTTCGGGTTGGCGTTTTGCATTGTGGTAGAAGATCAAAGGATCGCAGCCTTCAGCAGCTCCTACATGGGGATATGCATTTTCTGTAGGAGCTGCCGAAGGCTGCGATCTTTTGATCTTCGCCACATTTAGGAGCAACTTCGCCAAACCATTTCCCCGCATCGCCCGATTTTGGTGCTGTACTGCCCTATGCATTCCGGGAAAGCGCCTTAGCCTGTGCATGGCATAAGTCTTGCGCGCTTTCGAATACGCTTAGGCTCGCAGGAGGCACGCCGTGTCGATTCATGTCGCATTGCATCACGTCACGCATTACCGTTACGACCGCGCTGTCGAACTCGGCCCGCAGATCGTTCGTCTGCGCCCGGCTGCCCACAGCCGCACGCGGATACTGTCGTATGCGCTGAAAGTCTCGCCCGAGCAGCATTTCATCAACTGGCAGCAGGATCCGCAGGGCAACTATCTGGCGCGGCTGGTATTCCCCGAGAAGACCAATGAGTTGCGCATTGAAGTCGATCTGCTCGCCGAAATGGCCGTGTTCAACCCGTTCGACTTCTTCCTCGAGCCCTACGCGGAGAAAATCCCCTTCGCCTACGCTGCCGATGAGCGCAAGGAACTGGCGCCGTACCTTGAAACCCTGCCGCTGACGCCAAAATTCAAAGCCTATCTGGACGCCATCGATCGCACTCCGCTGCCAGCGGTGGACTTTCTTGTGGCGCTCAACCAGCGCTTGAGCGAAGACATCGGCTACCTGATTCGCATGGAGCCGGGCGTGCAGACCCCGGAACACACCCTCGAACATGCCTCCGGCTCCTGTCGGGATTCGGCGTGGCTGCTGGTGCAGTTGCTGCGCAACCTCGGGTTGGCCGCGCGATTTGTTTCCGGGTATCTGATTCAATTGACTGCCGACGTGAAAAGCCTCGACGGCCCGTCCGGGACTGAGGTCGACTTCACCGACCTGCACGCCTGGTGTGAGGTGTATTTGCCGGGCGCTGGCTGGATCGGCCTGGATGCGACGTCCGGGCTGTTTGCCGGTGAAGGGCATATTCCGTTGGCCTGCAGCCCCGATCCGTCCTCGGCGGCACCAATCAGTGGCTTGGTCGAGCCATGCGAATGCGAGTTCAGCCACGAAATGTCGGTGGAGCGGATCTGGGAGGCGCCGCGCGTCACCAAGCCCTACACCGACGAGCAGTGGCTGGCGATTCAGGCGCTGGGGCGGCAGATCGATGCTGACCTGCTGGCGGATGACGTGCGCCTGACCATGGGCGGCGAGCCGACTTTCGTTTCCATCGATGACCCGGATGGCGCCGAGTGGAACACCGCCGCGCTGGGGCCGGCCAAACGGCAACTTTCCGCCGAACTGTTCCAGCGCATGCGCAAGCATTACGCGCCGCAGGGCCTGGTGCATTTCGGTCAGGGCAAGTGGTATCCCGGTGAGCAATTGCCGCGCTGGTCGCTCAATTGCTACTGGCGTCGCGACGGTGTGCCGATCTGGGACAACAACGCCTTGATCGCAGACGAGCAGCAGGATTACGGCGCCAATGGTGAGTTGGCCGGGCGCTTTCTGGCGAGTGTTGCCGAACGGTTGAAGTTGCCTACACGTTTTGTCTTCCCGGCCTACGAGGATAATTTCTATTACCTCTGGCGCGAGGGCACGTTGCCGAGCAATGTCAGCGCCGAAGACTCGCGACTGGAGGAGCCGCTGGAGCGCGCACGTCTGCGCAAGGTCTTCAGTCAGGGCTTGAACAAGGTGATCGGCCAGGTATTGCCGCTGGCGCGCACCGCCAAGGGCGATCAATGGCAGAGCGGGCGCTGGTACCTGCGAGATGAGCACTGCCGGCTGGTGCCGGGGGATTCGCCGCTGGGTTATCGCTTGCCACTGGGTTCGCAGCCGTGGGTGAAGGCGGCCGAGTATCCGTTTATCCATCCACAGGACCCGAATCAGGATTTCTCCGAACTGCCGCAAACTGCGCAGCTCAACAGTCATGGTGAACCGGCGACGCCTGACGAACGCGCGCCGAAAATCGACGAATCCGCTGACTGGCTGACCCGCACAGCGTTTTGCGCCGAGGCGCGTGAGGGACGTTTGTACCTGTTCATGCCGCCGCTGGAGCGGGTCGAGGATTATCTGGAACTGGTCGCAGCCATCGAAGCCACGGCTGAAGAACTGCATTGCCCGGTGCTGCTGGAAGGCTATGAGCCGCCGAGCGATCCGCGCCTGAGCAATTTCCGCATCACTCCGGATCCCGGTGTGATCGAGGTCAATGTGCAGCCGTCGGCGACCTGGGACGAGTTGGTCGAACGCACTGAATTTCTCTATGAAGAGGCGCGGCAAACTCGCCTGACCACCGAGAAATTCATGATCGACGGTCGCCACACCGGCACCGGCGGCGGCAACCATTTCGTACTCGGTGGCGCGACGCCGGCGGACTCACCGTTTCTGCGCCGCCCCGATCTGCTGCGCAGCCTGATCAGTTACTGGCACAACCACCCGTCTTTGTCTTACCTGTTTTCCGGATTGTTCATTGGCCCTACGTCCCAAGCGCCGCGTGTCGATGAGGCGCGCAATGACGCCCTGTATGAACTGGAAATCGCTTTTGCGCAGATGCCCGAACCGGGTGAGGAATGCGCGCCGTGGCTGGTTGACCGACTGCTGCGCAATCTGCTGATCGACGTCACCGGCAACACGCACCGTGCCGAGTTCTGTATCGACAAACTGTATTCACCGGACGGCGCCACCGGGCGTCTCGGCTTGCTTGAACTGCGCGCCTTTGAAATGCCGCCCCATGCGCGCATGAGCCTGGCCCAACAGTTGTTGTTGCGCGCGCTGGTCGCGCGGTTTTGGCGTGAACCTTATGCGCCGCCGAAACTGGCGCGCTGGGGCACTGAACTGCACGACCGCTTCCTGCTGCCGCACTTTATCGAACAGGATTTCGCTGACGTCATCGTCGAACTCAACAGCGCCGGTTATCCGCTGCGGGCGGAATGGTTTGCCGCGCATCTGGAGTTTCGCTTTCCCAAGGTCGGCGATTACGCCGTCAACGGTATTGAACTGGAGCTGCGTCAGGCTCTGGAACCGTGGCATGTCCTGGGCGAGGAGGGCGCGGCTGGCGGCACAGTGCGTTACGTCGATTCATCGCTGGAGCGTTTACAGGTCAAGCTCAAGGGGCTGCCGCCGCAGCGCTATCTGCTGACCTGTAATGGCGTCGCGGTGCCCTTGCACCCGACCGGGCGCGTTGGTGAGTTTGTCGCGGGTGTGCGTTACCGCGCGTGGCAACCGGCCAACTGCTTGCAGCCGACCATCCCCGTACACGCACCGCTGGTGTTCGACCTGCTCGACACCTGGATGGGGCGCTCGCTGGGCGGTTGTCAGTACCACGTCGCGCATCCGGGCGGGCGCAATTACGAGACGTTGCCGGTCAATGCCAACGAAGCGGAGAGTCGGCGGATGGCGCGGTTCTTCCGTGTCGGACACACACCGGGGAAACTTCCTATACCGAACGTAGAAATCAGTGACGAGCTGCCGATGACAATCGATTTGCGACGTTTCTAGATCGCACGCGACATGCGGATTTTTCGTCTATCCGCATGTCATGTGCCTGCGTTAGTCTGACCGTTCTTCGCTGTCTGCCGAGCTTTCCATGCCTGACCTGCTAGACCGCTACCCGCTCACGGCGGGCACTTATCACGAACTGCTCGACGGCAGTGGCGCGGTGCGCCCGCATTGGCGGCGACTGTTCGATCAGTTGCAGCGCAGCACACCTACGCAACTGGTGCAGCGTCAGGCACTGCTGGCGCGACAGATTCAGGAAAACGGTGTCACCTATAACGTCTATGCCGATCCCAAGGGCGCCGATCGGCCGTGGGAGCTGGATCTGCTGCCCCACGTGATTGCTGCGGATGAATGGCAGCAACTGTCGGCAGGCATCGCCCAACGTGCGCGACTGCTCAATGCGGTGCTGGCCGATTTGTACGGGCCGCAACGGCTGATCAGCGAAGGCTTGTTGCCTGCGGAACTGGTATTTGGCCACAACAATTTTCTCTGGCCGTGTCAGCATGTCGCGCCGCCGGAAGCGACGTTTCTGCACCTGTACGCCGTGGATCTGGCGCGCACGCCGGACGGGCGCTGGTGGGTTACCGCCGATCGTACGCAAGCGCCATCGGGCGCCGGCTATGCCCTGGAAAACCGCACCATCGTGTCGCGCGCCTTTCCCGAGTTGTACCGGGATCTGAAGGTGCAGCATCTGGCCGGCTTCTTCCGCACATTGCAGGAAACCCTGGCGCGACAAGCGCCCAGTGACGATGACGCGCCGCTGGTGGTGCTGCTCACGCCGGGGCGCTTCAACGAAAGCTATTTCGAACATTTGTATCTGGCTCGCCAGCTCGGTTATCCGCTGGTCGAGGGCGGTGACCTGACGGTGCGCGATGCCACGGTCTATCTGAAAACCCTCAGTGGTTTGCGTCGTGTGCACGCGATCATGCGCCGGCTCGATGATGATTTCTGCGATCCGCTGGAGTTGCGCACGGACTCGGCACTCGGCGTTCCCGGGTTGCTTGAGGCGGTGCGTCAGGGCCGGGTGCTGGTCGCCAATGCGCTGGGTAGCGGGGTGCTGGAGTCGCCGGGGTTGCTGGGCTTTCTGCCGAAAATCAACCAATACCTGTTTGGCGAAGAGCTGATTTTGCCGTCGATCGCGACGTGGTGGTGCGGTGAGGCGCCGGTGTTGGCCCAGGCCCTGGAAAAACTTCCTGAACTGCTGATCAAACCGGCGTTTCCTTCGCAGAGCTTCGCGCCGGTCTTTGGCCGTGACCTGAGTGAAAAGCAGCGTCAGGCGCTTGCCGAGCGCATGCAGGCGCGTCCTTATGCGTATGTGGCGCAAGAATTGGCTCAACTCTCCCAAGCGCCGATCTGGCAGGCGGAAAACGGCCAACTGCAACCACGGGCTATCGGCATGCGCATGTACGCCGTGGCCGGTGCTGATGGTTATCGCGTGCTGCCCGGTGGTTTGACCCGGGTGGCGGCCGAGGCTGACGCCGAAGTGGTGTCGATGCAGCGCGGTGGGGCGAGCAAAGACACTTGGGTACTCGGTGAGCGCCCGCCCAGTGGCGAGCAATGGAAGAGTCAGCGCAGCGTCGGGGTTCATGATCTGGTGCGCCGCGACCCGTATCTGCCGTCACGGGTAGTGGAAAACCTGTTCTGGTTCGGTCGTTACTGCGAGCGCTGTGATGACAGTGCGCGGTTGCTGCGCATCATGCTCGCGCGCTATGTCGACGGCGACGACCCGCAAGCGTTGCAGGCCGCCGTCGACCTCGGCGAGCGGCTGACGTTGTTGCCAGACGAAGGTGAGTTGCCGGAGCGTCTGCTTGCGGCGCTGCTGGGCGAGGACTGGTCGTTCAGCCTGCGCTCCAACCTGCAGCGTTTGCAGTGGGCGGCCTCGCAAGTGCGCGGCAAGCTTTCGCGGGAAAACTGGCAAGCGTTGGTGGAGTTGCAGCGTGAAGCCATGGAGCTGGACACCGACGAGCCCGACTTTGGCGAATTGCTGGATTTCCTTAACCGTCTGGTGATGTCACTGGCGGCGCTGTCCGGGTTCGCCCTCGACGACATGACCCGCGACGAAGGCTGGCGCTTTCTG
This sequence comes from Pseudomonas sp. rhizo66, assembly GCF_031931925.1. Lineage (NCBI taxonomy): Bacteria > Pseudomonadati > Pseudomonadota > Gammaproteobacteria > Pseudomonadales > Pseudomonadaceae > Pseudomonas > Pseudomonas sp. rhizo66. The sequence continues at coordinate 218,558 of NZ_JAUJWZ010000004.1, forward strand.
ATGATCGGCCGGCGCATCGAGCGGCTGCAGTTTCTCAGCAGCAGTCTGGCGGCGTTTCTGCGCGGCGCCGGGGCGCTCGATCAAGCGGGCCTCGAATGGCTACTGGAACTGGGCAACAGCAGCATCACCTACCGTTCGCGTTATCTGGCCGTGGCGCAATTGATTCCGGTGCTCGACCTGCTGCTGCTCGATGAGCAGAACCCGCATGCGGTGCTGTTCCAGTTGAAACTGGTGACCCGCACCTTGAAACGGTTGAACGATGATTTCGCGGCGCCGCGAGAGACCGGGCTGCCGCAACTGGTCGAGCGTCTGGCGCGGTTCGATCTGGGGTGTCTGGAGAATCCGCTGTTCGGGGAATCCAGCGTCCGGGCAGCTCTGAATGGGCTGGCGGATCTGCTGCAAGAGATTGCCGAGGCCAGTGGGCAAGTGTCGGATCGTCTGGCTCTGCGCCATTTCGCCCATGTCGATGATGTCAGCCAGCGCACGGTATCCGTCTGATGAATGCTCGCTACCAGATCCTCCACGACACCTGTTACCACTACGACAGCCCGGTGTCCCTGGCGCAGCAACTGGCGCACCTGTGGCCGCGTGAATGCGCCTGGCAGCGCTGCACCGAACAGCAGTTGCTGATCAGCCCGAACCCGACAGCACGCCGCGATGAGCTCGACGTGTTTGGCAATCCGCTGACCCGACTGGCGTTCGAGCGTCCTCACGATGAATTGCAGGTCAATGCTCGGCTCACCGTTGAGGTGCTGGCGCGACCGCCGCTGGACTTCAATCAGTCGCCCGCCTGGGAGCTGACCCGCGATGCGCTGACCTACAGCAGTCAGCCGCTGTCCGCTGAGTTGCTTGAAGCTTGTCGCTACCGGTTCCAGTCACCTTACGTGCATTTGAAAAGCAGTTTCGTCGAGTTTTCGCAAAGTTGTTTTCCGCCGGGCAGGCCGTTGCTGTTGGGCGTGCGGGACCTGATGCAAAAGATCTTCAGCGAATTCACTTTTGATGCCGAGGCGACCCAAGTGGCGACCCCGCTGGTGGAAGTGCTGGAGCGCCGGCGTGGGGTCTGTCAGGACTTCGCGCACTTGATGCTGGCGTGTGTGCGCTCGCGAGGGCTGGCAGCGCGTTATATCAGCGGCTATCTGCTGACCCAGCCACCGCCGGGGCAACCACGCCTGATCGGCGCTGATGCGTCGCATGCCTGGGTCTCGGTGTTTTGTCCGGTGCTGGGCTGGGTGGATTTTGATCCGACCAACAATGTGCAACCGGCGCTGGAGCACATCACACTGGCGTGGGGGCGGGATTTTTCCGATGTGTCGCCGTTGCGCGGGGTGATTCTGGGCGGCGGCAATCACGACCCGGAAGTGCGCGTCACGGTGATGCCCCTGGATTAACCTGATCAAAACTGTGGGAGCGAGCCTGCTCGCGAATGCTTTCTTTCAGTAAGTGATTATCGACTGACACGACGCTTTCGCGAGCAGGCTCGCTCCCACAGGGGAGTTGGGGGGAACTCAAAAAGGGGGCTGTGAGGGCCGGCAGTGAAACCGCCAGCCCCGTCACAAATCCGCAGGGTCTGATTTGATCATCAAACCCGGTGGGGTTCAGGCGTCGGGCGCCTGATCTTTCGGTGTTTCAGTCACTTCGGTTGCATCAACATCATCTTGCGTCGCCACTTCACCGTCAGGGTTCAGTGCCGCTTCTTCAGCAGTTTGTTTCTTGCGCTGAAGCTTTTCCTCTTTCTTCTGTTCCTTTGCCAGGTCTCGTTGACGTTTGGCGAAGGAGTAATTGGGTTTGGCCATGGGCGATCCTCTTGGGTCGAAGGTGAGGTTGAGCGGCGCATATTCTGCCCTGTATCGGAGCCTCGTGGTTAGCCGGGTTTTTGGTCAACCCATTTTGGCGCGACGGTCGGCTTCCAGTTATCCAGCGCATCAAGCAGCGTTTGCGCTGATTCGCTCACTTGCAGCATGTCACGGTGTGGCGCGCGAACGAAGCCTTCGCCGACGATATGGTCGAGAAATGCCGTGAGTTTGCTGTAGAAACCGTTCACTTCCAGCAGACCCAGCGGCTTGCCGTGGTAACCGAGCTGGCCCCAGGTCCAGACTTCGAACAGCTCTTCCAGCGTGCCGAGGCCGCCGGGCAGGGCGATGAAGGCGTCGCTCAGCTCGGCCATGCGCGCCTTACGCGCGTGCATGCCGTCGACCACTTCCAGGCGCGTCAGACTTTTGTGGCCGATTTCCTTGTCCATCAGGCTCTGCGGGATGATGCCGATCACTTCACCGCCAGCGGCCAGCGCAGCGTCGGCGACAATTCCCATCAAACCCACGGCGCCACCGCCGTAGACCAAGGTCAGTTTTCGTTCGGCCAATGCTCGGCCAAGGGCGATGGCGGCTTCGGTGTAAGCCGGGACGGTGCCGGCGTTGGCACCGCAAAATACACAAACGGATTTCAGAGACATGCCTTCCTCCTGGGTCAATCCGTCACAGGGTAATGGCTGGCACGCCTTGATCCAAGGACTAGACTTCGCATTCCGGCGATTCAAAGGTACCGCTGGCGCCACAGGCGTAAGCGGCGAGCAAACTGCACAACAGGCCGTTAAAGAACATGACAGGCACTCCGTCTCAGTAGATGGGCCGATCATAGGTCCGGCCGGGGAATCTGGCCGTTAGATTGTTTCGATGAGTGTCATAGCCTGAAAGTTGTATACAATTTTTGACTCAAGTCATAGGAACTTGCGAAGATTTCAGGCAGTCTTTCCATCATTCGTGTTTTTGTTAACCCTGCCTTGGAGATTCACCATGTTTTCCAAAGTTGTTGCGGTATCCCTGCTGGCGCTGGCCAGCAGCCAATTGATGGCTGCCGAGTGCAAAACCACCGTTGACTCCACCGATCAGATGTCCTTCAACACCAAGGAAATCGTAATCGACAAGAGCTGCAAGACCTTCACCGTCGAACTGACCCACTCCGGCAGCCTGCCGAAGAATGTCATGGGCCATAACCTGGTGATCAGCAAAGAAGCTGACATGCAGCCGATCGCCACTGATGGCCTGGCTGCTGGCATCGACAAAAACTACCTGAAAGATGGCGATGCTCGCGTGATCGCGCACACCAAAATCATCGGTGCCAAGGAAACTGACTCGGTAACCTTCGACGTGTCGAAGCTGGCCGGCACTGATAAATACGGCTTCTTCTGCTCGTTCCCAGGCCACATCTCGATGATGAAAGGCACCATTACTGTCAAGTAAGCCGGTCAACCGCATCATCGTTCTTCGCGAGCAGGCTCGCTCCCACAGGTTTGCGCCATCAATGTGGGAGCGAGCCTGCTCGCGAAGGGGCCATCCGCATCAATGAAAGCAATGGCCAAAGAAAAGCCCGCTGAGGATCACACCTCAGCGGGCTTTTTCATTCCATCAGCGCTTACGGCGCAAACGGCATCACACGCTTGTGATGGGTCTTGTTGTAGGTCGCGACGATGATGTCGAACGCTTCCTGACGCACCGGCTCACCGTGCAGGAACGCATCGATCTCGGCATAGGTCACGCCGTGCGATGCTTCATCCGGTTTGCCTGGCGACAGGTCTTCCAGATCCGCCGTTGGCACTTTCTCGACCAGCGATTCCGGCGCGCCAAAGCTGCGGGCAATCGCGCGAACCTGATTCTTCACCAGACCGCTGAGCGGTGCCAGATCACAAGCGCCGTCACCGAACTTGGTGAAGAAGCCCATCACCGCTTCCGCCGCATGATCGGTGCCGATCACCAGACCGTGCGCCGCGCCGGCGATGGTGTACTGCGCAACCATGCGCATCCGCGCCTTGGTATTGCCCAGCACGAAGTCCACCGACACCGCGTGTTTGCCTTCGAATGCCGCGACTTCACTGGCCAGCGATTTCACCGCCGGGCCGATGTTGACCGTGTGGCGCTCGTCCGGAGCGATGAAGTCCACCGAAGCCTGAGCGTCGTGCTCGTCGAACTGGGTTTCGTACGGCAGCCGTACGGCAATGAATTTGTAGCTGTTGTCGCCGGTCTGGTCGCGCAGCTCGCGCATTGCCCGCTGGGCCAGCAGGCCGGCGGTCAGCGAGTCGACGCCGCCGCTGATGCCCAGTACCAGCGTCTTGAGTCCGGAATTGACCAGGCAATCCTGAATAAAGGTAATACGCCGGGCGACTTCGGCCTGCAGCGCCTTGTGGTCGGCGAACGGCGGTTGCACCTTGAGCTGTTCAGCAATCTCACGCTGTATGGCTTGCATGAATTCACTCCTTGCTAGATAGACTGGAATCGGCAGGAACCTGGAAAACGTGTCGCAAATAGGCGACAAAATTCGGGTCTTTACAGTGGGTCTTGCCTGGCTCGTCGGAGATCTTCGCCACCGGTTGGCCGTTGCAGGCGGTCATTTTAAGCACGATGCTCATCGGTTCGACACCCGGAATGTCACAGGTGAGGTTGGTACCGATGCCGAAGCTGACGTTGATCCGCCCGTGCAGCGCCCGGAAGATCTCCAACGACTTGGGCAGGGTCAGGCTGTCGGAGAACACCAGCGTCTTGCTCATCGGATCGATGCCGAGCTTGTGGTAATGCGCGATGCATTTTTCGCCCCACGCCACCGGATCGCCGGAGTCATGGCGCAGACCGTCAAACAGCTTGGCGAAGAACAGGTCGAAGTCGCCGAGGAAGGCATCGGTGGTGATGCAATCGGTGAGCGCGATCCCGAGCAGGCCACGGTATTCGCGGACCCAGCAATCGAGCGCGGCGATCTGGCTGTCGATCAGGCGCGGGCCGAGTTGCTGGTGGGCCATGATCCATTCGTGGGCCATGGTGCCCAGCGGTTTCATGTCCAGCTCGCGGGACAGGTGCACGTTGCTGGTGCCGACGAAACGTCCGGGGAAATCGTGTTTGAGCACATTCACCACTTCGGCCTGCACGCCAAATGAAAAACGCCGGCGGGTGCCGAAATCGGCGACTTGCAGTTGCGACAATTCATCAGGCGAGGCGTTGGCGGTCAGCCAGTCGAACTTGCGATAGAGCTGTTCGCGCGCCTGCTCAAGCACGGTTTCACGGTAGCGATAACGGTTGCGCACTTCGCTGACGATCGCCAGCAACGGCACTTCGTAGAGAATCACATGCAGCCACGGCCCGCGCAGGCGGATGAACAGCTCGCCGTTCTCGATACCGGTGTGCAGATAGCGCAGGTTGAAGCGGAACAGTCCGAGAAAACGCAGGAAGTCCGGCTTGAGGAAGCTGATGCGCTCGAGAAAGCTCAGTTGATCGGCGCTCAGGCTCAGTTCGGCCAGACGCTCGATCTGAAAGCGGATCTCGGCCAGATACGGGCGCAGATCCTCGCTATTACGGCAACGGAACTCCCATTCGACTTCGACGTTGGGGTAGTTGTGCAGCACCGCCTGCATCATCGTCAGTTTATAGAAGTCGGTGTCGAGCAGGTTCTGCACGATGCGATCGGCAAACACGCTCTCGCTCATAACGGGGTCTCCAGGTGCGCCGCGCCTGCGCGCGGTCTCATTCGATGGCGCTAGTGGCGCATATCAGCGGTGGGGATTGCCAGTGCTTTTTTGCTTTCAGGTGAAAGATCCGCTGAAGCCATACACCTTAGCCCGCAAAAATTGTTCATTTTCGGTTGTACCTCAAGTGCGGCTTGAATGACCTGCTCAAGCCGTTGGCCGCTTTTTAAAAAATCGGCTAATAAAGAGTGTTTAGGTATCAGATTAATTTCAACTGCTTTAATAAAAGCGGCTCTGAGCATTTCGTGGGTGACGATTTTATACATGAATGGCACCTCCTTTGAAGGTGATCTGTTCCAGTGTGTCGACGCCGTCCTGAAGTAATACGTAAGCCGGAAGTATCAGTCTATAAAAGTCAGAATCATTGGTGCCTTTAATAGTAACTAAAGTGAAAGACTCCAAGAGGCCGATGGCGGCGCGAATTCTGAAACAGGCATCTTCAAATAATTGGTTAGGTGTGGCGTGTGAGTCTATGAAGTATGTAGGGTTATTGGTTGCATTTGCTTTTAGGGGGTAAAAACGATTCATGGGGTAAAGTCCTTCAGTTTGTTTTAGGCGTGACAGATCGAAGAGTTTATTGTTCTTTAGATTTTAAGTTTGCAGTGTGTTGGTGTAGTTGCTGCAAAGCCATTAATCGTTTTAATGGCTTTGCACCTGCCCGGTCTAAGCCTGAATGGGCTGTTTGCTTACGCTTGAGGAAAGAGCGGGTTCGATACGAATCATTGTTCCTGAGCCGTCGTGCTGCGGGGGCCACGCTAAAGGATCAAGATCCAGATCAAGGAATTTTCTTGAGTCGAACACGGGCGTCTTGATGCCAGCACGGCGTTGTTCGTCGTAGTCGCGCAGAACACGCATGCTGATGTTGAAGAGCAGGAGCATGGCTACCAGGTTGACAAGCGCCAGCAGCGTCATGGTGATGTCTGCAAAAGCCAGAACAGTGGACAGGTCTTCGACGGAGCCCCAGAACACTAATATCAACACCATTACACGATAGAAAATCAGCATTTTTCGAGGTTCACCCAACATGAACCGGAGGCTGTTTTCCCCCAGATAATAGTTGTAAAGCATTGCCGTGAAGACGAATAAGGCTAGCACCACGCTGATAAACATTCGCCCCCATTCCCCAACGACGGCTGCCAGCGAGTTCTGTGCCAGAGCGATCCCGTCACCTTCAAATCCCGGCGTGTAGAAACCTGATAGCAAAATCAGTAGCGCAGTACAGGTGCAGATGACGAATGTATCGATGAACACACTCAGTGCTTGTACCGCGCCTTGTGCAACCGGGTGGTCGATCTTCGCGACTGAGGCGACATTGGGAGCACTGCCCAGTCCTGCCTCGTTGGAAAATACCCCGCGTCTGACCCCCATGATGATTGCGCTGCCCATCAGTCCACCAAACGCCTGATCCAGACCGAATGCGCTTTTGATAATGGTCATCAGCATCGCCGGTACCTGATCGTACTGCAGAACGATCACATAGGCCGTTACGCCGACGTAGGCGAGAACCTTCAGAGGAACCAGTAGGTCGGCTACTGCAGCGATACGTTTTATCCCGCCAACGAAGACAGCTCCCAGCATCAAAGAAATTGCTAGCCCCGACCACATCGGTGGCAGACCAAACGCATCTTTTAGCGAGTGGGATACGGCATGGGACTCGAGACCATTGATTGCAAAACCAAAGGTCACCAGCAATAACACGGCCACGACCATCCCGAGCCAGCGCTTGTCCAGACCGTGCTGGATATACCAGGAGGGGCCCCCTCGATACAGGCCTTTGCCATCGCTACGTTTATAGAGTTGTCCCAACGTGCATTCGAAGAAGCTGCTCGACATGCCCAGAAGAGCGGTCATCCACATCCAGAACACTGCACCGGGTCCACCCATGCTCACAGCAATCCCCACCCCGACGATATTGCCGGTACCGACACGTCCGGCAAGGCTAAGTGTCAGGGCCTGAAATGAACTCAATTGATGGCTGTCGGCATGCCAGCTTCTCCGTAAAACACCGAACATATGGGGGAAGTATCTGAGCTGGACAAATCCTGAGCGGACAGTGAAATAGACTCCCAGTCCAAGAACCAAAGGTATCAATACCTTGCTCGACAGAAAGTCGTTGATGACGTCTAGCATTCAAAGCTCCTTGCTATTTAGAGTGCTGGCGAATTAATAGTGTTGTCAGTCCTGAGGACTTTCAGGATTCGTAATATCCAGCCATATTTCATTCGATGCAATTTCGCAAGTTGCTTAAATGTGATGCGAGTTGCTGCTATGGTTGCCGCCTCTTGATTTTTATTGGGGCGTTGTATGTGTGAGTTTCTTCCGGCTAACTTGAGGCTGCTGTGTAGTCACTACAGATCTGTCGCGGAAGTTTGTAGGAAACTTCGAATTAATCGTGGGCAATTCAATAAGTATCTGTGTGGAAAAAGCATCCCCACACCTTTCAATCTGAAGCGAATTTGCGACTTTTTTGGCGTGGAAGCGTTTGAAATAGCGCTGCCACCTGAGCAATTTGTCGCATTGATTGGCGTTAAGTCCAATAAGAGTCAGGCCTCGGGAGAAGTGGCGGCATCACGCATCATGCATGAACACCTGCGCAAACAGTCCTCACCTGAGCTGAAAGCCCACATCGGTTATTACTATGAGTACTACATCGCAATGACTGAACCCGGCTCTATTCTGTGTTCGCTCGTGCATGTACGGCAGGAGGGTGATGACGTTGTCTATGAGCGAAACGAGCGCTTACAGATCGCCAGGGTTGGCGAAGATTTTGAAACGTATCGATATTTGGGTGTTGCCTACTACCTGCGAGATCGCTTGTTTTTCGTCGATTATGAATCGCTGACGTCAAATGAGATCAGCCAAACCATTCTGATCCCAAGTTTCAAAAGCTGTATCACTCGGCTCAATGGTTTGAAGCTTGGGGTTTCTGCAGCAGATCATCGTGCTCCCTCATGTTCAAGGGTTGTCTGGGAGTATCTCGGGCAGGAAATCAATCGGGCCGATGCCTATCGGCGCGTAAGGTTGTACAAGCCGAATGATTGCGCTATCGACGCCGATCTGCGCGCACGCCTTGCTCAAGCTCAGGTTGTGGACGGTCTGTTTGTTATCGCCTGACCCCGTCCTTGCAGGAGCTACCGCAGGGTTCAGTCGGCCGTGGGGCTGTCGATCTGCTCCAGCATCCACTTCACAAAATCCCGCACTTTGGGCACTTCCGCCGCGTGTTCCGGGTACGCCAGGTAATAGGCGTCGGAACTGGGCATTGCATGCTGCCAGGGAATGACCAGTTTGCCGTCGGCCAATTCCTCCTCCACCAGAAACCGCGGCAACAACGCCACACCGCAGCCAACCTGCGCGGCACGAATGCACATATAAAAGGTTTCGAAACGCGGCCCGTGGTAGCTGTGTTCGGTCTGGTAGCCCTGGCTGTCGAACCAGTCGTGCCAGGCTTGCGGGCGCGAGGCATTTTGCAGGAGGACCAGATCGGTAAGTTGCGTCGGATCAGTGAACGGCGTGTTCGGCAGGCTGCCCGGCGCGCACACCGGTACCAGTTCTTCGCCGAACAACTTCAGGCATTCAGTGCCGGGCCGTGAGCCCTGACCAAAATAGAACGCCAGGTCGCTGCGCCCTTGCAGCAGGTCATCCGCTTCCTGCTCGTTGCACAAATCCAGGTGAATCGATGGATGGCGCAGACGCCAGCCTTTCAGGCGCGGCACCAGCCAGCGCGCGCCGAAGGTCGATGGCGTGGAGACGCGCAGGACTTCGGTTTCGCCACCGTAGGAACGCAGGTAATGCGTCGACATCTCCACTTGCGAGAGAATTTTTCGTACTTCTACCAAGTACAAATCCCCGGCCGGGGTCATCTGCAAACGCCGACGCACCCGGCGGAACAACAAATGCTGCAACAGCTCTTCAAGCTGCGCTACCTGTTTGCTCACTGCGCTCTGGGTCAGGTTCAGCTCCTCGGCGGCGCGGGTGAAACTCAGGTGGCGGGTCACGGCCTCGAAACACTGCAATGCGGTGATCGACGGCAAGTGGCGTTTGTTCAGCATGGCTGATCCTTTTCTTGTCTTTCTATGCCCAGCATGAATAAACGGAATGATATCTCGCGTAAAGGTCGTTTGTTGCCTCGCCATTGTGACGCTACAACTAAAGGCCTGCCCGGTCGCGAAAAAGCGTCCGCACACATTCAGTTTTTTGCTTGAGGAGTGACCCATGGTTGCCGCATTGCTTGATCGTCTTGGTGTGAACCCGGCCCTTTATCAGGACGGCAAAGTGCCGGTGCATTCGCCGATCGACGGCAGCCGCATTGCCGCCGTGAACTGGGAAGGCCCGGCCGAAGTCGAGCAGCACATCAGTCGCGCAGATCATGCGTTCGAGCAATGGCGCAAGGTGCCGGCCCCGCGTCGCGGCGAGTTGGTGCGTCAATTCGGTGAAGTGCTGCGCGAGTACAAGGCCGATCTTGGCGAGCTGGTGTCGTGGGAGGCCGGCAAGATCACTCAGGAAGGCCTGGGTGAAGTGCAGGAGATGATCGACATCTGCGATTTTGCCGTCGGCCTGTCCCGCCAGTTGTACGGTTTGACCATCGCCTCCGAGCGCCCGGGCCATCACATGCGCGAAACCTGGCATCCGCTGGGCGTGGTCGGGGTGATCAGCGCGTTCAACTTCCCGGTTGCGGTGTGGGCATGGAACACCACGCTGGCACTGGTTTGCGGCAACCCGGTGGTGTGGAAACCGTCGGAGAAAACCCCGCTGACCGCACTGGCCTGCCAGGCATTGTTCGACCGCGTGGTGAAGAATTTTACCGATGCGCCAGCGAACCTTTGCCAAGTGATCATCGGTGGTCGCGATGCCGGCGAAGCGCTGGTCGATGACCCGCGTGTCGCACTGATCAGCGCCACCGGCAGCACGCGCATGGGCCGTGAAGTCGCGCCGAAAGTCGCCGCACGTTTCGCCCGCAGCATTCTGGAACTGGGCGGTAACAACGCGATGATCCTCGGCCCGAGCGCGGATCTCGACATGGCGGTACGGGCGATTCTGTTCAGCGCCGTGGGTACGGCTGGGCAGCGTTGCACCACCCTGCGTCGGCTGATTGCCCATGAGTCGGTGAAGGAAGAAATCGTCACCCGCCTCAAAGCCGCGTACTCGAAAGTGCGCATCGGCAACCCGCTGGAAGGCAATCTGGTCGGCCCGCTGATCGACAAGCACAGCTTCGAAAACATGCAGGACGCGCTGGAACAGGCATTGAGCGAGGGCGGCCGGGTGTTCGGCGGCAAGCGTCAGCTTGAAGATCAGTTCCCCAACGCCTACTACGTGTCGCCGGCGATTGTGGAAATGCCCGAGCAGAGCGATGTGGTCTGCAGCGAAACTTTTGCGCCGATCCTCTACGTGGTCGGTTACAGCGATTTCCAGGAAGCGCTGCGCCTGAATAACGCAGTGCCACAAGGCTTGTCGTCGTGCATTTTCACCACTGACGTGCGTGAAGCCGAGCAGTTCATGTCGGCGGTGGGCAGTGATTGCGGTATCGCCAACGTCAACATCGGCCCGAGCGGTGCCGAAATCGGCGGCGCTTTTGGTGGCGAGAAGGAAACCGGTGGCGGTCGTGAGTCCGGCTCCGATGCGTGGCGCGCGTACATGCGCCGGCAGACCAACACCGTGAACTACTCGCTGGAGTTGCCGCTGGCGCAGGGCATCACCTTCGACTGAGGTTGAGAAAAAGCTGAAAAGATCGCAGCCTTCGGCAGCTCCTACAGGGCTGCGGTTGGCTGCGGTTTTGGTAGGAGCTGCCGAAGGCTGCGATCTTTTTAGTGCCCACAACGCAATTGGTTAGGTTTCTGTTGGAGTCTGGCAATGCCGTTACGCGAAGAATGTCTGTGGGAAAAGCTCACGCCACAAAGGCCGGATAACACCGCGCTCAGGGGCGAAGTCAAAGTCGATGTCTGCGTGATCGGCGCCGGATTCACCGGGTTGTCGGCGGCGCTGCATCTGTTGGAAAAAGGCAAAAGCGTCTGCGTGCTGGAGGCTCATCGCGCCGGGCACGGCGGTTCCGGACGCAACGTCGGGCTGGTCAACGCCGGCCTGTGGATCCCGCCGGACGAGATCGAAGCCGGTTTCGGCGAAGCGGTCGGCAGTCAGCTCAACCGTATGCTCGGGGCGGCGCCAGCGCTGGTGTTCAGCCTTGTGGATAAATACAGCATCGATTGCCAGTTGCGCCGCGAAGGCACGTTGCACATGGCGCACAACGCCAAGGGCGAGGCGGATTTGCGCAGCCGCGAGCAACAATGGAAACGTCGCGGCGCACCGGTTGAACTGCTGACCGGCAAGGCCTGCGAGCAAGCCACCGGCACGCAAAAAATTGCCGCTGCGTTGCTCGATCGTCGCGCCGGCACGCTCAACCCGATGGCCTATGTCACCGGGCTGGTCAATGCGGTAAGCGGTCTCGGTGGGCAACTGTTCGATCATTCTCCGGTCACTCGCCTTGAGCGTCAGGGCGCGAAATGGTCGGTGCAGACCGAACACGGTTCGGTTCTGGCCGAGCAAGTGGTCATCGCCTCCAACGCTTACACCGAAGGCGACTGGACCGAACTCAAGCGCAACTTCTTCCCCGGTTATTACTATCAGGTCGCTTCGGTGCCGCTGAGCGAAGACGCCGCGCAGGAAATCCTCCCGGGCGGGCAGGGCTCGTGGGATACGCGGCAGGTGCTGAGCAGCATCCGCCGTGACAAAGAAGGGCGGCTGTTGCTCGGCAGCCTGGGCAACGGCAATCAGAAACCGACCTGGTTTCTCAAAGCCTGGGCCGATCGCGTGCAACAGCATTACTTCCCCCATCTGAAACCCGTCGAGTGGGAATGCACCTGGACCGGGCGTATCGCGTTTACCCCCGATCACCTCATGCGCCTGTTCGAACCGGCGCCGGGGCTGGTGGCCGTCACCGGTTACAACGGCCGTGGCGTCACTACCGGCACCGTGGTCGGCAAGGCTTTCGCTGATTACCTGTGTAACGGTAATCCTCAAGCCCTGCCGATTCCTTTTGCACCGATGCAGCCCTTGGCGGGTGCAGGCCTGCGCAGTTGCCTGTACGAGGCCGGGTTCTCGCTGTATCACGCGGGCCAGTGCCTGCGCATTGTGATTTGAGTGTTGAAATATGTTGCCGGACGCGGCGCTTTTTCACGTAGCAACTAGCCTGTAATGGTGCGGGTTGTAGCAGTCCCGCACCAGCAGTGTGCAGTTCGGTGACGCGGGCTGTTACAGGCTGGTTGCACGTCGTTTGGCGCCGCGGTTGCAATGATGGCGCGTGCGGGTTGCGCCTGAAAAAATAAATGGTTTCACCTTCCGCGGTTTAGACGGTTGCACGCCCAATGAAAATGGGAACGAAACAGTCGAAATAACAAGAAAGCAGCGACTTTTTGAAGAATAAAAAACCGATGGCACGGCCCTTGCTCAGAGCATTCAGTGAAGTGAAGTCGCAGTGCCAACTAAAAAAAACCTTGGAGCACCACCTCATGTCCCAGACGTTTTACAAGAAAGGCTTTCTGGCCCTCGCAGTGGCTACTGCGTTGGGTGTTTCTGCGTTTGCTCAAGCTGATGTGAAAATCGGTGTAGCGGGTCCAATGACGGGCGCCAACGCGGCATTTGGCGAGCAGTACATGAAGGGTGCACAGGCGGCGGCTGACGCAGTCAACGCAGCAGGCGGCGTCAACGGGGAGAAAATCGTACTGGTCAAGGGCGATGACGCCTGCGAACCGAAGCAGGCCGTGACGGTCGCCAAGGACCTCACCAACCAGAAAGTCGCCGGTGTAGTCGGCCACTTCTGCTCCTCTTCGACCATTCCAGCGTCGGAAATCTACGACGAAGCCGGGATCATCGCGATCACCCCGGGTTCGACCAACCCACAAGTTACCGAGCGTGGCCTCAGCGCGATGTTCCGTATGTGCGGGCGTGATGACCAGCAAGGCATTGTGGCCGGCGATTACATCGTCGACGTACTCAAGGGCAAGAAAGTCGTCGTGCTGCACGACAAAGACACCTACGGCCAAGGCCTGGCGGATGCCACCAAGGCACAACTGGTCAAACGCGGCGTGACGCCCGTGTTGTACGAAGGCCTGACCCGTGGCGAAAAAGACTTCAGCACCATCGTCACCAAGATCCGTGGCGCTGGCGCCGACGTCGTCTACTTCGGCGGCCTGCACCCGGAGGCCGGCCCGCTGGTTCGCCAACTGCGTGAACAAGGCCTGAAAGACGTCAAGTTCATGTCCGATGACGGCATTGTGACCGACGAACTGGTGACCACCGCCGGCGGTCCGCAATTCGTTGACGGCGTGCTGATGACCTTCGGCGCCGACCCACGCCTGCTGCCAGACAGCAAGACCGTGGTAGACGCCTTCCGCAAGGCCGGTACCGAACCTGAGGGCTACACCCTGTACGCCTACGCTTCGGTGCAGACCCTGGCGGCCGCGTTCAACGGCGCGAAGAAAAACGACGGCGAAGCCGCTGCCAAGTGGCTGAAGGCCAACCCGGTGAAAACCGTAATGGGCGAAAAAACCTGGGACTCCAAGGGCGACCTGAAAGTGTCCGACTACGTGGTTTACCAGTGGGACAAGGACGGCAAATATCACCAGCTGGAAAAACAGAAGTAAGGGCTGACGCGACCCTTTGAACTCCGCCAATCCCTGTGGGAGCGGGCTTGCCCCTGATGACGGCCTGACAGTCGACAACTGTGTTGAATGTTCTACCGCTATCGCTGGCAAGCCAGCTCCCACAAGGTCCTGTGGTGTTCGAACTGTTCGCGCTCTGACATTGCTCCGACGTAAATCTGTATTTTTCCTAGAAGAACCGCACACCCCGGGTGTGCAGGTTCTCACTGCGTGAGATTGCGTTATGGATGGTATTTTCCTGCAGCAACTGGTCAACGGCCTGACCCTCGGGTCGGTCTATGGCCTGATCGCCATCGGCTACACAATGGTCTACGGCATCATCGGCATGATCAACTTCGCCCACGGCGAGGTTTACATGATTTCCGCTTACCTGGCGGCAATCAGTCTGGCTCTGCTGGCTTACTTCGGTATCGAATCTTTCCCACTGCTGATGCTCGGCACTCTGATCTTCACCATCGTCGTCACGGCGGTATATGGCTGGGTCATCGAGCGTGTCGCTTACAAACCCCTGCGCAACTCCACCCGACTGGCACCGTTGATCAGCGCCATCGGCATCTCCCTGATCCTGCAAAACTACGCACAGATCGCCCAGGGTGCCAAGCAACAGGGTGTGCCTACCCTGCTGAGCGGTGCCTGGCGTGTTGAAGTCGGTACCGGCTTCGTGCAACTGACCTACACCAAAGTCTTCATCCTGGTGGCCGCCTTCGTCGGCATGGGGCTGCTGACCTATGTGATCAAATACACCAAGCTCGGACGCATGTGCCGTGCGACCCAGCAAGACCGCAAGATGGCTTCGATCCTCGGCATCAATACCGATCGGGTCATTTCCTATGTGTTCATCATCGGTGCAGCCATGGCGGCGCTGGCCGGCGTGCTGATCACCATGAACTACGGCACCTTCGACTTCTATGCCGGCTTCATTATCGGCATCAAGGCGTTTACCGCAGCGGTACTCGGCGGGATCGGTTCACTGCCTGGGGCAATGCTCGGCGGGATCATCCTCGGCATCTCCGAGTCGCTGTTCTCCGGCCTGGTCAACTCCGACTACAAAGACGTGTTCAGCTTCTCGCTGCTCGTACTTGTTCTGGTCTTCCGGCCGCAGGGCCTGTTGGGCCGTCCTCTTGTGTCGAAGGTGTAAGCGATGTCTTCAACCACTCAAAAAAGCATTGATATCAAAAAAAGCCTGGTTGAGGCGATTCTTGCCGGCCTGATTGCCCTGATCGTTTTTGGCCCGATTGTCGGTGTCGTGCTCGAAGGTTACAGCTTCAACCTCGAACCGACTCGCGTGGCCTGGATCATCGGCATTGTCATGGTCGGTCGCTTTGCCCTCAGCCTGTTCCTGCAAACACCCAAGGGCCTGAAGATTCTCGACGGATTCGAGAGTACCGGTTCCGGTGTGCATGTGCTGCCTGCCGATCACAAATCCTCGCTGCGCTGGATCATCCCGCTGCTGATTGTGCTGGCCGTCATCGTGCCGTTTGTCTCCAATTCCTATCTGCTGGGCGTGGTCATCCTCGGGCTGATCTACGTTCTGCTGGGGTTGGGGTTGAACATCGTGGTCGGTCTGGCCGGTCTGCTCGACCTCGGTTACGTGGCGTTCTACGCCATCGGTGCCTATGGTCTGGCGCTCGGTTATCAGTATCTCGGCCTAGGCTTCTGGACGGTGTTGCCGCTGGCGGCGATCACTGCCGGGCTGGCCGGTTGCATCCTCGGCTTCCCGGTGCTGCGTCTGCATGGCGACTACCTGGCGATCGTGACGCTGGGCTTCGGTGAAATCATTCGCCTGGTCCTCAACAACTGGTTGTCGCTGACCGGCGGCCCGAACGGCATGCCAGCACCGCTGCCGACGTTCTTCGGTCTGGAGTTCGGCAAGCGGGCGAAGGATGGCGGGGTGCCGTTTCACGAGTTCTTCGGCATCGCCTACAACCCGGACGTGAAGTACTACTTCATCTACGCGGTGTTGTTCCTCGTGGTGTTGGCTGTGCTGTACATCAAGCATCGGCTGGTGAAAATGCCGGTCGGTCGCGCCTGGGAAGCCTTGCGTGAAGACGAAATCGCCTGCCGCTCGATGGGCCTCAACCACGTGCTGGTCAAGCTCTCGGCGTTCACCATCGGTGCGTCGACCGCAGGTCTGGCCGGTGTGTTCTTCGCGACTTACCAAGGCTTCGTCAACCCGACCTCGTTCACCTTCTTCGAATCGGCGTTGATCCTCGCCATCGTCGTGCTCGGCGGCATGGGCTCGACCATCGGTGTGGTGATCGCCGCGTTCGTACTGACTGTCGCCCCGGAATTGCTTCGCGGCTTCGCCGAGTATCGCGTGCTGCTGTTCGGCATCCTGATGGTGTTGATGATGATCTGGCGACCACGCGGGCTGATTCGCATCAGCCGTACCGGGGTCACTCCACGCAAAGGTGCCATTCACTATGAGAGGACTGCGCCATGAGTGAAGTCGTACTCTCTGTTGAAAAACTGATGATGCATTTCGGTGGCATCAAGGCGTTGAGCGATGTCAGCCTGAAGGTCAAACGCAACTCGATCTTCGCCTTGATCGGCCCCAACGGCGCCGGCAAGACCACCGTGTTCAACTGCCTGACCGGTTTCTATAAAGCCTCGGGCGGCAAGATCGAACTCAACGTGCGCGGCCAGCAGACCAACGTCATTCAGTTGCTGGGCGAATCGTTCAAACCGACCGACTTCGTTTCGCCGAAATCTTTCCTCAGCCGCCTGTACTACAAGATGTTCGGCGGCACCCATCTGGTGAACCGTGCAGGCCTGGCGCGAACCTTCCAGAACATTCGCCTGTTCAAGGAAATGTCGGTGCTGGAAAACCTGCTGGTGGCCCAGCACATGTGGGTCAACCGCAACATGCTCGCCGGCATCCTCAACACCAAGGGCTACCGCAAGGCCGAAAGCGACGCGCTGGATTGCGCGTTCTACTGGCTGGAAGTGGTCGATCTGGTGGATTGCGCCAACCGGCTCGCCGGTGAACTCTCGTACGGTCAACAGCGTCGTCTGGAGATCGCCCGGGCCATGTGCACGCGGCCGCAGATCATCTGTCTCGACGAACCCGCCGCCGGCCTCAACCCTCAGGAAACCGAAGCGCTCAGCGCGATGATCCGGTTGCTGCGCGACGAGCATGATTTGACCGTGGTGCTGATTGAACACGACATGGGCATGGTGATGAGTATTTCCGATCACATCGTGGTGCTGGACCACGGCGTCGTCATCGCTGAAGGCGGGCCTGAAGCGATCCGCAATGATCCAAAAGTGATCGCGGCCTATCTGGGCGCCGATGAAGAGGAAGTGGCATGACCCAACCGATCCTCGAACTCAAAGACCTCGACGTCTTTTACGGCCCGATTCAGGCCCTCAAAGGTGTCTCGCTGCAAATCAACGAAGGGGAAACCGTCAGCCTGATCGGCTCCAACGGCGCGGGCAAATCGACGTTGCTGATGTCGATCTTCGGCCAGCCACGGGCGGCGGGCGGGCAGATCCTGTATCAAGGCGTCGACATCACCCACAAGTCCTCGCACTACATCGCCTCCAACGGCATCGCGCAATCGCCGGAAGGGCGGCGAGTGTTCCCCGACATGACCGTCGAGGAAAACCTGCTGATGGGCACCATCCCGATTGGCGACAAGTACGCCAAAGAGGACATGCAGCGCATGTTCGAGCTGTTCCCACGGCTTGAAGAGCGGCGCAATCAGCGGGCGATGACCATGTCCGGGGGGGAGCAGCAAATGCTCGCCATTGCCCGGGCGTTGATGAGTCGGCCGAAGTTGTTGCTGCTTGATGAACCTAGCCTCGGCCTGGCACCGATCGTGGTGAAGCAGATCTTCGCAACCCTGCGCGAATTGGCGAAAACCGGCATGACCATCTTCCTGGTCGAGCAGAACGCCAACCATGCGCTGAAGCTGTCGGACCGCGCATATGTGATGGTCAACGGCGAGATTCGCCTGACGGGCACGGGCAAAGAGTTGCTGGTGAACGAGGAGGTTCGTAACGCCTATCTGGGCGGGCACTGATTCTTTTCGCGTTATGCACAGCCCCGGCGACGCAAGTCCCGGGGCTTTTTCATTCCTCAAACATACCGCACGCCTGTGTAGGAGCTGCCGAAGGCTGCGATCTTTTGATGTTGTCTTTAAAGACCAAAAGATCGCAGCCTTTGGCTGCTCCTACAGGGAATTGATCAGTGATTTCAAGTCTTGCGTGGAATTGTGGAAAACAAATTCCCCAAGCTGCCAAAGCGCGACATATAGACGCTGCAAATGGCTGTTTTTCCACAGTTTTGACTTGTCCCCGGTTACTGTGGAGCTGGCTGTGAATAACGTGGGTGTATATAGCTGCACGCCTTGTAATACGTGGCCTGCAAGGATGTGGCTGTTTTTTGATCAGACGTTTTTACAGGAGTCGAAGACGTCGTTGTCAACCTTTTTATAGACGTCACTCCATTGATCATTACCCGTCGACGAGCCTGTGGATAAGTCTGTGATTAAACTCTGGAAAGACGGCGCTGAGGGCCGTAATTACTGGCCTCGCGCAATCACTGCGTTGACCGGTCGGTCGTGCAAAACGCCATAGGCCGCACATCTGCCGCTTCAGGGTCAAGCAAAAAACTTTCTATTTCCCCCGCAAAGCCTTGTATGGCGCGGCTTTGCGCGATTCCAGTTGCCCCCGGAAACTGTGGAAGGGACTGTGGATAACATGCGTGCACATGGCTACAGGCCACGGTGGCTATGGCGTTGGCAGGGTTGTTTGTTTTTTGTACAGGTTGTGGGAGTTGCCCGTGAATGCGCGGGCGGGCATGCTGCCTGCTGATTTTCAAATCCAAGGCCTGCCCCGGCGGCCGAAGCAAGGAGAACACGATGTCCAACACCCTGTTTATCACCGGCGCGACGTCCGGATTTGGTGAAGCCTGTGCCCGCCGTTTTGCCGAGGCTGGCTGGAAACTGGTGCTGACCGGCCGTCGTGAAGAACGCCTCACCGCCCTGTGTGCTGAATTGTCGAAGCAAACCGAAGTGCATGGCCTGGTGCTCGATGTGCGTGATCGCAAGGCGATGGAGGAGGCGATTGCCAACTTGCCGCCATCGTTCGCCAAACTGCGTGGCCTGATCAACAACGCAGGTCTGGCCCTGGGCGTGGACCCAGCGCCGAAATGCGATCTGGACGATTGGGACACCATGGTCGACACCAACGTCAAAGGCTTGATGTACGCCACCCGCTTGCTATTGCCGCGCCTGATTGCCCATGGCCGTGGCGCCGGCATCGTCAACCTTGGCTCCATCGCGGGCAACTATCCGTACCCGGGCAGCCATGTGTATGGCGCGACCAAAGCGTTCGTTAAACAGTTCTCGCTGAACCTGCGCTGCGACTTGCAGGGCACGGGGGTGCGGGTCAGCAACATCGAGCCAGGGCTGTGCGAGAGTGAGTTCTCGCTGGTGCGTTTTGCCGGTGATCAGGAACGCTACAACGCGACCTACGCGGGTGCCGAACCGATCCAGCCGCAGGACATTGCCGAGACGATTTTCTGGGTGATGAATGCGCCGGCGCACATCAACATCAACAGCCTGGAATTGATGCCGGTGAGCCAGACTTGGGCCGGGTTTGCCATTGAGCGCAATAAGGCCTGACACCGCGTTACGGCCAATCGCTGGCAAGCCAGATCCCACAGGTTTATTGGCGTACACAAATCTTGTGAACGGCTCGATACTTGTGGCAGCTGGCTTGCCAGCGATGAGGCCAGAACAGGCAAAAAATGGCGATAAGGTAAACTCCCCTCGCAACAACCCAACCGCACCCCGCGGTTTTCAAGGTTTTTCGAGGAGTCAAAGTGAGTAACCGAGGTGAGCAGGCACTGCTCAAACAATCGACCATTCTGATGTTGGCTGTGGCGATTGCCGGGATCGTCACCGGTTTTGTTTCTGGTTCGCAATCCATCCTGTTCGATGGTTTTTTCTCGCTGATCGCAACGTTCATCAAAGTCCTGATGCTGATCACCGCCAAGCTGATCGCCAAGGAGAGCAACCACCGTTTCCAGTTCGGTTTCTGGCATCTGGAGCCGATGGTGCTGCTGATCGAAGGCAGCTTTCTGATGCTGATCGCGATCTACGCGTTTCTCAACGGCGTGTTCGGCATCATCAACGGTGGCCGTGAGATCGAGCTGGGGCTGGTGATCATTTATGCAGCGGTGTTTACCGTTGTCGAGTTCGCCTACTTCTTCTACGTGCGGCACCGCAATCGCAAGCTCAAATCCAGCCTGATCCAGTTCGACAACATCAGTTGGCTGGTGGACGCGATGCTGTCTGTGGGCCTGTTGATCAGTTTCCTCGCGGCGCTGCTGCTCAAGTCTCAGGGCTATGGCCAGTGGGCGGTGTATGTCGACCCGCTGATCCTGATCGTGCTGGCGCTGACCATGCTGCCGCCGGCGTTCAAGATCCTTGGCCCGGCGCTGCGCGATGTCCTGGGGATTGCCCCGGACACGCTGGATGATCAGGTGCGCCAGGTAATGGATGCAGCGAAAACCGAGCATGGTTTCGACGATTACGTGTCGTACGTGCAGAAGCACGGCCGGGCGCGGTTCATCGAGATTCATGTGGTGTTGCCGGCGGATTATGCGCTGAGCAATGTCGGACAGCTGGATGCGCTGCGTGAGGAGATTTCCGCGAAGCTGGGCAAGCCGGATGCGGCGCGCTGGCTGACCATCAGCTTTACCGGTGACAAGAAGTGGATCGCTTAGAGACCGCATAACGGCCATTCGTCGGATCGCCGCCCGGAGCAGGCTCGCTCCCACATTGAATTGCGCTGAACACACTATTTGTGAACCGCACAATCAACTGTGGGAGCGAGCCTGCTCGCGAAAGCGATCTATAAGTCAGCGAAGATATTCAGCCAGGCCGCTATAGCAAGTCGCCAAGTGGTAAGGGGTCGTCGATGGCATGTCCTTGCGGCTGACCTCACCCTGTTCATCCCGGCACTCATGCCAGCCGCCGGCATGCAGAAACCGCTGCCGCAATGCCTGTAACTGGCGCAGCGCCACCACTTCACTGCCCTGACGCAAGGTCAGCGCGCGCAGATATTCCGCCTGCGCCCAGATCCGCTGGGTCGAGTCTCGCGGGCGTCCATTCGTTTCCAGATCGAGCATCGCCCGTACCGCACCGGATGGCTGCACCACACCGTATTGCTCGGTGAACGCAAATGCGCGATCAAGCGCCCCGTGCAGTTTCGAACCACGTAACAATGCCGATGATTCGAGCAGGAAATACCACTCGAATTGATGCCCCGGCTCATACCAGTTATCCACAGCGCCGAGCGGTTTCTCCATCAACACGCCATGCTGCGGGTCGACGAAGTGCTTGTGCATGGCAGTGCATAACTCCAGCAACGCTTTCTGCGTCTGGGCATCTTCGCGCACGGCGAGGGTGGCAAGAAATGCTTCGGCCAGGTGCATCAACGGGTTCTGCAGTGGACCGGTTTGCAGGGTGATCCAGTCGCGTTCCAGACAGGCTTCGTACAAACCGTCGCCTGTCGCAAAGCGCCGGCCAATGATTTCCAGCGCTGCATTCAGCGTCGATTCGACCAGCGGATCGCCTGACTTCTCCCAGTAATGCGCGCAAGCAAACAGGATAAAGGCGTGGGTGTAGAGATCCTTGCGCTGATCCAGCGGTTTGCCCAGGGCGTCGATGCTGTAGAACCAGCCGCCATGCTCGGCATCGTGGAAGTGCCGTTGCAGCGAGCGAAACAGCGCTGCTGCGCGTACGTCAGCGTTATCCACAATCCCGATCAGACTGGAAAACAGATACAACTGCCGTGCGCAGGCCATCGCTCGATAGCGTTGCGGTGGCAGTGGTTGGTGTGTGGCGTCCAGCGCCTCATAAGGAAGCGCCATGTCGGCATTCCAGCCCGGGCCTTGCCAGAGCGGCACGATCACGTTGACGAAGTGCTGCTGCACAGCGCCGAACAGGGCAGTCAATTCGGGCAGGGAGGTGGAGCGAGAAGCGTGGGGCATGGGCGGACGTCGTCACGGCTGAGGCGATTGCGCGACATGGTAGCAGAGCGGCAGGCTTTAGAGGTTTGGTGTCTGATCGGCCGTCATAGCTGGCGAGCCAGCTCCCACAAGGATATTTGGTGTTCACACAATTGTGGACTTACCCAAAAACCTGTGGGAGCTGGCTTGCCAGCGATGAGGCCGGCCCAGGCGATAGAGATCAGCCTGCCAACAACCAGGCGCCAGTCACCGCCGAAGCCGCTCCTGCCAACCGCACCAATGGTGCAGCAGCTTGAGGCAGGAACCGCACCACGCCATAACCCGCCGCATGCAGTGCAGCCGTCGCGACGACGAAACCTGCCGCATACGCCCAAGGACTGCTCATGTCCGGCAGTTCCAAGCCATGCGCCACGCCATGGAACAACGCAAACAGCGCCGTCGCCGCTACTGCCATGACCAATGGCGGACGCACCGCCAGGGCCACCGCCAGACCCAGCGCCAGTACCGACGCGGCGATCCCGCTTTCCAGCGCTGGCAACTCTAGCCCTTCAAAACCGAGCAAGCCGCCGATCAGCATGGTGCCGACAAACGTGCACGGCAGCGCCCAGCGCGCGGCGCCTTGCTGCTGCGCGGCCCACAAACCGACAGCCACCATCGCCAGCAAATGGTCGAGACCGCCAATCGGGTGACTGATGCCGGCGACCAGACCGCTGTCGCCATGCCCAGGGTGAGCGAAGGCCAATGCTGGCGTCAGTAGCAGCGCCACAGCGCCGAGAATACGTTTGAGTGTCATGGATAAGCTTCCTTGTTGAGCAGTGAATCAGGCTGCGGTCAGCAGGCCCTGGCGTTCGATGAAGGCGATGATTTGCTCAAGGCCCTGACCGGTTTTCTGGTTGCTGAAGACGAACGGCTTGCCGTTGCGCATGCGTTTTGTGTCGCTGTCCATCATTTCCAGCGAGGCGCCCACCAGCGGCGCCAGGTCGATCTTGTTGATCACCAGCAGATCGGATTTGCAGATCCCCGGCCCGCCCTTGCGCGGCAGCTTGTCGCCGGCCGAGACGTCGATCACGTAGATGGTCAGGTCGGACAATTCCGGGCTGAAAGTCGCCGACAGGTTGTCGCCGCCGGATTCCACCAGAATCAGATCCAGCCCCGGAAAGCGCCGGTTCAGTTGATCCACCGCTTCAAGGTTGATCGAGGCATCTTCGCGGATCGCCGTGTGCGGGCAGCCGCCGGTTTCCACGCCGATGATCCGCTCCGGTGCGAGGGCTTCGTTGCGCACGAGGAAATCGGCGTCTTCACGGGTGTAGATATCGTTGGTGACCACGGCGAGGTTGTAGCGCTCGCGCAGGGCCAGGCACAGGGCCAGGGTCAACGCGGTTTTGCCGGAACCGACCGGGCCGCCGATGCCGACGCGCAGAGGTTGTGTGTTCATCGAGTGTTTCTCCTAAGAACGGAAGAGTCGGCTGTACTGGCGCTCGTGGGCCATGCACGCCAGGGACAGACCGAACGCGGCGCTGCCCATGTGTTCGGGGTTGATTCGGCTGGCGTCTTGCTGCGCTTGTTGCAGCAGCGGCAGCAGTTCGCTGGTCAGGCGCTGGGCGGCTTGCTGGCCCAGTGGCAGGGTTTTCATCAGTACGGCAAGCTGGTTTTCCAGCCAGCTCCACAACCACGCGGCGAGGGCGTCTTGCGGGCAGATACCCCAGGCGCGCGCGGCCAGCGCCCAGCACAGGGCCAGATGCGGTTCCGGGCATTGATCGAGAAAGGCGCGGGCCGGCGCGTCGAGTTCCGGCAAACCATTGAGCAGTTGCTGCAACGAATAGCCCATCTGCCGGCTCTCCAGATGTAACTCCCGCGTCTCGCGGCTGGCGCGATGGCTTTCGCACAGGATCTGTAGCTCGGCCCATTGCTCATCCGCCGCCGCCTGACAATGTGCGAGCAGCAATGGCGCTTCGAAGCGGGCGAGGTTGAGCAACAACTGATCGCTGATCCAGCGCCGGGCACTGTCCGGGTTGTTCACGCGGCCGTTATCCACAGCCATTTCCAGGCCTTGCGAATAGCTGTAGCCGCCAATCGGCAATTGCGGACTGGCCAGGCGCAGCAGCGCCCAGGCCGGATTCACAGGCGTACGCCGAACTGATGGAGTTTCGGCGCGTAGTTGAAGTCTTCGTCGCCGTGGCGTGAATGGTGATGGCCGCCGCCATAGGCGCCGTGTTCCGGCTGGAACGGCGCTTCTACGGCTTCGACTTGAGCGCCGAGTTGTTCCAGCATCGCCTTGAGCACGTAATCGTCGAGCAGGCGCAGCCAGCCATCGCCGACTTGCAGGGCAACGTGGCGGTTACCCAAGTGATAAGCGGCGCGGGTCAGTTCGAAGGCATTGGCGCAGGTGACGTGCAGTAGTTGCTCGGGGCGGGCGCAGACACGGACGATGCGGCCGTCTTCAGCCTGTAGGCATTCGCCGTCATACAGCGGCGACTGACCGCGCTCCAAAAACAACCCGACGTCTTCGCCCTCGGCACTGAAACAGCGCAAACGGCTTTTGCTCCGTGCTTCGAAGGTCAGGTGCAACTCGGCGGCCCAGACGGGTTGAGGGTCGATTCTGCGGTGAATCACCAGCATCGGAAAGCTTCCAGCTATGGACAATACTCTGGCTAGAGCAAGGGCCTTGCCAATCGGACGGGATGTAGGAAATCCCTGTCGGAGCGTAGCGGATGTTTCAAGATGTTGCGGGATTTTGGAATGTTTTGGTGCATGAAGGTTTTTACATGCACCAAATGGAGGCTGATGCGCCGAACCAAATGTGGGAGCGAGCCTGCTCGCGAATGCGCTGGGGCAGTGATGTAGATGTTGGCTGACACGACGCCTTCGCGAGCAGGCTCGTTCCCACAGGGGGAATTTGTTGTGTCAGTAATAAGGGGGAGTTACTCGGTACTGCCCAGCCCTTGCCAGTGCTTGAGGCCGATAAAGATGAAGCGCAGTTGCTGGGTGATCTTTGCCTGTGGCGTCAGATGCTCCGGCAGGGCTTCGGCCGGCGGGTCGATGATGTCGGGGAGGGTAGCGAACACCGATTTGACGATCAGGTCGGCAATTACACTCAGGCCGGCGGCGTTCAGATGCTGAAGCTTGGGCATCATCGTCAGGTCGGCCGCCAGGTCGGAACTGATGTTCTCGCGCAACCGGCCAATTGCCTGACGCACTGGCAGCGAACCGCCGTACTGTTCACGGGCGAGAAACAGGAATTGCGAGCGATTGGCGCTGACCACGTCAAGGAAGATCCGCACCGAAGCATCGATGATGCCGCCCATGACGAATTCGTTGTGCCGCACCAAACGGATGGTTTCACGAAAGGTCTGGCCGACTTCACTGACCAGCACCAGGCCCAGCTCATCCATATCGGCAAAATGCCGGTAGAAACCGGTGGGCACGATCCCGGCGGTTTTGGTCACTTCGCGCAGGCTCAGGCTGCCGAATCCTCGGCCGCTTTCCATGAGGTGGCGGGCAGCGTCCATCAAGGCGTTGCGGGTCTGTTGTTTCTGTTCGGCGCGGGGCAGCATCGCAGGGTGTGTTCTTTGGCAGGACAAGCGCCGCACTCTAGCAAATCGGCTTTGTCGGCGTCGAACGGGAGGACATGTAGCGAAGGATTTCACCAGCCAGGAAAGTCAAAAGCCCAATCCGGTGATTGGGCTTTTTTTCGCGGCCGCCATGGGCTTAGCTCAGGGCGCTGTTGCGTTCGATCACACGGTCACCACCACCTTCGGCGAGTGCTTGACCCAGTGGGGTTTTGTCGAAGCCGTCGTCAGCCAGGGTCTGGCCTTGTGGAGTGCGCTCGCTACCGTCGGAAGCCAGGGTCTGGCCTTGTGGGGTGCGCTCGCTACCGTCGGAAGCCAGGGTCTGGCCTTGTGGGGTGCGCTCGCTGCCGTCGGATGCCAGAGTCTGACCTTGTGGGGTCTTGTCGTAGCCGTCCTGAACCAGACCTTTCTCTTCCAGACGATCACGGCCGCCTTCAGCCAGGGTCTGGCCTTGTGGGGTACGGTCCGAACCATCAGCTGCTACGGTCTGGCTGAACACCGAGTGGCTGTCTTTTACTTGCGGAGTAGCCTGATCGGCAGCGGGCAGGGCGAAAGCAGTGCTGGCTAGCATCGACAGGGTAAGGCTGAGCAGTAATTGGCGTTTCATGATGGGTTGCTCCTTGGGAGGGCGATAAAGTGGGTACGAGGGCAATGCTACTCTCGATAAGTCGATATAAAAGTTCATAA
Source organism: Pseudomonas sp. rhizo66 (assembly GCF_031931925.1). NCBI lineage: Bacteria > Pseudomonadati > Pseudomonadota > Gammaproteobacteria > Pseudomonadales > Pseudomonadaceae > Pseudomonas > Pseudomonas sp. rhizo66. The sequence continues at coordinate 244,952 of NZ_JAUJWZ010000004.1, forward strand.
ACGCAATGGTAATAATCAACAGAATTGATTGTTCTGCCCGAAGGCTCTAGATCGGGCCTTTGCGGGCGACGGTTTTGCACCGAGGTGGGTATTTCCGACTCACTCGCGCCTCGCAAAAGTGCGGGTCGCGGTAACACTGTTCGACTGATTGGTCAGATTTCGCGCGACTTTTTGCGCGTTAATCGGCCTTTCGATTAAACCTGCGACTCGTTTGCCAGTCGTAGATTTCATAGGGGCCGCTTTGGCCCGCCGTTTCAGCCGTACGCCGCAGTCTTTGCGTGCGGTCGTGATCAGGAGCTTTGTGCATGACGCGCACTGGAAAAATCTTCAGCTGGACCTTCGCCATTCTCGTGCTGCTACTGGCCGTGCTGGTGTTGATCATCGTGTTCTTCGACTGGAACCGGATCAAACCGCCGCTCAACGCCAAAGTCTCGGAAGAACTGCACCGACCGTTTGCCATCAACGGCAACCTTGCGGTGATCTGGCAGCGCGAGCCGGACGAGGGCGGCTGGCGTTCCTGGGTGCCGTGGCCGCACGTGGTCGCTGAGGATTTGAGCCTGGGCAACCCGGACTGGTCAAAGAAGCCGCAGATGGTCACGCTCAAACGCGTTGAGCTGCGCATTTCGCCGTTGGCGCTGCTGGCGCAACGGGTGGTGATCCCGCGCATCGATCTGACCGAACCCAATGCCGAGTTGCAACGTTTGGCCGATGGTCGAGCGAACTGGGTATTCAAGTTCGATCCGAAGGATCCCAACGCCGAGCCGTCGAATTGGGTCGTCGACATCGGCGCCATCGGTTTCGACAAGGGCCACGTCACCCTCGACGATCAAACGCTCAAAACCAATCTCGATGTGCTGATTGATCCGTTGGGTAAACCGATTCCGTATAGCGACATCGTGGGTGCCAAAGCGGCGAAGACTGCCCAGGACAAGGGCGGTGCACCGCAGGATTACGCGTTTGCCTTGAAGGTCAAAGGCCAATACCACGGCCAGAAACTGACCGGCCAAGGCAAGATCGGTGGGCTGCTCGCCTTGCAGGATGCGCGCAAGCCATTCCCGCTGCAGGCCCAGGCGAAGATCGGCGATACCAGCATCGAACTGGCCGGCACGCTGACCGATCCCCTCAACCTCGGCGCCCTCGATCTGCGCCTGAAACTCGCCGGTGCCAGCCTCGGCAATCTTTACCCGCTGACTGGCGTGACCCTGCCGGACACCCCACCGTACGCCACCGACGGCCATTTGATCGCCAAGCTGCACGACGAGGCCGGGGCGAAATTTACCTATGAGCAGTTCAACGGCAAGATCGGCAGCAGCGACATCCATGGCGACCTGACCTACGTCGCCAGCCAGCCACGGCCGAAGCTCAGCGGCGCGTTGCTCTCCAATCAACTGTTGTTCGCTGACCTCGCACCGCTGATCGGCGCCGACTCCAATGACAAGCAAAAGGCGCGCGGTGGCGAGAGCAAACAGCCGGCCGATAAAGTGCTGCCGGTGGAAGAGTTCAAGACTGACCGCTGGCGCGCGATGGATGCCGACGTCGAGTTCACCGGCAAGCGCATCGTCCACAGCGAGAAACTGCCGTTCAATGACCTCTATACCCACCTGAAACTCGACGACGGCGAACTGAGCCTTGAGCCACTGCGCTTCGGCGTCGCTGGCGGCAATCTTGATGCACAGATTCGCCTCAACGGTCGCACCGAGCCACTGGAAGGCCGGGCGAAACTGACTGCGCGCAGGTTCAAACTCAAAGAGCTGTTCCCGACTTTCGAACCGATGAAGACCAGTTTTGGTGAGCTGAATGGCGACGCCGATATCACTGGTCGCGGCAACTCGGTGGCCAAGCTGCTGGGCGGCGCCAACGGCAAATTGAAGATGTTGATCAACGACGGCGCGATCAGCCGTGAGCTGATGGAACTGGCCGGGCTCAACGTCGGCAACTATGTGGTCGGCAAGATCTTTGGCGACAAGGAAGTGAAGATCAACTGCGCGGCGGCGGACTTCGACATCAAGACCGGTCTGGCGACCACGCAGTTGTTTGTCTTCGATACCGAGAACGCGATCATCTATATCGACGGCACGGCGAACATGGCCACCGAGCAGCTCGATCTGACCGTGACCCCGGAATCCAAAGGCTGGCGGTTGATTTCCCTGCGTTCGCCGCTGTATGTACGCGGCAAGTTCATCAAGCCGGATGCCGGCGTGAAGGCTGTGCCGCTGATGTTGCGCGGGGCGGGGATGGTTGCGCTGGGTGTGATCGCTGCGCCGGCGGCGGGGCTGTTGGCGCTGGTGGCGCCGAGTGGTGGCGAGCCGAATCAGTGTGCGCCGTTGCTGGAGCAGATGAAGGCGGGCAAGGCGCCCGTTACCGTAAAACCCACTAAATAAGAGCCAGATCAAAAGATCGTAGCCTTCGGCCGCTCCTACCTTGGAATGCATTTCCATGTAGGAGCGGCCGAAGGCTGCGATCTTTTTGCTTCTGTTGCGGCCCCTTCGCGAGCAGGCGGTTTTAATGTTTTACAGGTCGTTCAGGATGTCAGCCATGTCATCGGCATGCTCTTCTTCCTGCGCCAGAATATCTTCGAAGATACGCCGCGTAGTCGGGTCTTTCTCGCCGATGTACTGGATGATTTCGCGATAGCTGTCGATGGCGATCCGCTCGGCAACGAGGTCTTCGTAGACCATCTCTTTGAGGGTGTTGCCGGCCACGTATTGCGCGTGGGACATCTTCGACAGCATGTCGGGGTTGAACTCGGGCTCGCCACCCAACTGCACAATGCGCTCGGCCAGACGGTCAGCGTGCTGGGCTTCCTGGGTGGCGTGCTCGAGAAACTCTTCAGCCGCCACATGGGCTTTCACACCATTGGCCATGAAATAGTGGCGCTTGTAGCGCAGCACGCAGACCAGTTCAGTGGCCAGCGATTCATTAAGCAAGCGCAGCACCTCTTCACGGTCGGCGCTGTAGCCCTCGGTGACGGCGCCGTTTTCGACGTGTTGGCGCGCACGTTCGCGCAAGGTTTGAACATCTGACAGATGCAGGTCGTCGCTCATTTCGATCTCCTGGAGGCTAATCCGATTGTCGCCACGTTCTGTGGACGCGGTCGCTACCTAAGCTGTGAGTCATGAGCGTTGCAAAAAGTTTTATCGGTTTACGCAACCCCTGTCGGAGCCGCCGAAGGCTGCGATCTTGGCGCCAGCCCGGACAAAACTGCCTCCTCGCGCAACCAGGCAAAAAATGCCCGCACCGGCGGATGCCGCTCGCGCCCCGGCACACACAACGCGCTGTACCCGGCACCATCGACCTGAACCTGGCCCATGAACGGCACCAGCAAACCACTGGCGACACTCTCCGACACCAGAATATTGCTCGCCAGCACCAGCCCTTGCCCGGCGATCGCTGCTTGCAGGGCGTAATGCTCCTCATCGTATTCGCGCATGGCCGGTGGCTGATTCAACCAGTTTGCGCCGGCCTTGGCGCACCAGGCTTCCCAGCCATGGGCATACAGTTTCGAGTTGTGCCAGCGCACGCTGATTAACGTTGGCGTGCGCCGCGCCGCCAGCGCCACTTGCTCGGGCGAGCCGTACACGCCGAACGATTCATCGAACAGGCACAGGCCATACAGGTTCGGGTAATCGTCGAGGCTATAGCGCAAAACCAGATCGACACTGGCGTCCTGATGCAGATCGATGACTTCGCAGTGGGTATCGAGGCGCACGTTGATGTTCGGATGTTGCGCGTAAAAGCGCCCGAGACGCGGCACCAGCCAAAGCGCAGCGAATGCTGCGGTGGTCGACAGCGTCAACGTGCTGCCGCTGCGTTGCGGGCGCAGGGTGTCGACGCTTTGTGCCACCTCCAGCAATGCGCCGTGCAGGCTGCGAAACAGGCGTTCGCCGCCCTCGGTCAGGCGCACCTGGCGCGGCAGGCGTTCAAACAACGCGACACCGAGCCAGTCTTCCAGCGAACGGATCTGATGAGAAATCGCGGTGGGCGTGACCGACAGCTCTTCGGCGGCAGCCTTGAAACTCAGCAATCGTGATGCCGATTCAAAGGCGCGCAGGGCGGTCAGGGGTAGCGAGGCGAACATCGGAAACTCCATGGATGAAATGAATTCATCCCGAATGATTTTTGCTCATTTGAGAAGAAGCGACGGCGAGCTGCAAGCTGCAAGCCACAAGCAGTTTGATTCTAGTCCGGAGGATTTACAGATGAGCAGGATTCTTGCGATTCATGCCAGCCCGCGTGGCGACCGTTCGCACTCGCGGCGGCTGGCGGAAGTTTTTCTCAGCGCCTGGCAGGTGCGTCATTCACAGGCGCAGGTGACTCGGCGTGAAGTCGGTCGAGCGCTGATTCCCGCCGTCAATGAAGCCTTTGTCGCCGCCGCGTTTTATCCACAGCCTGAAGCGCGTCCATTGTCGATGCAGGCCGATCTGGCACTGAGCGATCAACTGGTCGGCGAGTTGTTCGACCACGACCTGCTGCTGATTTCCACGCCGATGTACAACTTCAGCGTGCCCAGTGGCCTCAAGGCCTGGGTCGATCAGATCGTGCGTCTTGGCCTGACCTTCGATCACACGCTGGACAATGGCGTCGCCCAGTACACCCCGCTGTTGCAGGGCAAGAAGGCGTTGATCGTCACCAGTCGCGGTGGTTTCGGTTTCGGCCCGGGTGGTGAGCTGGAAGCCTTGAACCACGCTGATCCATGGCTGCGTACGGCACTGGGGTTCATCGGCATTAACGACGTCACCGTGGTCGCGGCCGAGGGCGAAGAGTCCGCCGAACGCACCTTCGCGGTGTCGGTGGCCGAGGCGGAGCAGCGTTTGCTCAGCCTTGCCCGGGAGTTCTAGGTGGCCTGGCTGTGCCTGCTGATCGCCGCCGGGTTTGAAGTGACCTTCGCCATGGGCATGAAGTACGCCGAAGGTTTCACCCGGCTCTGGCCGTCGTTGATCACGGTGATTGCGGCGGTCGGCGGGATATATTTCCTGACGCTGGCAATGCGCGAGTTGCCGGTGAGCATCGCCTACCCGATCTGGACGGCGATTGGCTCGCTCGGCACGGTGTTCCTCGGCTTTGCCTTGCTGGGGGAAAGTCTGACGCTGGTCAAACTGGTTTCGGTAGGGCTGATTGTGGCGGGGGTGGTGGGCCTGAAGTAGGCTGGTCGTTGAGCTGTCATCATCAGGGAGGATGCTTGGCGGGCGTTTTGCACGCCTTAGCATCCACTCACCGACCACAAGGATGTTTGCCCATGTCGACGCGTTATCCACTGGTGCTGGTGCCCGGTATGCTCGGGTTTATCCGGCTGGTTCTCTATCCGTACTGGTACGGCATCATCAAGGCATTGCGCCGTGGCGGTGCGACGGTGATTGCGGTACAGGTGTCGCCGCTGCATTCGACGGAAGTGCGCGGCGAGCAGTTGCTGGCGCGGATCGATGAGATCTTGCGCGAGACCGGGGCGCACAAGGTCAACCTGTTCGGCCACAGTCAGGGTTCGCTGACGGCGCGCTATGCGGCGGCGAAGCGGCCGGATCTGGTGGCGTCGGTTACATCGGTCGCAGGACCGAATCATGGTTCGGAACTGGCTGACTATCTGCAAAAACACTACCCGGCGGACAGCGCCAAGGGCCGTCTGCTTGAAGCATTGCTGCGTTTTGTCGGCTGGCTGATGGCGCTGCTGGAGACCAGTTACCACGGGCCGAAACTGCCAGTGGATATTCATGCCTCGCACCAATCGCTGACGACTGAGGGTGTTGCGCTGTTCAATCAGCGTTATCCACAGGGCTTGCCTGAAACTTGGGGTGGGCACGGGCCGGAGGAGGTCAATGGTGTGCGTTATTACTCATGGTCAGGGACGTTGCAACCGGGCAAGACTGATCGTGGCGGTAATCTGTTCGACGGCACCAATCGCAGCTGTCGCCTGTTTGCGAAAACCTTCGTGCGCGAGCCGGGGCAGTGCGACGGCATGGTCGGGCGTTACAGCTCGCATCTGGGCACGGTGATTGGCGATGACTATCCGCTGGATCATTTCGACATTGTTAACCAGTCGCTGGGGCTGGTCGGCAAGGGGGCGGATCCGGTGCGGCTGTTTGTCGAGCATGCGGCGCGGCTTGAGGCTGCCGGTCTTTAGGATCAAAAGATCGCAGCCTTCGGCAACTCCTACAGGTTCGGTGTCGAACGCAAATTTTGTGAACGCCCCGAACTCATGTAGGAGCTGCCGCAGGCTGCGATCTTTTCCATCAGGCAACGCTGATCCGGCGGCCCAACACGGTGGTCCAACGCTCGGAAAGAATCACCCCGCCCAACGTCAACAACCCGCCCACCAGGTGATACATCGCCAACTGTTCCTTCAACACCACCGCCGCAATCAGCGCAGTAATCAACGGCAGCAAGTTAAAGAACAATGTTGTCCGGCTCGGCCCCAACCGCTGCACCGCCTGCATCCACGCCAGCGGCGCGAGCATCGACGCCAACAGACACGCATACAGCACCAGTGGAATGTTCTGCAGGGTCAAACCAGTCTTCGGCGAAACGACATACAGCGGAAACAACACAACGATCGCCACCAACACCTGCAAATACAGCAACACCAGAGGCGGCAGGCGCAGCTGCCATTTTTTCAGCAGGGTGCTGTAGATCGCGTAGGCCAGGGTGGCGATCAGCATCATCGCATCACCCATGTTCACCCCGTGTTGCAGTAGAGCACCGAGGCTGCCGGACGACACCACCACCAACACACCGGCAAACGACAAGACTGCGCCGACCAGCGCGCCGGCGGTCAGGCGCTGGCCAAGGCTGATGATCGCCATGGCCAGCGACATCAACGGCATCAGCGACAGGATAATGCCCATGTTGGTCGCGGTGGTCAGGGTTGCGGCGAAGTAGGCGAGGCTTTGATACACCGCCATGCCGAGTACGCCGAGGATGAAAATCCTGCCCAGGTTCGGACGGATCTGCGGCCAGTGCGCAATCACCGCTTTGAGCATGAACGGGGTGAACAGCAAACCGGCGAGCAGCCAGCGATAGAAACCGATTTCGGCGGGGAAAATTGCCCCGACTGCGAGTTTGTTGATCACGGTATTGCCGGCCCAGATAAAAATCGCCAGCAGCGGAAACGCGTATTGCATGAGTTGAAACCATTACGTTGATGAAGGGCGATTATCCCTTGTCTGGATGCAAGCCTATACTGCGAACCGGACAACCTGCCTCTGAAACCGGACAGCATGAACAGCAAACACATCGATCTGCTGGATTTCTGCGAACTGCCGTCGGCGGTGTACTTCCGCTACGCCGACTTCAATGCCCATGAATTCGCCGCGCCCCATCGTCATCCGTGGGGCACGCTGGAGTACGCCGCGCACGGCGTGCTGCACATGGACGTCGATGGCAGCCGCTTCATGTCGCCGCCGCAGTACGCGGTGTGGGTGCCGCCGCAGGTCGAGCACAGTTTCTACAGCCATCAACCGGTCAACTATCGCGCGGTGTGCCTCGACCCCAAGGTCTGCGCCGAACTGCCCAAGCGCGCCTGTACCCTGGCGATCAGCGACATTCTCAAGGCGATTCTCAAAGACTTCGCCGCCCGCGACGTGAAGATTCCCGAACGCGATGCCGATCAGCGCCTGGCGCAGGTATTGGTCGATCAACTGCAACAGGCGCCGGTGCACGAATGCTATCTGCCGTACGCGAGCAGTCCGGGGTTGCTGGCGATCCTCGAAACCTTGCAGGCCGAGCCGGGTAACAATCAGCCGCTGGCGCATTGGGCGCTGCAAGTGCATGTCAGCGAACGCACGCTGGCCCGGCAATTCGTCCGTGAACTGGGGATGAGTTTTGGCGAGTGGCGCCAGCGTCTGCGCTATCTCGCCGCAATCGAGGCGCTGGAGACTTCGCGCAGCGTGCAAGAGATTGCTTTTGATCTCGGTTACAGCAGCGGCTCGGCATTTATTGCCATGTTCGCGCGGCAGGCTGGGTGTACGCCGGAGCAGTATCGGCGTAGCCATCTGGAAGGCAGGAAGGTGTAACAAGATTTGGCTACACTCCAGCAGAGGCCGCCCCCATCGGAGCGGCGACAAGGAGAAAACTCCATGAAGATGTTGCGTGTGCCGTTGTTGATGATTGGTTTGCTCCTGTGTTCCCAAGGTTTCGCCGCCACGGCGCAACAGAACAAAATGACCACCTGCAATGCCGATGCGACCGCCAAGAGTCTGAAAGGCGATGAGCGCAAAGCCTTCATGAGCACCTGCCTCAAGGCAACGCCTGCGGCCAACGATGCCAAAGCCCTGACCCCGCAGCAGCAGAAAATGAAAACCTGCAACGCCGATGCCGCCACCAAAGCCCTGACCGGCGATGCGCGCAAGACCTTCATGAGTGATTGCCTGAAGAAAAAATAACCTGGTTCTGTGGGGGGCCGCCCACCCTGACCCTCTCCCAGAGGGAGAGGGTACTGACCGTGTTGTTTTCAGATATCCATCGACCTGAACTATCTGGCCGATTCTGGATTCAATACAGGACTGGAAGGTCGCCGGTTTTCTTCGCCATTCCTCGATCGGTTCCCTCTCCCTCCGGGAGAGGGCTAGGGTGAGGGCTGGATCTCAAGCCGTGCAGCAAAAACCGAAACACCGCATATACCTAGTGCTCCCCCGGGAACGCTGGCAGACTGCCAATCCTTTTACGCCGTTCGTTTTGAGGCTGTATGCCAACGTTTTCTGAGCGTCATGTAGTGTTCTGGGTCAGTTGCATCATCATTTTTGGCGGTTTGCTCCTGGTGCTGCCGCTGCGCTTGTTGCCGAGCCTGCTGGCCGGGCTGCTGGTATTCGAACTGGTCAACATGCTCACCCCGCAACTGCAACGGCTGATCGAAGGCCGCCGCGCGCGTTGGCTGGCGGTGGCGTTGCTGGGCACGCTGGTCGTCAGCGTGCTGGCGTTGATCTTCGCCGGCGCCATCAGCTTTCTGCTGCATGAAGCGGAAAACCCCGGCGCTTCCCTCGACAAGTTCATGGGTGTGGTCGACCGCGCGCGTGGGCAATTGCCGCCGTTTATCGACGCCTATCTGCCGGCCAGTGCTGCAGAATTTCGCGTAGCGATAGGTGAGTGGATGGGCAAGCACCTGTCCGACCTGCAGCTGGTCGGCAAAGACGCGGCGCACATGTTCGTGACGCTGCTGATCGGCATGGTGCTCGGTGCGATCATTGCTTTGCAGCGCATCCCCGACGTCACCAAGCGCAAACCGCTGGCGGCGGCGCTGTTCGACCGCTTGCACCTGTTGGTGCAGGCCTTCCGCAACATCGTGTTTGCGCAAATCAAGATTTCCTTACTGAACACCGTGTTCACCGGGATCTTCCTGGCGGTCATCCTGCCGATGCTTGGAATCAAGTTGCCGCTGACCAAAACCCTGATCGTGTTGACCTTCCTGCTCGGCCTGCTGCCGGTGATCGGCAACCTGATGTCGAACACGCTGATCACCATCGTCGGCCTGTCACTGTCGATCTGGGTGGCGATTGCTGCGCTGGGTTATCTGATTTTTATCCACAAGCTCGAGTACTTCCTCAACGCGCGCATTGTCGGCGGGCAAATCAGTGCCAAGTCGTGGGAGTTGCTGCTGGCGATGCTGGTGTTCGAGGCGGCATTCGGCCTGCCGGGGGTGGTGGCGGGGCCGATTTATTATGCGTACCTGAAGAGTGAATTGAAGCTGGGCGGGATGGTGTAACCGATGGATCTGTGGTGCCTGATCTGACGCCTTCGCGAGCAAGCTCGCTCCCACATGGGATTGCATTTCAACTGAAGGAATGCGGTCAAATGTGGGAGCGAGCTTGCTCGCGAAAGGCGCGACGCCGATTTCAGGTCAGGCCATCGCGCCGTAGCGTTTCATCGCTTCAATCGCCAGACCGCTACCAATGCTGCCGAAGATATTCCCTTCGACATGCCGTGCATTCGGCAACATCGCCGAAACACTGTTGCGCAGCGCCGGAATGCCGCTCGAACCACCGGTGAAGAACACCGTGTCGACCTGTTCCACTGCGACGCCGGCATCGTTCAGCAACTGGGTAACACTGCCGCGTACCCGCTCCAGCAACGCATCAATCGCCGATTCAAACAGCGCTCGGGTCAGCTCAACACTCAAACCGGCTTCGATGCGGTCCAGCGGCACGTGGCGGCTGTCGGTGTGGGTCAACTGGATCTTGGTTTCTTCGACTTCCATTGCCAGCCAGTGCCCGGCACGTTGTTCGATCAGCTTGAACAAGCGATCGATGCCGCCGGTGTCTTCGATGTCGTAGCGCATGCTGCCCAGCGCCAGGCTGGATTTCTGCGAGTACACCGAGTTGATGGTGTGCCAGGTCGCCAGGTTCATGTGGTGGCTGGTCGGCATGTAGGCGCCGCTCTTCATGCGGCTGCCGTAGCCGAACAGCGGCATCAGACCTTGCAGGCTCAGCTGTTTGTCGAAATCGGTCCCGCCGATGTGCACACCGCCGGTGGCGAGGATGTCATCGTGACGGTTATCGAGGCCACGACGCTCTGGCGACAGGCGCACCAGCGAGAAGTCGGAGGTACCACCGCCGATGTCGACGATCAGCACCAGTTCTTCTTTCTCGATGGTCGACTCGTAGTCGAAGGCCGCGGCGATCGGCTCGTACTGGAACGACACGTCCTTGAAGCCGATCTTGCGCGCCACTTCGACCAGGGTGTCTTCGGCTTCCTGATCAGCCAGTGGATCATCATCGACGAAGAACACCGGACGCCCGAGCACCACCTGCTCGAATTCCCGACCGGCGGCGGTTTCGGCGCGGCTCTTCAGTTGGCCGATGAACAGGCCGAGCAAGTCCTTGAACGGCATAGCGGTGCCGAGGACGCTGGTGTCGTGCTTGATCAGCTTGGAACCGAGCAGGCTTTTCAGCGAGCGCATCAGCCGGCCTTCGTAGCCTTCCAGGTACTCGTGCAACGCCAGACGACCGTACACCGGACGGCGTTCCTCAATGTTGAAGAAGACCACCGACGGCAGGGTGATCTTGTCGTCTTCCAGCGCGATCATCGTTTCCATGCCGGGGCGCAGCCAGCCGACGGTGGAGTTGGACGTGCCGAAGTCGATGCCGCAGGCACGGGCTGGAGAGGCGTCTTTCATGTCTTTCGGTTCCGGTCAAAAAAACGGCCGCGCAGTGTATGTCAGTGCGCGCCAGATTCGAAGGCCGGTCATCTGCTATTTCACGACTAAACTGCCTTGAAAGCTCCGACTTTGCCCCAAACTTGCTGGCATGGGCCGGCAGAACCACCGGCGGTCACCAGAACCGCCGTCCACTGCCGATAAACTTCTGCTGCGCCACCCGGTCACAAACTTGAGATCGGTCAACCCGGCACGCGCGAATGAGCGCATGCTGGTCTCGGCGCGAAATCGATAACGGACGGTGATTCCTTCGATGGACTTCAAAGACTATTACAAGATACTCGGCGTGGAGCCGACAGCAGACGACAAGGCAATCAAGGCTGCCTATCGCAAGCTGGCGCGCAAATACCACCCCGATGTCAGCAAGGAAAAGGACGCCGAGGCCAAATTCAAAGACGCCTCGGAAGCCTATGAAGCGCTGAAAAGCGCCGACAAACGCGCCGAATACGACGAGCTGCGTCGTTATGGTCAGCACGGTCAGCCGTTTCAGGGCCCACCGGGCTGGCAGAGCCGTGGCGGTTTTGGCGGCGGCGGTGGCGACACCGGCGACTTCTCGGACTTCTTCAGTTCGATCTTCGGCAATCGCGGCCCCGGTTTCGGTGGCGGCGACGGTCGGCAACAACGCAGTACCGGGCGCCGAGGGCAAGACGTGGAAATGGAACTGCCGATCTTCCTTGAGGAGACGCTGGCGAACGAGTCGAAGAAAGTCACCTTCCAGGTGCCGCAATACAACGCCAACGGCCAGCACGTCAGCAACACCAGCAAGAGCCTGAACGTGAAGATCCCGGCCGGCGTGACCGACGGCGAGCGCATCCGCCTCAAGGGCCAGGGCGCACCGGGCGTTGGTGGCGGGGCGAATGGCGACCTGTATCTGACCATTCGTTTTGCGCCGCACCCGAAATTCGATGTCGAAGGCGAAAACCTCATCATCACCTTGCCGCTGGCGCCGTGGGAGCTGGCGCTGGGCGCCGAAGTGGCCGTGCCGACCCTGACCGGCAAGATCAACCTCAAGGTCCCTGCCGGCAGCCAGAACGGTCAGCGCATGCGCGCCAAGGGCCATGGCCTGAAAAACAAGGCCGGTGAGCGCGGTTACCTGTTCGTCCAGCTCAAGGCTGTAATGCCGAAAGCCGCTGACGACGAGGTCAAGGCGCTGTGGCAGGAACTGGCGAAGAAAGCCGCCTTCAATCCGCGAGAGAACTTCTGAATTCGACGACGGAGTAGCCCATCATGAGCAGCCCCCTGATCGTTCAACTGGACCTGGCAGAATTCTGTGAGGCGGCCGATTTGTCGGACGTCTGCGTGATCGAAATCGTCGAACACGGCATCCTCGAACCTCAGGGCGCGCAGCCCCGGGAGTGGCGTTTCACCGATTACGAACTGAGTCTGGCCAAACGCGCCGCGAAGCTGCGACGCGAGCTGGAGCTGGAGTGGGAAGGTGTTGCGCTGGCGTTGGATCTGCTGGAGGAAGTGCAGGCATTGCGTGCCGAGAATCGCATGTTGCGCCAGCGTCTGGGGCGGTTGGTGGTGGAGTAGTAGTCTGATGTTTTCCGGTTTGCTGATCTGGCCTCTTCGCGAGCAGCCTCGCTCCCACAATTGATCGCGGTCTTCTGTGGGCGCGAGCCTGCTCGCGAAGAACGATAACGCGGTCTTGCGACGTCAAAGTTTTCTGGGCAGCACCACGCTGAACAGCGTCCCGTCAGCTTCGTTCGAGCTGACTTCGATGGTGCCGCCATGGGCATTCACCACTTCCTTGACGATAAACAACCCTAACCCGAGGCTGGTCGACGGCTGTCCGAGCTCCTCGTCGGCGCTGCGCACCAACGGGTCGAAGATCGTTCCAAGCGCCTCTTCGGGAATCGGTGTGCCGTAGTTGTGCACTGACAGGCAGACGTTTTCGCCCTCAGCACTGATATTGAGGGTGACATCGCGCTTGTTGGCTCCGTGCTGTAAGGCATTGCCGATCAGGTTCTGCAGTAACTGATCGATTCGGCCGGCATCCCAGGTACCGCGCGTGTCGCCGTTCACATTGAGCGTCGGATCGCACTCCGGATTGCCGGCGCACGCCTCGGCAATCGCCGCCCGTGCGGCATCGGCCAGGTCCATTGGCGTCGGTTCGATCGGCAGGCTTCTGCCTAGTCGACTGCGCACCAGTTCCAGCAAGTCGCTGACCATCGCCGCCATGTGCCGCGCGCCACGCTTGATGTGCAGGGCGCAGGCTAGCGCATCGCCCTCGAGGCTGGATTTGCGCAGCAGCAACTCGATGGACATGCTCACCGCTTGCAGCGGCGCACGCAGGTCATGGCCGAGAATGGCGAGGAAGATGTCCCGCGAGCGATTGACCTGTTCGGCGTAGGCCGCAGTCGATTCGGCCAGTGCTTCGTCGATGGCTTCGTTGAAGCGGATCATGTCCTGAAAACAGGCCATGTCCGGGGCTTTGAGGCTGTCGACCCACAGGCGGATCACGCAAGCGCGCAGATGACGGAACTCGGAGGTCATCTGCACCAGGTCAAAACCCACGGTGTGGCGCAACTCGCCATGACTGGCGCCAGCCTCGTCCAGGCTCGGGGTTTTTTCCGGGCCTTCGCCCTTGGCTTTGGCGGCCTGTTCGGCAGGGCTCTGCGGCTTGCTCATGTCGCGGGCCGCGGCCCGCAGAATGGCGCTGGCGTGATCGCGCAGGGCGGTGGAATCCAGATAGTCGGCGGCCGGTGTGATAGTCGCGGCGAACTGTTCCCACTCATCGACGATAGGCTCGATATTGGCCAGGATGAACTCGGATAGACGCATGGGCAGTTCCTGAAAAGAGGTGGAGCGAATCGAATAGTAGTTCCTTTGGCGAGAAGTACACGACCGTTTGCGCGATAGTTTGATACCGGCACGAAAAAGGCCCCGAGACTGCGCGCAAGGCACGGTTCCGGGGCCTTTCTACTGCGTGTCGGCTGCGTCAGAACAGGAAATACCGCTGCGCCATCGGCAACGTTTCTGCCGGTTCACACCAGAGCAACACCCCGTCAGCCTTGACCTGATAGCTCTGCGGATCGACATCGATGGTCGGCAGATAGTCGTTGTGGATCAGGTCGGTTTTCTGCACATCACGGCAACCTTTGACCACGCCGATTTTCTTCTTCAGCCCCAGTGCTTCAGGCAACCCCGCTTCCTGCGCCGCCTGACTGATAAAGGTCAGGCTGGTGGCGTGCAGCGAGCCGCCGTAGCTGGCGAACATCGGACGGTAGTGCACCGGTTGTGGGGTCGGAATCGAGGCGTTGGCATCGCCCATCAGGCTCGCGGCAATCGCGCCGCCCTTGAGAATCAGCGTCGGTTTCACGCCAAAGAATGCCGGGCGCCACAGCACCAGATCGGCCCACTTGCCGACTTCGATCGAACCGACTTCGTGGCTGATGCCATGGGTGATCGCCGGGTTGATCGTGTACTTGGCGATGTAGCGTTTGGCGCGGAAGTTGTCGTTGCCTTCGCCGTCCTGCGGCAGCGGGCCGCGCTGTTTTTTCATCTTGTCGGCGGTCTGCCAGGTGCGCGTGATGACCTCGCCGACGCGGCCCATGGCCTGGCTGTCGGAGCTGATCATCGAGAACGCGCCGAGGTCATGAAGAATGTCTTCGGCGGCAATCGTTTCGCGGCGGATGCGGCTTTCGGCAAACGCGACGTCTTCGGCAATGCTTGGGTCGAGGTGATGGCAGACCATCAGCATGTCGAGGTGTTCGTCGATGGTGTTGCGCGTGAACGGCCGGGTCGGGTTGGTCGAACTCGGCAGCACGTTGGGGAAGCCGCAGGCTTTGATGATGTCCGGCGCGTGACCGCCACCGGCACCTTCGGTGTGATAGGTGTGGATGGTGCGGCCCTTGAACGCGCCGAGGGTGGTTTCGACGAAACCCGACTCGTTGAGGGTGTCGGTGTGGATCGCCACCTGCACGTCGAACTGATCGGCAACGCTCAGGCAGTTATCGATGCTCGCTGGCGTGGTGCCCCAGTCTTCGTGCAGCTTGAGGCCGATGGCGCCGGCCTTGACCTGCTCGATCAACGGTTCTGGCAGGCTGGCGTTGCCCTTGCCGGTGAGGCCGATGTTCATCGGGAAGGCATCGGCGGCCTGGAGCATCCGTGCCAGGTGCCATGGGCCGGAGGTGCAAGTGGTGGCGTTGGTGCCGGTGGCAGGTCCCGTGCCGCCGCCGATCATGGTGGTGACGCCGCTCATCAGCGCTTCTTCGATCTGCTGCGGGCAGATGAAGTGGATGTGCGTGTCGATGCCGCCAGCGGTGAGGATCATGCCTTCACCGGCGATCACTTCGGTGCCGGCACCGATGGCGATGGTCACGTTCGGCTGCACATCCGGGTTGCCGGCCTTGCCGATCGCGGCAATGCGCCCGTCCTTGAGGCCGACGTCGGCTTTGACGATGCCCCAGTGGTCAATGATCAGCGCGTTGGTGATCAGGGTGTCGACCACTTCGGCAGCCAGTAACTGACTTTGGCCCTGACCATCGCGGATGACTTTGCCGCCACCGAACTTCACTTCTTCGCCGTAGGTGGTGAAGTCTTTTTCGACCTCGATCCACAGCTCGGTGTCGGCCAGGCGCACCTTGTCGCCGACGGTGGGGCCGAACATGTCGGCGTAGGCTTGGCGGGAAATCTTCATGCTGCGTCCTTCAAGAAAATAGTGGTGAGCCA
Source organism: Pseudomonas sp. rhizo66 (assembly GCF_031931925.1). Classification (NCBI taxonomy): domain Bacteria; kingdom Pseudomonadati; phylum Pseudomonadota; class Gammaproteobacteria; order Pseudomonadales; family Pseudomonadaceae; genus Pseudomonas; species Pseudomonas sp. rhizo66. The sequence goes on from NZ_JAUJWZ010000004.1 coordinate 260,763, forward strand.
TTGACCCTCACCCTAGCCCTCTCCCAGAGGGAGAGGGGACTGTACGCGGTGGGCCGGCTATCGGTGATCAGCTCCGCAGAGGGGACTGTTCACGGTGGGGCGGTTATCGGCGATCGGCTCCCTCTCCCTCGGGAGAGGGCTGGGGTGAGGGGCAGCGGTGCACGCAGATGTCAGAGATCACCCATTACTCTTCCGGCAAACCCGAACACCCGCCGCTTTCCGGCGTAATCGACCAGCTCCACCTCACGACTCTGCCCCGGTTCGAAGCGCACAGCGGTGCCAGCCGGAATGTTCAGGCGCATGCCACGGCTGGCGGCGCGATCAAAGGTCAGCGCGTCGTTGGTTTCAAAAAAGTGATAGTGCGAACCGACCTGAATCGGCCGGTCGCCGCTGTTGGCGACTTTCAGACTGATGGTGCGGCGGCCGACGTTGAGTTCGATGTCACCGGGCTGGATCTGGTACTCGCCAGGAATCATCACTGGGCTCCTTGCAGAATCTTGTAATAGAGGGCGGTCGGTCGATAGGTGCCGTTCGGGTCGCAGGCGTAATCAGGTATCTCGCCTGCGCGGCTGTAGCCCAACGCCTTGTAGAAATCTTCGGCGGGCGAGCCGGCCTCGGTGTCGAGGTAAAGCATGCCGCGCTTGTGCTTGGGCGCTTCGAGTTCCAGCGCATGCATCAATTGCTGGCCGAGACCGCGACGTCGCGCGTCTTCGCGCACCAGCAGTTTTTGCACTTCGGCACGATTGAGTCCGTTGGACTTTTGGCACAGGCCCAGTTGCACACTGGCGAGTACCTGCTCGTCCTTGACCACCACCCAAAGCAGCACGCTGCCTTTGTTGACGTTGTCCTGAACTTCATCGAAATACGCGCGAGCCTGTGTTGCATCGAGGTCGGCCATGAAGCCGACGCTGGCGCCGTAACCCACGGCATCGAGCAGCAGATCGATCAGACCCTGACGGTAATGCGCAAAACTTTCAGCATTGACGCGGCGCAGCTGGGCGGCGTTCATTGGTGTCACTCCTTGTTGGCGTCAGGCGGCTCCGCGCCAGGGTTGAGGGTCAGTTGCATAAAGGTCAGGTCGAGCCAGCGGCCGAATTTGGTGCCGACTTGCGGCATCTGCCCGGTGATGCTGAAACCGCTGCGTTCGTGCAGACGAACCGAGGCGGCGTTGCCGCTTTCGATGGCGGCGACCATGATGTGTTTGCCGCAGGTCCTGGCGCGTTCGATCAGTGCGCTCATCAGTTGCGGGCCGAGGCCATTGCCGCGCTGGTCGCTGCGCACATAAACCGAGTGCTCGACGGTGTGGCGAAAGCCGTCGAAGGGTCGCCAGTCACCGAATGAAGCGTAGCCGAGGACGCTGTTGGCGCCGTCGACGATCACCAGAATCGGATAGGCCTGGGCCTGGCGCGCACTGAACCACGCCTGGCGGTTGCCGAGGTCGACGGCCTGTTCATTCCAGATCGCTGTGGTGTTGAGCACCGCGTCGTTGTAGATGTCGCGGATCGCCGGCAGATCGGCGTGAATGGCATCGCGAATGGTGTAAGTCATGGCGCTGCCTCAGACGATCGGTTGGTGAACGGTGACCAGTTTGGTGCCGTCGGGGAACGTCGCTTCGACCTGGATTTCCGGGATCATTTCCGCGATGCCTTCCATCACTTGCTCGCGGCTGAGCAGGGTGGTGCCGAAGTGCATCAGCTCGGCCACGGTCTGGCCGTCACGGGCACCCTCCAGCAGCGCGGCGGAGATGTAGGCCATCGCTTCCGGGTAATTGAGCTTCACGCCGCGGGCCAGACGCCGCTCGGCGACGAGGCCGGCGGTGAAGATCAGCAGCTTGTCTTTTTCGCGTGGGGTCAGGTCCATTGTGGGGTTCCAGTATCGGCAGTTAAAAGTTATTAAGTCGGTCGCCACCTGTAGGAGCTGCCGAAGGCTGCGATCTTTTGATATTGATTTTTTGAAGCAAGATCAAAAGATCGCAGCCTTCGGCAGCTCCTACAGGGGAATGCATTTCAGGTGTTCCAGATTCGTGGGGGCTGGGCTTCGCGATCTAGCAGCACCGGCCGCAGCAAGCGCCATAAATCGATGAGCCACGCACGGGCGAGCAATGCTTCACTGGCCAGACACCGAGCGACCAATAGCCCCGGCAACTGCGTCAGATCCCCACGCACTTCGTGGCCCAGCGAGCGGCAACGCTCGAGCAATTCAGCATCGATTTCACCGGTGACCAACAACGTCGCAAACACCGGATTGCCATCCAGCCCGATCGGCGAATCAAGCAAACCGTCACCGCCGACAATGCGCTGGCGCTCATGCCAGAGCAATCGGCCATCGCGGCGAATGTCCAGATGCGCCTGAAAATGCCCACGGTCGAAACGCTCGCCACTGGCCGGGCGACCCAGCGCCACCACGTCCCAGTAGAACAGCCGTGCATCACCCTCAAGTTCAATCGAAGTTGTCAGCTCAGCCTGCGCGGCGCTGTAGACGATGGTTTCCTGCGGCAGCCATTCCAGCGTCGCCCCGGTCGCCACTTTCAAGTCGAGCTTCTGATAAGCCGGCCCACCCGCGCGATACCACTTTGCCGCGCCGGGGCTGGTGATCTGTGCCCAGGCGTCTGGTTCGACGCGGGCGCTGATGTCCAGTCGATCACCGCCGGCGATCCCGCCCGGCGGATGAACGATGATGTGCTGGCAGACCTCGGGGCCTTCGGCGTACAGGTGCTTTTGTACGCGTAATGGGCCGAGGTGCCGGCGCATGACCGGGCGCGTGCAGTCGCCGAAACGGGCGTAAGCGAGCTCCAGCTCGGCGTGCCAGCTCGGGGTAAACAGGGCAGGTGAAACAGTCGAATTCATGGTGTGTCATTATCGTTAGGAAGCTACAGATTAGTTCGTTGTACTAGATCGTTACCAGCCCGCGCACACCCTCGGCCTCCATATTTTCACCGCGACCTTGCTGGACGATCTCGCCCCGGGACATCACCAGGTACTGATCGGCCAGCTCCGCAGCGAAATCGTAGAATTGCTCGACCAGCAAAATCGCCATATCACCGCGCTCCGCGAGTTTCTTGATCACGGCGCCGATCTCCTTGATCACCGAGGGTTGAATGCCTTCGGTGGGCTCGTCGAGGATCAGCAAGCGCGGACGGCTGGCCAAGGCACGGCCAATTGCCAACTGTTGTTGCTGACCACCGGAGAGGTCGCCGCCGCGACGCTGCTTCATTTGTAGCAGCACCGGGAACAATTCGTAGATGAAACCTGGGACTTCTTTGGCTTCACTGCCGGGAAACCGCGACAGACCCATCAACAGGTTTTCTTCTACAGTCAGCCGTCCGAAGATTTCCCGGCCTTGCGGCACGTAAGCGATTCCGGCGTGAACGCGCTGGTGCGGCTTGAACGTGGTGATCGGTTTACCTTCCCAATTCACCACACCTTCCTTGGCCGGCAGCAAGCCCATCAGGCATTTGAGCAGGGTGGTCTTGCCCACGCCGTTACGGCCGAGCAGGCAGGTGACTTCGCCGACCTTCACGTCAAAACTGAGGCCACGGAGGATGTGGCTACCGCCGTAGTACTGGTGCAGCTTGTCGACTTGCAGCATGTTCAAAATCTCCCGAAATCCTCTGTAGGAGCTGCCGAAGGCTGCGATCTTTTGATCTTCTTTTTGAAGAGCAAGATCAAAAGATCGCAGCCTTCGGCAGCTCCTACACAGGACAAAATCTTCAGCGGCCGAGGTAGACCTCGATCACGCGCTCGTTTTCCTGCACCTGCTCAAGCGAGCCTTCAGCCAATACGCTGCCTTGGTGCAATACGGTGACGTGGTCGGCAATCGAGCCGACAAAGCCCATGTCATGCTCCACCACCATCAACGAGTGCTTGCCCGCCAGTGACTTGAACAACTCGGCAGTGAACTCGGTTTCCGCATCGGTCATGCCGGCCACCGGCTCATCGAGCAGCAGCAGTTGCGGGTCCTGCATCAGCAACATGCCGATCTCGAGGAACTGCTTCTGACCATGAGAGAGCAACCCGGCCTGACGATTGACCGAGGTGGTCAGGCGAATCGTCTCCAGCACTTCGCTGATCCGGTCCTTCTGCTCGCCACTCAAACGCGCACGCAAACTGGCCCACACCGACTTGTCGGTTTTCTGTGCCAGCTCCAGGTTTTCAAACACGCTCAGCGCTTCGAACACCGTCGGCTTCTGAAACTTGCGACCGATGCCGGCCTGGGCTATTTGCACTTCGCTCATCTGCGTCAGGTCGAGGGTTTCACCGAACCAGGCCTTGCCGTGACTGGGCCGGGTTTTGCCGGTGATCACGTCCATCAGCGTGGTTTTGCCCGCGCCGTTGGGGCCGATGATGCAGCGCAACTCACCGACGCCGATGTACAGGTTGAGATTGTTCAGTGCGCGAAAGCCATCGAAGCTGACGCTGATGTCTTCCAGTGTGAGGATCGTGCCGTGGCGGGTATCCAGCCCCGGGCCGACCCGCTGGCCGAGGCCGATGGAATCGCGGCTGGTGCCTTCGTCCTTGTTTGGTTCCACGGGAAAAAAGGCCGGTTCCAACATGAATTCAGCGCTCGCCGTGACTCTCATTGTTCACCTCGTTTCTTCAGCAGACCGATCACGCCTTTAGGCAAGTACAGCGTCACGACAATGAACAGCGCGCCGAGGAAGAACAGCCAGTATTCCGGGAACGCCACGGTGAACCAGCTCTTCATGCCGTTGACCACACCGGCGCCGAGCAGCGGGCCGATCAGCGTGCCGCGACCGCCTAGGGCTACCCACACCGCCGCTTCGATTGAGTTGGTCGGTGACATTTCGCTGGGGTTGATGATGCCCACTTGCGGCACGTACAACGCACCGGCCAGGCCACACAACACAGCGCTCAAGACCCACACGAACAACTTGAAACCACGCGGGTCGTAGCCGCAGAACATCAAGCGGTTTTCCGCATCGCGCAATGCCGTCAGCACGCGACCGAACTTGCTCTGTGCCAGGCGCCAGCCGATGAACAGACTCGCCACCAGCAACAACACCGTGGCCAGAAACAGCACCGCACGGGTGCCCGGTTCAGTGATGCCGAAACCGAGAATCGTGCGGAAATTGGTAAAGCCGTTATTACCGCCAAACCCGGTCTCGTTGCGGAAAAACAGGAGCATGCCGGCGAAGGTCAGGGCCTGGGTCATGATCGAGAAATACACGCCTTTGATCCGCGAACGGAAGGCGAAGAAACCGAACACCAGCGCCAGCAACCCCGGGGCCAACACCACCAGACACATGGCCCAGATAAAGCTGCTGGTGCCAGTCCAGTACCACGGCAATTCGCTCCACGACAGGAAAGTCATGAACGCCGGCAAGCCATCACCGGCAGCCTGACGCATCAGGTACATGCCCATCGCGTAACCGCCGAGGGCGAAGAACAGACCGTGGCCCAGCGACAGCAGACCGGCGTAACCCCAGACCAGATCGAGCGCCAAGGCGACGATGGCGTAGCAGAGGATTTTGCCGACCAGCGTCAGCGTGTAGGCCGAGACCGACAGCGCATTGTCCGCTGGCAACAGTGACAGCAGCGGCAGAGCAATCAGCAGCGCAAGAATCACCGCGCCAACCGCGATGGTGACTTTCGGCCCGGCCTTTTGTGTGGCCGTGACTAACAGAGGCTGGTTCATCAGTCGATCACCCGTCCTTTCAGTGCGAAGAGGCCTTGCGGACGTTTCTGGATAAACAGAATGATCAGCGCGAGGATCAGGATTTTGCCGAGCACCGCACCGATCTGCGGTTCGAGAATCTTGTTGGCGATGCCCAGGCCGAACGCCGCAAGCACGCTACCGGCCAACTGGCCGACGCCGCCGAGCACCACCACCAGGAAGGAGTCGATGATGTAGCTCTGGCCGAGGTCGGGGCCGACGTTGCCGATCTGGCTCAGCGCCACACCGCCGAGGCCGGCAATGCCCGAGCCGAGGCCGAAGGCGAGCATATCGACGCGCCCGGTTGGCACGCCGCAGCAGGCGGCCATGTTGCGGTTCTGGGTGACGGCGCGAACGTTGAGGCCCAAACGGGTTTTGTTCAGCAGCAGCCAGGTCAGCACCACCACGAACAGGGCGAAGGCAATGATGACGATGCGGTTGTACGGCAGCACCAGATTCGGCAGCACTTGAATGCCGCCGGACAGCCACGCCGGGTTGGCCACTTCAACGTTCTGCGCGCCGAACAACAAACGGACAAGCTGAATCAGCATCAGGCTGATGCCCCAGGTGGCGAGCAGGGTTTCCAGCGGGCGGCCGTAGAGGTGACGAATCACCGTGCGCTCCAGGGCCATGCCGATTGCCGCCGTGACAAAAAACGCCACCGGCAGGGCGATCAGCGGATAGAACTCGATGGCCTGCGGTGCGTAGCGCTGGAACATCAACTGCACCACGTACGTCGAGTAGGCGCCGAGCATCAGCATCTCGCCGTGGGCCATGTTGATCACGCCGAGCAGGCCGAACGTGATTGCCAGACCAAGCGCTGCCAACAGCAGAATCGAGCCGAGCGACATGCCGCTGAAGGCCTGGCCAAGCACTTCGCCGATCAGCAGCTTGCGCTTGACCTGGGCGAGGCTGGTTTCGGCGGCGGTGCGTACGCCGGCATCGCTCTCGACGCCGGGTTGGAGCAAGCCTTCAAGGCGTGTACGTGCCAGTGGGTCGCCAGTTTCGCCGAGCAGGCGTACGGCGGCGAGGCGCACCGCTGGATCGGTATCGACCAGTTGCAGATTGGCCAGCGCCAGGCTCAGGGCGGCGTGGACACTTTCATCTTTTTCGCCAGCGAGTTGCTGGTCGAGGAATTTCAGCTGCGCGGGTTTCGCGCTTTTCTGCAATTGCTGCGCGGCGGCCAGACGGATTTTGGCGTCGGCGGCGAGCAATTGGTGGCTGGCCATGGCGGTGTCGATCAGACCCCGCAGGCGATTGTTCAGGCGCAGGGTTTTCGCTTGGCCGTCGATGGTCAGCTCGCCTTGTTGCAGGGCGTTGAGCAATTCGATACGGGCCGGATCGGGCTGCGCGGCCCAGGTTTCCAGGAGTTTGGCCTGTTGCATGGGATTGGCCGCGACGAAATCTTCGGCATCGCCGGCGTGCGCCAGCATCGGCAGCAATAGTGCGATGGCTATGAGAAAGCGGTGTATGGCAGTGGGCATTAGTGGTGTTTCCTTTCTTGCGGTGGCCGATGGAGCGGTGTCCGGCTGTGAATCCGCCCCTCACCCTAACCCTCTCCCAGAGGGAGAGGGGACTGACCGAGTTGTCAGGTAATCCAACACCGACCTGACATTCATGCGTCGAACTCAGGATCTGAAAGCCATAGAGATCTGCTCCCTTCCCCCACTCCCGGAGGGAGAGGGGACTGACCGAGGTGTCTGGACGATGTGCTGCGACCTGCGAATTCGAGCCGAACTCAAGCTTTGAAAAGCATGAGGATCAGCTCCCTTTCCCCCTCTCCCTGAGGGAGAGGGCTGGGGTGAGGGGGGAAATCTCAAACCCGCCTCAATGACTGAATCCGCCTCAGTTGCTCTTCACCGCATAATCCGGCTTCTTGTCATTGCCCTGAATGAACGGACTCCACGGTTGCGCACGGATCGGCCCTTCGGTCTGCCACACGACGTTGAACTGACCGTCGCTCTGGATCTCGCCGATCATCACTGGCTTGTGCAGGTGGTGGTTGGTCTTGTCCATGGTCAGGGTGTAACCCGACGGCGCGGCAAAGGTCTGGCCGGCGAGGGCTTCGCGGACTTTGTCGACGTCGGTGGACTTGGCTTTCTCAACCGCTTGCGCCCACATGTGGATGCCGACGTAAGTGGCTTCCATCGGGTCGTTGGTCACGGCTTTGTCGGCGCCCGGCAGGTTGTGTTTCTTCGCGTAGGCCTTCCAGTCATCGACGAACTTCTTGTTCACCGGATTCTCGACGGACTCGAAGTAGTTCCACGCCGCAAGGTTGCCCACCAGCGGTTTGGTGTCGATGCCGCGCAGTTCTTCTTCGCCGACCGAGAACGCCACCACCGGCACGTCAGTCGCTTTCAGACCCTGGTTGGCCAGCTCTTTATAGAACGGCACATTGGAGTCGCCATTGACGGTCGAGATAACGGCAGTCTTGCCACCGGCGGAGAATTTTTTGATGTTGGCGACGATGGTTTGATAGTCGCTGTGACCGAACGGCGTGTAGACCTCTTCGATGTCCTTGTCGGCCACGCCTTTGGAGTGCAGGAACGAACGCAGGATCTTGTTCGTGGTGCGCGGGTAGACGTAGTCGGTGCCGAGCAGGAAGTAGCGCTTGGCGCTGCCGCCTTCTTCACTCATCAAATATTCAACCGCCGGGATCGCTTGCTGGTTCGGCGCGGCGCCGGTGTAGAAGACGTTTGGCGACATCTCTTCGCCTTCGTATTGCACCGGGTAGAACAGCAGACCGTTGAGTTCTTCGAATACCGGCAACACCGATTTGCGCGACACCGAGGTCCAGCAGCCGAACACCACAGCGACCTTGTCCTGGGTCAGCAACTGCCGGCCCTTTTCGGCGAACAGCGGCCAGTTGGATGCCGGGTCAACCACCACCGGCTCGAGCATCTTGCCGTTCACACCGCCCTTGGCGTTGATCTCGTCGATGGTCATCAGCGCCATGTCTTTGAGCGACGTTTCGGAGATCGCCATGGTGCCGGACAACGAATGCAGAATCCCGACCTTGATGGTCTCGGCAGCCTGGACAGTCCAGGTCATGCCCATCGCGGCAATGGATGCCGTGAGTGTGAAAGCCTTGATCAAACTGCGACGCTTCATTGTGCGATCTCCATGAACATTTAATTTTTCTGGTTGGCAGATGCGGACGGCTGAAGGTGTGTTTTGCAAGGGCTGTGCCCGGTCGGTATCGGGCAGGGAAATGTCGTGTCAGAGCGGTTGCACGCAGAGCCGGCGCACCATCAGGGGACGCGCATGGCGCATCGGTGCAAACGGCTGCGCCAGATTGGGGCGTCGCGATTGGCAAAGGTATGGATACAAAAACGATAAACATGTATCGCTGGTGACTTGCCTCGTCGGCACACACTCATTCGCTCATCCCGATTTTCTAAGCAGGTTTTATATGAGTGATGTGTCTGGCCGGTCCGGTGGCGCCGCAAGTTCTACGGCAACGTTCAAGCTGCCCCCCGTGAGTCCGGCGTTTCTGAGCGAAGAAGACGCCGCCTATTGGGTACATACACGGATTCCACTCAACCCGGACAAAGAATATGGCAGCGTGATTTTGCTGCACCCGGACGGAAAATTCCTGGCCACCTCACCCATCCCGGGTGAAGCGACCAGCTTTGACTTTGGCACCATTGTGCCGACCGATGCCCGTGGCGACATGCTCCATCCACTGGGTTACCGATGTATCGCCAGCGTACACAGCCATCCGCCGATACATGACCAGTTTCGCAATGGCAATCGGCGTCAGGATGAACATCTGCTCAGGCTGTTCATGAGCTTCTATTCCGGGGGCGATTTCATTGGTGATGTGTCGTCGCGGGATTTTTTCCGCAGCGCCTACCTTTCCGGGCCCGATGGCAGCTTGCTCAAATACGTGTCGAGCGGCTCGTCGGAGGAGCGCGACTATTTCCTCTGGCATCAATCCGGCGCGCCGTCTGGCGATGCGTCGGGTGCATATGACGTGATGGCGCTGATCAATAAGCTGGCGACCGTGGGTGAACTCAACGTTATTGTCTCGAACGCCGACTGGGGCCACTCCGTGGGCCGGGTACCTGCGGACTGGACGGCCGGCGCGGCGTTTTCCACTGGCGCGGTCAGCGAAATGCCGCTGATGACGCGCGTTTGCGTCAATGCCGAACGCGCCGTGCTGGCGGCACTGAAATCCAGAGGTGCGCAGACCGCCGGGCTGATCCTGAAAAAGCTCACTGGCGAACAATATGTGGCGACCCATGCACGCCCGAGCGGGCTGTCTGCCTGGGACGCCGAACACCTCTTTCCGCTGGACACCCAAGGCGATTTGCAACTGCCGCGGGGCTATCGGCTGGAAGGCTTTTACTTCGCCTCGCGACCCGATCCCAAACAGTTTCCGCCTGTGCAGCCGTGGCTCTACGAAAACTTCTTCAGCCCTCATGACATGGCGGTGGCCATCGCCGCGTTTGGCCGCAACCGGCATCTGGCAAAGGTCGGAGGCGGGTTATCGCTGTACATGCTGGCGCAGGATCAGGCCATGTTGAAATACAGCTTCAGCGGCACTCCGGTCGAAGCGGCACTCAGCGTCGAGTACGCTGACGGCACGATCAGTGACAATGGTGTGCAGGCGAGGTTATCGGCTGCAACCCTGCGCCCGCGCGCGTTTGTCTCGATGCTGGTGCTGGCCGGAAAACTCGAGGTTTTGCGGGGCAGCGCATTGTGGGCGAACCTGGGTGCGGTAGACCTGGAGTGGCAGCCCTTCGGTCATTTTCCCTGGCCGGCCTTGAGTCGGGATTTCCTGTCCGCCGATGACGCGGCCCGTCATGCCCACGAGAAAATCGGCAATCGCCGTGACCGACAGTACGCCGGCTACATTTTCCAGCGCGACAATCGCTTCGTGGTTACCGAGCCGCTGCCTGGCGATATCGCTACGCTCGGGCAGAACCGGCTCTATCCGCGGGACAATAACGGGCACCCGATTTTTCCCGATGACCATCTTTTGCACGCGCGCTATGTGAGCCACGTTGCATTGTCGGAGCTCGATCCCGCAGACGTCGATTACCCCAAGTGGACCTTTCATGAAGCGTTGCTGAGTCTGCAGATGTTCAGTGTCGATGAAGTCAGACAGGTGCTGCTTGATCAGATCGCGCTGTACGCATCAGCCGTACCGGACTCTCTGTTGCGGTTTGAGTCCAACGGCTCGGAGTCGGCGCAGAGTCTGGGCAGACGCCTTGGCACTCGACAAAATCCCGGTGCCTTGGCGACGGAGCTGGCTACTGGCAGCAAGCGCCCACACGACTTCATTCGTGAGCAAGCCGCCAGCGCTCGGTTGACCAGTCTTCTGGATAATCAGTTATGGGGCTATCGCGGCCGGATAGCCCCGACCTGGTCTGTGCGCGAAGCGCCACCTGATCCCGATGCGCCCGTCTGGCAGGTTATTCATGAGTTTCCCAAGCACACGGCGGAGCTTGCGGTCTCGCCGTTACCCGGGCACACCCGGCCTGCAAAGGATTTGCCTGCGTTGGCTTTACCGTTGCCGTTGCCGTGGCGCCGCCCGGCAATGGTGGCGTACGGTGCGGTGTTCGCTTCAGCGGACGAGGTGGCACAGAGTCAACATGCGCACGACAGACACTGGCAAGAAGAGAGAAGCGCCTGTTTCGGTTTCATCCTCAAACATCGTGAGCGTGATGAGTACATCGCCACGGAACGGGTTCCCGTCAGCGCTGCACAGAGCAATCTGTTTGAGTTGGATAGCCTGTTTGCCTTGCAGCGAACTTCTCCTTGGTATCGATTCCCTGAAGGCTTCGATTTACACGCCAGTTGGCATTCGCATCATCACGTAGAGGACCCGGCAAAAAGTCCGGATGACTGGCTAGCCCATTACTTCATTTCGCCGGATAACCTGACAACCGCGATGTATTACGGACGCCGTCGTCCGGTAGTTGCCTCTGACGTTCCGGTAGCGCTCTATATAGCGGCTCGCGATGGCGCCTTGTTGAAATACGCAAGAAACAAGTCCAGCAAGCTGTTTCATGACGCTAAGTCGCAAGGCACGCTCGAGACAATCAAGAACGATCTGGCGTCCGGGAAATGGCAGCCGACCGATTTTGTTCATGAGGTCGCCAACAGTGGCGAACTCGCGGTGATGCGCGCCGGCATATGCTGGGACCGGACGGGGCCGGTCAAGGTGCCCTGGCAGCCGTACGCCAATCTGCAGCGGCGCTGGCTCGGCCCGGTTTTTCAGACGGCTGACGATGCCGCTATCCACGCCAGAACGTTGCTTCCCGTTGTGACCGACAGCGTATATGGCGGCCTGATTCTGGAGACGGCCGAGAAGCGTTACGTGGCCACCGCGCCGATTGAAGTCAGCCATGAAGACTTCGATGTCACTCAGGTTTGCCCTGAGGAAAGCCGCACCTATGGATTATTTCCCCCCGATTGTCACATCGTGGCGCGCTACCGATCGCGCATCGCTCGCGAGGCGTCGCTGGTCGTATCGCCGGTTCAGAAGCAGATCTATCTGAACATGTTTTCGGTCGACGTACTGGAATCGGCATTCAACAGACGCGGGGTGACAGACCGCTACCGCGTGCTGGCGGACGGCTCGCTGGTGCGCTACAAACCGGAGCCATTGCACGAATACCTGTTTGCTCCGGACGGCTCGGTGCTCAGTTACCAGCCGCAGGCCGAACTTTTTTCGCAGCTGCTTGGCCAGGGCGATCGGTTTGCCGCCGTTGATGCAAAAGCGGTAATGCAGGGCTTGCGCAGCAGGCATTTGCAGCCCGTGGAATGGATCAACGCCCTGGCCAAGGGTGGGCGTCTGCAGGTGATCAAGGGCAGCGACATCTGGGGGCTGCCGCGCCGGGTATCCGTCTGGGCACCTTATTCGGCGGATTTTTTGCCGACGAGAGACTACGACAAGGCCCTGAGCAGACCCGCCTGCAGCCCACAGTTTGTTCAGGCAGATGCTGCCGCCAGATATGTTCACGAAGCGTCAGTGAGCCGGGAAGCGGCGACCTTCGGTTACCTTCTGGGTAATCAGCAGGGGATGTTTCTCGCAACCCTGCCCGTGGCGGTACAGCGCTCGGCGTTGGCTCTGGATCGGGTGTTCGAACAGGGCGAGCTGTTTTCAGGTTTTACGCTGCACGCCCTGTATCTTCGAGCCGCGCTGCCGCCGTTGGGCGTGCGGTCTGACGATGTGCGCCAGTGCTTTTTTCTGCCCAGCGATATTCAGGCGGCGTGCGTACGGGCCGACACACCACAGGGATATCTGCCGATCTACTTTTCCTGCGCGGACGGGGCGTTGTTGAAACTGCAGTTGCATGCGTTCGAGCCAGGCGAGTTTTACGATCGGTTCGGACAGATCGAGTTTCGTCCCAATGCATTTGTATCAGTACAACAGGCCGCGGCCGATGAAAGGGAGATTGCCAAGGGCACGTTCAGGATTTCTGCCTATGTTCACCGAATGGCACGAGCGGGCAAGTTAGAGGTTATCGAGAGCAGCGATCACTGGTCGCGACACGGCGAGGTGGGAGACAGCTGGCAACCACGACAGGTCGATGTCGGCAGTGAGCAACGCTGGCGGGAAAATCCGGTCCCGGCGCTGGGCCCGGTTTTCCATCACCCTGACGATGCTGCGCGCCATACACAAAAGCGCGCGACCGAGGCCACTTTCGATGTCGGCTATGAAAGCGCCATCCTGGCTCCGGCAACCGCTGGTCAATTTGTGCCGCTCGAACCCATGGTCCGGTCCGCACATGACCGAAACCCGCTTGCGCGGATATTCCTGTCGGCGAATGACGCATCGGCCAGTTGGCAACACCCGGCACCGCATTATCCCGAAGGTTACACACCGGTCGCGGCTCATCAGTTGCACCTGTCAGGCAACACCACTCTGGTGCCGGACGCGGAGGAGGTGAGAGCCAACTTCGCGGCGCCTGAGCTCGTGTATGCCCACACCCATGATCTGAAGAGCAGGGGTTTTGATATCCAGCATTATTTTTACTCGACGCCTCATCAGGTATTGCTTAAATACACGCCAGATTATTCAGATGCCGAAAGGGATCTGTTGCTGACCCGATCGGTGTTTTTCCTCAACGGGCGCTGGACCAACCGGCTAAGTCCCGGAGAATTCATTTCACGTCTCATGGCACTCGGCGAGTTCCGGGTACTGGTCGCAGGACATTACTGGCGGCAGACCGGGTTGATAAGACGCGGCTGGAATTTGCAGCGCCAACAGCCGTCGCCCCAAGGCGCTGTTCGTGTCCGGGATGAGTTGTAACTGACGATACCGGGTCTCGACAAAGGAGTGTGCCGCCGGCGGCGGCCACTCTTCGTTGAGTCCGACTCAAGTCGAGACCGACTCGGTCCGCCCGACGCGCGACAGCAGCAGGCGATCAAGCAACCACACCACCACCAGCGAAGCGCCCACCAGCGGAAACACCACCGCCAGCGCCAACATGATCACCACGCCGGTTTTCCATCTCGGCAGGTCATGGCGCAGCGGTGGTACGCCGAACTTGCCTTGCGGCCGACGCTTCCACCAGATCACCACGCCGCTGGCGGCGCTGAGCAGAATCATCAGGCAAATCAGCAGCACGACGATCTGGTTGAAGGTGCCGAACATCTTGCCTTCGTGGAGCATCACGCCGATTTCCGTAGCCCGCGCCACCGTGCCGTATTGCTCGAAGCGCACATCGGCGAGGACCTTGCCGGTGTACTGATCGATATGCAGGGTCGCATCGTTGCGCGGGTCATCGGCGAACACGGCGATGGTGAACACACCGGTAGCAGTGGTCGGCAGGGTGATGCTGTAACCCGGCTCGACCTCGCGCCGGGTAGCAATGTTCTGCACGTCCTGCAGGCTGATGGCGGGTGCTGCGGGGCCAGCGTTGCTGGCGCCGTGGTTCATATGTTCGGCGTGGTCGCCGGACATTGGCATCGGCGTGTTTTCCATCGCCCATGGCACGGTCTGGCGGGTGGCGGTGTTAAGGGTTCGCGCCTCGATGTCGGAGGTCGGCACGTTGTCCCACATCGCCGCCGGGAACACGTTCCACACCTGGGCGTATTGCTTGCCCCAGAAGCCGGTCCAGGTCATGCCACTGAGCAACATCACCAACAGCAATGTTGCGCCCCAGAACCCGGTGACCGCGTGCAGATCACGCCACAGCACGCGGCCGCGGCTATTCAGGCGCGGCCACAGAATGCCCGCCGCCTGACCGCGCGGCCACCACAGGAACAGGCCGGACACCACCAGCACCACGCCCCAGCCGGCGGCCATTTCAATGAGCCGGTCACCGACAGTGCCGATCATCAATTCGCCGTGGATGGCGCGGGCGATGGCCTGCAGATTTTGCTTCGCATCCTGCTCGCCGAGGATGTCGCCGTGGTATGGATCGATGAATACGTTGAGTTCGTGGCCGGCATTTTTCACCACGAATTGCGCGCTGCGCTCGGCATTCACTGGCGGCAGATACTGGGTGACCTGGCCTTGTGGATAAGCGCTTTTCACCCGTTGCAGCAGGTCATCGGCCGGTACGCTGTGATGACCGGCGGGGACGTTGAGCAGGCTGCTGTACATCAGCGAATCGAGTTGCGGTTTGAACAGGTAGATGATGCCGGTCAAGGCCAGCATCACCATGAACGGGGCGACGAAGAGACCGGCGTAAAAATGCCAACGCCAGGCCAGGTTGTAGAAATTCGGTTTGGGCTGTTTCATCACGTGTGCTCCGCTGGGCGAATTTTTTTAGATCAAAAGATCGCAGCCTTCGGCAACTCCTACAGGGGTACATGCAGCCTGCGATCTTCTGACTTTTCTTGTTAGAAACTCATGTCGACCTTGGTCCAGAGCGTGCGCCCCGGTTCATTGATCGCTTGTGGGTCGTTGGCCGGGTAGCCGAAACCGGCGTTGCCCGCCAGGTTCAGGTGTTCGGCGTAAGCCTTGCCGAACAGGTTGTCGACGCCGCTGCTGACCTTCCAGTTTTTGTTGATCCGATAGGCACCGTTGAGTGAGAACACGCCGAAGCCCGAACTCTTGTCGTAATCCTTGCCGACCACGTTGCCCTTGTTCTGATCGATACGGTTTTGCGCGGCAACTACCCTCCACAGTGCGCCGGCACTCCAGTTGTCTTCGCTGTAAGTCAGACCGAACCGTGCATCCAGCGGCGGCATCTGCGGCAGAGCCTTGCCGTCACTGCTGTTCTTGCCCCAGGCGTAGGCCAGGGTCGCGTCGGCTTTCCAGTTATCGGTGAGGTTGTACGCGGCACCGAGTTCACCGCCCATGATTCGCGCGTCGATGTTCTCTGCACGCGAGGTGCTCATGCCCATCATTGCCGGGGTGTAATCGAAGAGGATGTAATCGCGCACCACACCGATGTAACCCGAGGCCCAGGCTTCGAGTTCGGCGCTCTTGTAGTTCACGCCGAAGTCGAACTGGGTGGTCTTTTCCGGTTTGATCGAATCGAACGCATTGACCGATCCCGCCGGGCCGGACTTGGGCGAAAACAGTTCCCAGTAATCCGGGAAGCGCTGGGCGTGACCGAGGCCGGCATACAGCGTGGTCGGGCTGTCGGCGAGGTCATGCTCGTAACGGATGAAACCGCTGGGCAGGGTGTCAGCGCGGGTGTCGTCGGCGGTCGGGTTGGGGCGGCTCATCATTCCCGAACCGGTGGTCTGCCGATAATCCTTGGCCGAAGCGCGGTCGACGCGAGCGCCGGTGATCAAGCGATCACGGTCGGCGGCGTACCAGGTCATTTCGCTGAACACGCCGTAGTTATGAAAATCGGCGTCCTTGTTGTACGGCAGATCCTTGTAGGTATCGATGCCCATCGCACTGCGCTGGCGGTGCTCGTTGGTCTGCGCGTCGAGGCCGGTGATCAGCTGAATATCGGCCCAGCGCCAAGTGGCCTTGATCCGTGCGCCGAGGGTGCGGCGGTCGACGTTGGACGCCATGGGACCTGCCATCATGCCGGTGCCGGACGGCGTGCGCAGGGTGTAGTTGTCCATCACGTGGTCGGCGTAGTTGTAGTAGACCTGCGCTTCGAGTTTCTCCAGCACGTCAGTGATGTTGGATTTCTCGAAACGCAGGCCGAGGCTTTCACGCAGGAACTGCGAACCGTCCATGCCGCGTCCGGCGTAGCGTGCTTCACCATCGCCCTTGCCGGCGGTGAGTTCGATCAGGGTGTCGGCGTCCGGGGTCCAGCCCACTGCGATGTCGCCGTTCCACTTGTCGTAGCGCGAGGCGACGATGTCGTTGTTGCCGTCGCGATAGTCATCGGAATGCGCGGTGTTGCCGATCACGCGCACGTAGCCCAACGGGCCGCCGGCAGCGGCATCGACGACCTTGTCGAAGCGGCCGTGGGAGCCGGCCAGAATGCTCGCGTTCACCCGTGTGCCGAGTTCGCCGAAGCGCTCCGGTTCACGATCGAACAACACCGTACCGGCCGACGCGCCCGGTCCGTAAAGCACGGTTTGCGGGCCTTTGATCACGGTGAGTTTGTCGTAGGTTTCCGGCGAGATGTACGAGGTCGGTGCATCCATCCGGCCCGGGCAGGCGCCGAGCATCATGCTGCCGTTGGTGAGGATATTCAGCCGCGAACCGAACATGCCGCGCAGCACCGGGTCGCCGTTGGTGCCGCCATTGCGCACCAGCGCAAAGCCCGGAATGGTCTTCAGATAATCGCCGCCATCACTGGCCGGCACCGGTTGGCGCGGATCCTTGGGGTTGGTGACGATGGTCAGCGGTGAGCTCGGGGCAATCGCGGTAATCACCGTCGGGCTCAGTTCTTCCTGGTGGCCGGCGTGATCATCGGCGAGTACCAACGGTGACAGCAGGACGCCGCAAAGGACGGCGGTAGCGTGCCTGAGACGAATCCGCGATTCGTTCAAAGCGAAGGACGCCGGGGCAACGCCCGAGCGTGGAACAGCAGCAAACCTGGACATGACAATTTCCATCAAACAGTCGTAAACGACACGGCCGGCAGCCTGAAGCTGTCTTCTCAACCGTGTGCAATCAGAGGTGCGGTGTTTACGCTGTGACGGGCGGGGCGCGGGTGCGGGCGCCGGGGAAGAAGGTTTGCCGGGCGTGGCCCAGGCGGGGATAGGGCGAAGTGAAGGTGTTCAGCGGCGTGATGTTGAAGGCGACGAAATCACCGCCCCCAGTCAGCGCCGGGCAGTTGAACAGCAGGCTGCAGTAGCCGCACTTTTCCCACAGTACGTGGTGCGAAGATTGCGGCGGGCAGTGTTCGGCGCTCGGTTTTGCATCATGGCCCGCGTGATCCATGCCCGGCATGTCCATCGACATGTCCATGCTCATCGGCATCGATGTCGAGGCGTGCTGATCCATCGGCATCGACTGGGAAATCAGTGGGCCGATGAAGATCATCAACATGGCGAACAGGGCGATCCAGCTGCCGCGAGTCAGGTGTTGAGTCTGACGGCGTTGGCGGAAGGGCCTGGCGCTCAGCGGGCGCATGGGCGGAGTCTGCCGGAAGGCTTACTGGGCGTGCGCGTGGGCCTGCGTGGTTTCCGGTGGTTTCTTCTGCACCGAGACGTCGACGGTGACGTCACCGGCCTTCTCGAAATGCAGGGTCAGCGGGAAGCGTTTGCCGTCGCTGAGCAGGCTGCGATCGGTCGGATTGAGCAGCATCACGTGATAGGCCATCGGCGCAAACGTCACGTTGCCGCCGGCCGGAATGGCCACGCTCTTCACTTGCTGCATTTTCATCAGATCGCCCTGCATCACATGTTCATGCAGCTGCGCTTCAGGGGCGATGGGCGAGTCGACGCTGAGCAGGCGGTCGTCAGTCTTGCCGGCGTTGTGAATGATGAAATAGGCGGCGACCGTCGGTGCATTCGGCGGCAGCTCTTGCGACCAGGGATGGGCAATTTCCAGCTCGCCCGCCTTGTATTCGTGGGCATGGGCAAAGCACGCCGGCAACAGCAGCGCAGCGATTACGATGAGTTTGTTCAACATGGCAGTTCTCCAGAACGATTTGAAACGCAGGTCAATTGCGCGAACAAATCAAACCAGAGGGGAGGCGCGGGGATTGAGACTCGGCCATTGCTGGCGCGGAGTAGGTGTTTGCAGTGAGGCGGGCGCGACGCTGCGATTGCTTTCATAACGAGCGAAATACAGCTGCGGCGAGTGCCCCGGCAATGCCACCAACGGCGCCGAGCCTGAGCAACACCAGCAATGCTGCATGTTCGAATGGTTGTCGTTGCTCGGGGCCTTTTGATCGGTGGTGCCGATGTTGATCGCTACCATCTTGGTCCCGCTGCCGGTGCAGAAACTGCTCCAGAGCAACTGTTCGGCCGGTGAGCTGGCCGCCTGCGCCATTGCTCCCGTCATCGGCATGGCGAGCATGTTGAACAGCACTGCGAAGCAGGCGATCCAGGCAATTGCCAGCCGGTGTCGGTTCATGGGACAGATCCATTGGGTGGGCGATCAGGCGCGGCTATTTAGCCTGATCAGGGCCGATAAGTAAAAAAGCGTCGTGCGGTTTGGTGTCGCAGCGAACACGTCAATTACTCACTCAATTCACGGGTACGGCATGAACTTGCATATCTACACCAAGCGTAGCGCGGATTACCGAAAATATTTTGGCCAGGTTATCCATGCTCGGATTGCCTTTGGCTGAAAGCATTCGATGCAAGCTTTTACTCGGCTTTTCGGTCTCCCTTGCGAGCTCTTCGAAGCCGACCGTCGCATTGACGAGATCGCGCAGAATTATTCTGGCCATTTCTGGCTCGCCATTCAGGAACAGAGTCGCGGCCTCATCCAGTAATGCTTGAGCAAACTCCGGATCACGCTGGGCGCGTTCTGCGATTGAATGTTTGTAGCTTCGAGTGAGAACCATCAATTACCTCCGGTTCTGTTCAGCTTTTTTTCGAATTCGGAATTCGGCTATCAAGGCTTTCGCCTGTTTGATGTCTTTCTTTTGAGTCGATTTGTCGCCGCCACCAAACAAAATGATCAGACGTTTTCCCTCTTGTATGAGGTAGATCCGGTACCCAGGCCCCCAATTGATTTTGTATTCACCCAAGCCATCGAACCATTTGATATTGGAAGTATTGCCCAATTCCAACCTGACCATGGCATTTGAGACCTTCAGTGCCGCCTGCACACTTAAAGTGGAGATCCACCGACCAAATGGGCTTGATTCGTCTTCTTGTAGATATTCTTCGAGTGTGATCACGGCTAGCTCTGAAGGTAACAAATAGGTTACTTTTCATGCAGGCTGTGGATCTTGCCCTATGAGATGAACTCCGCCAACGCAGCAAGTGTTTCTTGAAGCAACAGAAACTCCCGATCAACCCCCGGCAACCCCGGCCGCTTCAACACAATCACCGGCACCCCACGTTCGCGCGCTACTTCCAGCTTTGGCTCGGTGGCGGTGCTGCCGCTGTTCTTGCTGATCAACACATCGATCTGCCGCCGCTCGAACAGTGCTCGCTCATCCTCCAATAGAAACGGCCCACGGGCGCCGATCACTTCGCAGCGTTCGTTGCCGGGGTAGACGTCGAGGGCGCGCAGGGTCCAGAACTGCTCAGCAGGGATTTCTTCGAGGTGTTGCAGCGGTTCGCGGCCGAGGGTGAACAGCGGTCGGCGAAACGGTTTGAGGGCTGTGATCAGCTCGGCCCAGTCGCTGACTTCGCGCCAGTCATCACCGGGCTGCGGTTGCCACGCCGGGCGGCGCAAGGCCCAGCAGGGGATGCCAGTCAGGCGTGCGGCGGTCGCGGCGTTCTGGCTGATCTGTGCGGCATAGGGATGCGTGGCGTCGAGCAGCAGCTCGATGCCTTCGTCATGAATGAATTGCGCCAGTCCTTCAGCGCCACCATAACCACCGACGCGCACCTGACAGGTCAGATCCGTCGGCACCCGGCCAACACCGGCGAGGCTGTAGATATGTTCTGCCCCGAGCGTGCGGGCAATCGCCAGCGCTTCGGTCACGCCACCGAGCAACAATATGCGCTTCATGCAAAACCTCCGGCATGCCCGACTATCCCGCCCTGACGATCAATCGCAAATACCTCGACCTGCACCTGCGGCGGCACCACGCTGCGGGCAAAATTCAGCGCATGGCGGCAGACCTCATCACCGAGGGCGATCCCCACCGCACTGGCCATGGCCAAGGCCTGCTGACTGGTATTGGCCTCACGAATGCTTTGCTGCAGCGCCTCTTCGGCGCCAATCGCCGCGGCCCACTCAGCCAGTTGCGGCAAATCGATACTTGAATGCCGCGAGTGCAGATCCATGTGCCCGGCCGCCAGTTTGCTGATTTTGCCGAAGCCGCCGCACAGGCTGAGTTTATCCACAGGCACTTTGCGCAGATGCTTGAGCACCGCGCCGACGAAATCGCCCATTTCGATCAGGGCGATTTCCGGCAGATCGTAAACCCGGCGCATGGTGTCTTCGCTGGCGTTGCCGGTGCAGGCTGCGATGTGCAGATAACCGTTGGTTTTCGCCACATCAATGCCTTGATGGATCGAGGCAATGTACGCCGCGCAGGAAAACGGCCGGACGATGCCGCTGGTGCCGAGGATCGACAGCCCGCCAAGAATGCCCAAGCGTGGATTCATGGTTTTCAGCGCCAGCGCTTCGCCGCCCTCGACATTGACCGTGACGTCGAAACCGCCGGCATATCCGGTTTCCGCGGCGAGCAGTGTCAGGTGATCGCTGATCATTTTGCGTGGCACCGGGTTGATTGCCGGCTCACCGACGCCGAGCACCAGGCCCGGCCGCGTTACGGTGCCAACGCCGGCACCAGCATTGAAACGAATCCCCGGTTTACTCAGCAGCCGCACGTGCGAATAAAGCAGGGCGCCGTGAGTCACGTCGGGATCATCGCCCGCATCCTTGATTGTGCCGGCCTCGGCGCCGTCATCGGTCAAGCGGCAGAACTCCAGACGCATCTGCACCTGTTTGCCTTTGGGCAAGACGATCTGCACCGCATCGGCTGACAGCCCGCTGAGCAACAGGCGCGCGGCGGCGAGGCTGGTCGCGGTGGCGCAGCTGCCGGTGGTCAGGCCGCTGCGCAGGGGCGCGGGTTGTTCAGCGGTTTCGTCACGCATCGAGGGGTTTGACCAGATCGAGCAGGGTGATCGGCAGCGCCTGCCGCCAGGTGTCGAACTCGCCGAGCGGCTGCGCCTGGGCGACATGGATGCGCGTCAGCTCGCCGCCGAAGCGTTCGCGCCAATTCATCAGGGCCACTTCGCTTTGCAGCGTCACCGCGTTGGCGACCAGACGGCCACCGGGTTTGAGTTGCGCCCAGCAGGTTTCGAACACGCCTTCACGGGTCACGCCGCCGCCGATGAAAATCGCGTCCGGGCGCTCCAGTCCGGCCAGCGCCTGCGGTGCCTTGCCGCGAATCAGTTGCAGACCGGGCACACCCAGCGCATCGCGGTTGTGCTCGATCAATTGCTGGCGACCTTCGTCGGCTTCGATGGCCAAGGCGCGGCAGCTCGGGTGCGCGCGCATCCACTCGATGCCGATCGAACCGCTGCCGGCGCCGACATCCCAGAGCAGTTCGCCGGGTGTCGGGGCGAGGCGGGCGAGGGTGATGGCGCGCACATCGCGTTTGGTCAACTGGCCGTCATGCTGGAAGGCCGAATCCGGCAATCCGGCGAGACGCGAAAGGCGTGGCGCTTCGGCATCGGCCAGACATTCGATGGCAATGACATTGAGGTCGGCCACTGACGCGGCATTCCAGGCATTGGCGGTACTGTCGATGCGCCGTTCGGCATCACCGCCAAGATGTTCAAGCACGCTTATGCGACTCGAACCGAAGCCGCGTTCGCCGAGCAATTGCGCGACCGCCGCCGGGCTCTGGCCATCGTTGCTCAGCAATAACAGACGCACGCCGCTGAACAGTTGCGCATTGAGCGCCGCCAGCGGTCGGGCCACCAGCGAAAGCACCACCACCTCCTGCAACGGCCAGCCGAGGCGGGCAGCGGCCAGCGAGCAGGACGACGGGGCGGGCAGGATCAGCATTTCCTCACTTGGCACCTGGCGGGCGAGGCTGGCACCGACGCCGTAGAACATCGGGTCACCGCTGGCCAGCACGCAGACCGCTTCGCCACGCTGTTCCAGCACGGGTGCGAGGGAAAACGGACTCGGCCACAACTGCCGTTCGCCGCGAATGCACGCTGGCAGCAAATCCAGTTGGCGCTGGCCACCGACGATCCGCGAGGCGCCCAGCAGGGCGCGCCGGGCGTTTTTGCCCAGGCCCTTGAAGCCGTCTTCACCGATTCCCACTACCGTCAGCCAGGGTGACATCTATATTCCTCTAAACACGCCGTTCCGACGGGCAGTCTTTTCATGCCAGCGGACAAAGCAGGCATAATACCGCGCCTTCGCCCGCGAAGCGCCTTTCCCACGCAGCCGGTCAGCCCCTTGAACGAACGCCCGATGTCCACCGCTTTACGCCCCTCGGCCTGCCCGGGGTTGCTGCGTATCGTCCAGGCACTGGACGGTGGCATATGCCGGATCAAGCTCAACGGCGGGTCGATCAGCGCCGATCAGGCCGACGCGGTGGCCGAAGCTGCCGAACAGTTCGGCGGGGCTATCGAGGCGACCAACCGCGCCAATCTGCAGATTCGCGGGATCGGCGAGCAATCTGCGGCACTGATCGAGCGCTTGCTTGCCGCCGGCCTTGGCCCGCGCACGGCGGCCGGTGACGATGTGCGCAACCTGATGCTCAGCCCTGCCGCCGGGATCGATCGGCAAATGCAGGTCGACACGCGCGGCCTCGCCGAGCAGATCCTCGACACCTTGCAAAGTCATCCACGGTTCCACGAGCTGAGTGCCAAGTTCGCCGTGCAACTGGATGGCGGTGAAGCGCTGGCGATGCTCGAACATCCCCACGATCTGTGGTTGTCGGCGTTCGAACGTGACGGTGAAACCTGGTTGGCATTCGGTCTGGCTGGATGCCCGACGGATCGCGCGCTCGGCGCCGTGGCGCTGGAACACGGCCATGCGTTGGTGGTGGCGGTGCTGGAGCTGTTTCTGGCATTGGCGCGTCCCGAGCAGACGCGCATGCGCCATTTGCTCGACGAGTTGCCGATGCCGGCGTTTCTTGAACAACTGAACACGCGTTTGCCGATCAAGCCGCTCAGCGATTGGCAGCGCACCGCCGGGGCGGACGATCTGCACATCGGCGTTCATCCGCAAAACAATGCGGGTCAGGTGTATATCGGTGCGGTGCCGGCGCTGGGGCGTCTCGATCCGGCGATGTTGCGCGGGGCTGCGCAACTGGCCCGCCAGTTCGGCAATGGCAGCCTGCGCTTCACACCTTGGCAAAGCCTGCTGGTGCCGGACGTCAAAGCAAGCGATGCGGCGCAAGTACTGGAAGGTCTTGAGCAACTGAACCTGTTGACCCGCGCTGCCGAACCCCTCTCACGCCTGATCGCTTGCAGCGGTGCCAGTGGCTGCGGTAAAGGCCTGGCCGACACCAAGCAGGACGCCCGCCATCTGGCGACGTTGCTGCCCTCGGCCCTCAACGTTCACCTCAGTGGCTGCCCGCGCTCGTGCGCCGCCGCCCACTGTGCCCCGGTGACGTTGCTGGCCGTCAATCCGGGTCATTACGACCTCTATTTTCGCGATGCGACGCTGCCGGGTTTCGGCGCGCTGCACGCCCGCAACCTTACTATTGAAGCGGCCGCGACCCTGCTCGCCGCCCGCGCTCGGAGCCCCATTGATGCTTGATTACATCCGCGACGGTCAGGAGATTTATCGCAACTCCTTCGCGATCATTCGCAGCGAGGCCAATCTGGCGCGCATCCCGGCCGATCTGGAAAAACTCGCGGTGCGGGTGATTCACGCCTGCGGCATGGTCGAGGCCGTCGATGGTCTGCAATTCTCCGAAGGCGCGGGCAAGGCCGGGCGCGATGCGCTGGCCGCCGGTGCACCGATTCTTTGCGATGCGCGAATGGTCTCCGAAGGCGTGACCCGTGCGCGCCTGCCGGCCAACAACGAAGTGATCTGCACTTTGCGCGACGAGAGCGTGCCGGAATTGGCCCGTGAGCTGGGCAATACCCGTTCCGCCGCTGCACTTGAGTTGTGGCGTCCGCACCTGGAAGGCAGCGTGGTGGTGATCGGCAACGCGCCGACCGCGCTGTTCTATCTGTTGGAAATGCTCGACGCCGGCGCACCGAAACCGGCGCTGATCCTCGGCTTCCCGGTCGGCTTCGTCGGCGCCGCCGAATCGAAAGCCGCACTGGCCGCCGACAGCCGTGGCGTGCCGTTCGTGATCATGCAGGGCCGCCTCGGTGGCAGCGCCATGGCCGCCGCCGCCGTCAATGCCCTCGCCACGGAGATCGAATGATGCAGGCCAAAGGACGTTTGCTTGGCCTGGGCGTCGGCCCGGGTGATCCGGAACTGATTACTGTCAAAGCCCTGCGCTTGCTGCGCGAATCGCCGGTGGTGGCGTACTTCGTCGCCAAAGGCAAAAAGGGCAACGCGTTCGGCATCATCGAGGCGCATCTGCAACAGGCGCAGAACCTGCTGCCGCTGGTCTATCCGGTGACCACCGAAGCGCTGCCGGCGCCGCTTTCCTATGAGCAGGTGATCAGCGATTTCTACGACGAAGCCGCCGAGACGCTCGCCGCTCATCTGGATGCCGGTCGCGATGTCGCGGTGATCTGTGAGGGCGATCCGTTCTTCTACGGTTCCTACATGTACCTGCACGATCGCCTCGCCAGCCGTTATGAAGCGCAAGTGGTGCCGGGCGTGTGCTCGATGCTGGGCGGCGCTTCGGTGCTCGGCGCGCCGCTGGTGTATCGCAATCAGAGTCTGTCGGTGCTCTCGGGCGTGTTGCCCCATGAAGAGTTGAAGCGGCGTCTGGCCGATGCCGACGCGGCGGTGATCATGAAGCTGGGGCGCAACTTCCCCAAAGTGCGTCAGGTGCTGGAAGAACTCGGTCTGGCGGAGCGGGCGCTGTATGTCGAGCGCGCAACCATGGCCAATCAGAAGATCGTGCCGATGGATCAGGTCGAGCCGATGTCGTCACCTTACTTCTCGCTGATCATCGTGCCGGGCGAACGGTGGCAAGGCTGATGACTCAATCCACGCCAGCCATTGTCATTCTCGGTCAGGGCAGCCTGGCCACCGCACGGCGCGTTCAGCAGGTCTATCCGGCAGCGCAAATTCACGGCCTCGCCGGGCGGGTCGAAGGCGCCGATTGCACCTATCAGGAATTCGGCGCGACCCTGCGCGCCTTGTATCAGCAGGACACGCCGATCATTGCCCTGTGCGCCGCCGGCATCGTCATTCGCACGCTGGCGCCGCTGTTGCTGGAAAAGGGCGCCGAACCGGCAGTGCTCGCCGTGGCCGAAGACGGCAGCGCTGTGGTGCCGCTGTTGGGTGGCCTTGGCGGGGTGAATGTCATGGCGCGGGAAATCGCTGCCGGGCTGCAAGTAGCAGCCGCGATCACCACCAGCGGCGAGTTGCGTTTTGGCACCTGCCTGCTCAACCCACCGAGCGGTTACGCGCTGGGCGATCTGGAACTGGGCAAGCGCTTCGTCTCCGACCTGTTGGCCGGTCACAGCGTGCGCATCGAAGGCGCGGCGCCGTGGCTGGATCAGGCGCAATTGCCTGAAGACCCGCAGGCGCAGCGCTCGATTCATGTCGGCAGTGCCGCGCGTGAGGCGAGTGCCAGT
The DNA here is from genome assembly GCF_031931925.1 of Pseudomonas sp. rhizo66. Classification (NCBI taxonomy): domain Bacteria; kingdom Pseudomonadati; phylum Pseudomonadota; class Gammaproteobacteria; order Pseudomonadales; family Pseudomonadaceae; genus Pseudomonas; species Pseudomonas sp. rhizo66. Next base: position 287,076 of record NZ_JAUJWZ010000004.1, read on the forward strand.
GAGTTGCTGATCTATCCACGCAGCGTGGCGGTGGCGGTGAGTGCCGACACAGCGGACCTGGCGAGTGCCGTTCGCAGCGCGTTGCAGCAGGCGCAAATCGCCGGACAATCGCTGGCCTGTCTGCTGGCCAGCGAGACGCAAATGGCTTCGCCACTTTTGCGTGAAGCGGCGCTTGAACTGGGTGTGCCGCTGCGTTTTGTCGCGGCGCAACGCGACCTCGAAACCCTGGCGCGTGTCGCAGTGCCTGCGGCGACGGTCGTGGCTGGCCACGGCGTGGCAATCGCGGTCGCCGAACAGCCGTTGGATGTTTCCAGCCTTGGCCGGCCACGTGGTCGTCTCGCGGTGATCGGCCTCGGCCCCGGCGCTGCCGAACTGATGGTGCCCGCGGTGAAGGCCGAACTGGCTCGCGCCACCGATGTGCTCGGTTACGAAACCTACGTACGCATGGCCGGGCCGTTTCGCGACGATCAAGTGCAGCACTGCACCGACAACCGCGAAGAGATGCAGCGCGCCCGTCACGCCTTCCGGCTGGCCGCTGAGGGGCGCTCGGTGATTGTCGTGTCCTCGGGTGATCCCGGTGTGTTCGCCATGGCGGCGGCAGTGCTCGAAGCCTTGCACGAGTCGACGGACCCGGCGTGGCACAGCGTTGATCTGGAGATTCTGCCGGGTGTTTCCGCTTCGCTGGCCACCGCCGCACAGGCCGGGGCGCCACTGGGCCATGACTTCTGCGTGATGTCGCTGTCGGACAACCTGAAACCCTGGTCGATCATCGAAAAACGTCTGGATCTGGCCGCTGAAGCGGATCTGGCCCTGGCCTTCTACAACCCGATCTCCCGTGCACGTCCGTGGCAACTGGGTCGGGCGCTGGAGATCGTCGCGCAGCATCGCACGCCTGAAACACCGGTGGTATTGGGCCGTGACATCGGCCGTCCGGGACAGACCCTGCGCACCACGACACTCGGCGCATTAACCCCCGAACAAGTGGATATGCGCACCATGGTGTTGATTGGATCGTCGACTACTTGCACGTTCCCGCGCGGCGACGGCGGTGTCTGGGTTTACACACCGCGTTGGTACGGTGAAAAGCCTGGGGCTTGAGAAAGTCATGTTGAGCGTTTAGCGAAGTTGTAAGCAACTTGGTTAGGCGTGATATCAGGTTAACGATTCGGATTGAATCATCGCGCTCGAACACGAGGCCGCCAATCTTCTGGATTGGCGGCCTCGTGCGTTTGTGCGCGGGTAAGAAAACAGGCAATTCATTGCCGCATGGTTCAAGTGCAAACCCCGAGTGTTATGGGGTGTTTCACTGGACATTGTTTGAGTTTGTTCGGATTTGAGTGTGCTGCTTCGGCTCAATAGTTTCGTGGCGAATGAAGCCGCTATTGAAGAAGTGCCACGATGAAAACCAATAAGCAGTATGAAATCCTTTCCGCCAAAGACTTCTCGCAACTTGAGCGGGCGCTGAGCGAGTTTGCCGACAGCGCTGAATACAAGGCGTTGCTATCGCACTATGAACTTGCCGGGCAAGTAATTGACGACCCGCAACGTCTGCTGTCGACCAAGCTGTTGCAGGAGGCGCTGGAGTCGTTGCTCCAACGCAAGGCTCAGCCCGTTTCCGAAGCCATCAGCCAGATCCGCTCGAATCTGGCCAAATCAGTCGCCAGGCTGGAGGACACGCACGCCATGCTCCATGGCGTGGCCAGACCCGTGGCGAAAATCATGCATTTCGTCTGGGTGGGCGGCAGTGAAGTCGGGGCCAATCAGCGCGACTATATGAACATCTGGCGCCAGGTGCTGGAGCCGCAGGGTTACCGCTTCAACCTCTGGTATGACAGCGATGCATTGCTCGCCTTTGAAATGAACCGGGTGATCCTCGACAGCGCCAGGGTGGATGCTCTGGAGTCGGGTGGTGACAAGGTCAGCAAGGCTTTCCAGTTGTCGCAGATGATCGAAGACCGTGCGCGGGTGTTGAAGCAGCAGATGTTTGCCCATCTGCAGCAAGCGCAGTGGCGGGGGCGAGCCGACGAAGCGCGTATCGACTTGATGGTGCGTGCCTACGGCAAGGATCGGGCAACGCTCGAAGCCTTTCGCCAACGCTGCCTGCAGACGCATCAGGCGATGGTCGCAACGGACCTGCAACTGCGCGATGTCAGCCACGAATTTGCCGGGCACTTTTTGCAGGATGTCTATCAGCGCGAGGTGGCCATGCGCGGCAACTTTGCGGCGGCAAGCGATGTCGTGCGCTTGCAGGCCGAATACCTGGAAGGTGGCCGTTACAGCGATATGGATTACTTGCCGCCACTGGCCGACACGCTGGCCGGCGTCGATATGCTCAGCGTCGGAGGAGAAGGCCGCATCGGCGTTTTGCAATTGCTGCTGAACCACAATGAAGCGTTGATGCCGGGGCGCGATCGCCAGCGTTATCTCGACCGCACTGACAAGATCCCTGCGCAACACCTCGAGGCATTGACGGCGTTTGCCCGCGAGCGACACCCGCTCAGTGAGATCTTTGTCGCACCGCAAGATCACGCGGTGCCGCAGGACGCGATGCGCTTGGGCACGGCCTATGGCCTGCCGGACTGGACGGAAATGAATGCGCACATTCTGGCCCATCCCGGCAGTGCCATGACCCTGGCGTACATGCAGATGATCCGCCTCAATTATGACTGCCTGCTGGAAGTGGAGCAGCGTGCGGCAGTCGCCGGCATCGACGCGACGGATCAGGCGCGGATGTTCGATGTGATCGAGAATGTGGTCAATGAAGCTCAGGCGCAGGGCAAACTGCCTGAAGCGCAGGGCGATGTGTTCCGCTCCAAACTGATCGACGCGATTTTTACCTATTACCGCGATGGCATTCGCCTCGAAGCGCGCGGCACCATCACCTTGACCGGTCCGGGGGCTGCGGCTGCCGCGCTGCTCAAATACATAGAGCAGCACTTGCAACCCGATCGGCATGTGCAGATCCGTGAACGCTTGAAGTTGCTTGAGGGCTACAACACCCACACCGAGGAAGAGCTGATCTCCGGCTGGACCGTCGACGGCAAGGCCGAGCAATGGTTGCTGGAAGAGCGGGAGAAGTGGCGAACCGGCAAGCTCAAATCGCGCTACGCCGGTCAGATGACGGACCTGCTGAAAGCGCACACGCTGACGTTCAAGCAGGGCTGGCCGGTTATTGAAGGCAAGCCGGTTTTGCTGACCGCGGTGTTGCAGCAACTGCTGGACGATCTGGGCGAGCCGTTCCGGCGTGCGATGCAGGAGAAGTTGAGCGGCGACATTACCTTCAATTCAGCGATTTTCATCGGCTTCGATAGCCGTGAGCAGATACGCGCGCAGACCGTCAGTGAAATTCCGCTTTCCCATGGCGCGGAGTCCACCCGCAATCTCAATGAGCTGTTCTCCCGCGTCGCCCATGGCTCGCTGGTCGTTGAGCAGCTCAGCCCGCTGCAACGCGTCATTCTCGGCGGAATGTTGGGGGCAAACAGTCTCGATGCCGCCGGGTTTGCCCCGGTCTGGCAGAGCGTTATGGACATCGCCCGGGAAACCGCTGAGGGCGGCTTGTTCGCCCGTTACCACGCGCTTGAAAAGGCCCTGATTCAGCAGGCATCGGCGACCTTCGAGGCCGGGCTGGCCGGCGCGAGCATCCAGGGTACGCACACTTCGCGCGAGCTCAAGGCGTTGGCGATGAGCGAACCGCTGACGCTGAAACAGTGGGGCGCGCGCATCGGCCAGATCAATCACACGGCGCAGCGTGAATACCACAGGCAGATTTTCAAGCGTGGTGGCCAGGTGCGGGAGGTGTTCCTGCAGTCCGGCGCCGTGTCCGTCAGGCAGCTGCCGCAGGATTTGTTGAGGCGCAGCACAGGCGACCCGGGACGCCGTTGCTATCCGTTGGCGTTGTTGATCGGCGCTGCTGTGGCGTCCGGCGCGTCGGCCGAGCGTGCACTGATCGGACGTGTGGCCAATGCCAGCCTGAGTCCCGGAGACGTTGATTCGCGGGCATTGCTCAGCGCGCTGGATGAGCTGCGCGAGGTGCCCGCGCGTGCCATCGGACAAACTCGCGGCCAGCACAGCCTCGACAGCGTGATACAGACCCTGGAGGCGAAAACCACCCCCGGCGTCCTGTTGCTCGATACGGGCAATCACGCTTTGCTGGTTGCCAAAGTGCAGGTGGATGAGCAAACGGTCTATCGCTTTTATGATCCCAATTTTGCGATTTATGGATTTGCCGCAAGCGCAGAAATGAAGCAGGGCGTGGCGCGTTATTTAAGTGACGACGGCAACACGCTGGCGAGGTTGTATGGCCTGACCGATATCGACACCGCGCAGTTCGATGTGATCGAGCTGGACACCGTTGCGCTCGCCGAGCGGACATTGTCTTCCGGGTTGCGCGTCGAGAGCTTTTTGCAAACTGCAGGCATCGCCGAGCATCAGGCGGCTTCAGTGTGGGCAAAGCAAGCCGTGGCACGCACACGCTCACTCAGTGAAAACGCGCGCCTGGGGGCGAGCCTTGCGCAGTTGGACGCGCGTTACTGGGCGCAGGAATTTGCTCAGGCAACCCGACAACTCCGTGCTGAGCAGACGCTGGGGCACAACTATCTGCCGCTGCTGGAGACACTCAAGGCAAACCCGGACACGGGTTATTCGCTGACGCTGGTGGATGCGCAGAATCCGTCCAGATCGCTGACGGTCAACACCGTCGATGCACGGTTTGAGCGGTTTAAAAAACACCTTCAGCGTTTGCTCACCACGGTGGCGGGCAAGCCGACTGCCGCGGTCGAGGCCGACGGCGGCAGTCGTCTGAGTTTCGCTTTCGCGATCCAGACGCTGGTGACTGAAATGCGCCAGCGCGACTATCAGACTGCCGGCGAGCAAGTGCCAACCTTGTCGATAGCCCTGCAAGTGCAGGTCTATATCAGTTACGCACAGTTGGGTTTTGGCGTGCTGAGCGACACGGCGCAGACGGTTCAGCTGGTGCGTCAGGTGGTGGCCAGCGAACGGGCCTTGGCCCTAAGGCGGTCGTCGTTGCCGGGGCGGCTGTTGGGGCGAGCTGTCACGGGCGGCGGTTTGGTTTTTTCCCTCGCCAACATCGGCTTCGACCTGCATAACCTGTCGGTGGCCGAGAACCATGAGCAGCGCTCACGCTTCTCCACCTCACTGGCGTTCAACGTTGCGGCATTGGGGCTGGATGTGGTCGCGTTGGCCGCCGGCGGGGTGGTGGGCGCGGGGGCGGCCGTTCTGTCGGTGCCGCTGCTGGGTGTCGGCATCGGGGTGACGGCGATTGCCAGCAACCTGGGGCAGATCAGGGACAAGGCCACGGCGGTGGGCAATCATTTGCGGGCGATCCGCCTTGCATACCGGCGCGGTGCCTACACCTTGAAGGACGGCGTGCTGCAATTTCCCGCAGAGGCGGTCATCGTCAGTCTGAACCTGCAAACCAATGAAGTGCGTTTCGACAGCCAGAAGTTTTACCCGTGGACGGGCGGGCCACTGGAACTGCCGCAGTACAACGATGACCCGAAGGCTATTCACCTGTCCCTCGATATCCGCCAGGCACTTGGGCTGCCCGAGGTCGTTTATCTTGAACGCGACGAAACCGAGGCGCTGGAGACGCTGGTGCTGCCGTGCACGCCGATCTGCCATTACGGTTACGAGTATCAGATGAAGGGGCTGGGCGGATACACCTACGAACCCCTTCCCGGCGAGGTCGGGGACGCTGGCGATATCCCCGCTGAAACCCGCTACCCGCAAGTGACGGAGCGCATGGCGGACGCTCTGGAGTATGACCAACACGGAAACCGACGCTTCTATCTCACCACCAATCCGTCGCTGCCGCACATTCTGTACAAGCTGCATCCGGTCTATCAACCGACAGGCATCAGCGTGGTGCTGGACAGTCAGGTACGCCAGTTGGTGGTGCCGACCCTGGAAGCGCTGGTGCACAACAGGATTTCCTACGCAATCAGCGCCCCCGAAGGGCAATACCGGATCAGGCTTGCACCCGGCATCGTCTCGGTCAGATTTCATGGCCCTGCCAAGTGGCGGGTGCAGGCGACCTGGGCTCGCCTGGAGCAGGTCACAATAGTCGCCCCGGATCGAGAAAATGATGACGAAGGCCAACTGATGGTCGACGGTGTGGTGCTGTCGGTTTTCGACGGCTGGATTGAACTGGCCGAGGGCCTGTTCCGGGTCGACTGGTGGGAACGCTGCCTGCGTTTGCAGTCCGTTACCCTCGATGATCAAAACCGCCTGCCGCAAGTACTGGCGCTGCTGCGCCAGCACGCCCGCGAAGGCCGACTGGTCGCAAACGCGGTGCCGCTGTACAAATTCCGAGTGGCGGCCGCGCCGACGGTGCTGACCACTGCCTGGTATGACGCGACCAGCGATCGTCTGTTGTACGCGCGCAATCTGCCGGGCGCGGTGAACGAGGGGCTGGTATTGGCTGGCGCCAGTTCCCGCCATGCCTGGTTCTACCATCCGCAACGGGCGACGGTCTGGCGTGTCGACGCGATCACCGGCACCGTCGTGCATCGCTACCGCTTGATGAATCCCGCGAGCGGGTCGCACATCGTGGGTTGTGTCCAGGACGCCGATGGCAGCCTGCGAATATTGCAACGCCTGCAGATCGACGCCCGGATAACTGAAACCGAAACCACACTGGAGTATCGCGTCAGCGATTCGGCCGTGGTGCTGACGGGCATCAAGTCATCGTTTATCGAGGAACCCACCGCGCGCCCCGGGCAGGGCGATTTGCATCACTTCACGCGCTTCGGCGCGTACAACGATGAAACCCCTGGCATGGCCAATGCCCTCAGTTCCTGGGCGTATGCGCCGTTCGTTTACGCACGCACCTACTACTTTGAAGGGCTGCGCCGGCGTGCCTGGATCAACAAGCGCACGGGCCGCTATTTTTCGGCGGGGCTGGGCAGTGAGGCGGACATGGTCATGTTGATGCCGGCCGATCCCGAGGGCGATGCGCTGCTTTTTTATAGCAAGCAAGCGCAGACCATCAGCCGAGGTGTCGAGCCGACGGTCGGGCAGTTCATCAACCGGGTCATCGAGCGCGATGTGGTCGACGTCACCCAATCGCTCGGCCGCTACTTGGCCACCAAGACCGATGGCCGCCTCTTCGAGGTCGACATCCGCCTCAACGATGAACAGTGGAGGGATGGAATTCCCACTGCGAGCATTTTGAAATTTGCCGGCCTCGGCCCGCGATGGCTGCAGCTCAATCCTGACTGGCTGGATGCCTTGCCTGCGCTGGCAAAAACGTACAAGTCCGAACCTTTTCCGCTCATCGGATTGGGCGATGGCGCAGGTCATGCGTTTCTTGTGGCGTGGTGCATCGATGAGCAATTCGTCGTGTCTGACATCGGCCCGGAAGTGCAGTTGACGCCGTTGGGACTGACGCCGGACAAACAGGCCGCATGGTTGCTGGATGGCTCGTCCGGAGGACTCTATCGCCAGCCGACTATTGCGATCGAGACATTGCGTGGCGCATTTGCTGCGGGACCGCAGCGTGCGAGTCCCGAGCAACTGCCCAAGGCAGCAAAGGTCTGGTCGCAGTGGTCGTTTGCCAACGTGTTGACGCATGGGCAAGGACTGCTCGGGCAAACCCGCGACGGGGTCAATGTCGAGCTGCACGATCAGCAGCCTGCGCGGATCATCAGCGTGGAAAATCGCTGGTCGCACGCGCAGGATCAGACGGCTGAGCAGTGGCGTTCGCGCTTGAAGGCTTTGCTCGCGGGGCAGGTTCACGCGCAGGTCCTGCCGGTCGAACATACCGGCACGCGCTACACGTATTACCTGCCGGCGACGGATCGCTTGTTTGAGGTCACCGGCCGCCACGCGGGACAGTGGCCGGCGTTTCTTGGCTCGCGCCAAAACACCGCAGCGCTGCTGTTCGACCCGGTTGACGGACTTGTCTTCAGCGCAGGCCCCGGCGATTCTGATCGTGTCTGGATTCCGGGCTGCCACGCCCAGCGTGAAGGCGCGGTGTTGTCCCTGTCCTTGAGCGATGACGTGACCGATGTCAGCGCATTGTTACCCGATGGCATCGACACGCTGATTCTGGCCTTCGGTTCCCGGGAAACCGGGTATCGGATTACTGACGAAACCTGGCAGCGTCTGGACTGCATCGTGGTCGATACGCGGGTGGCAGCGAGCGATGAAGATTGGGACACCAACCTGCTGCTCCTCGACATGTCCGACTGCGCGCACCTCTTGATGTCGCGGGTTGAAGGGCACCTGGTGTTTGCCGACCCGGACAGTGCGCGCACTCTGATTGTGCGCAATGTCGAACCCCGGGACGGTGAGGAAAGCGCGCCAATGGAAATAACGGTCAGGCTCGATGAGCGGGTCCACTGCACGTTCACCCTCGCCGATTGGTTGCAGCGTTTTGCGCAGGTGCAGGGCGCTAACGCCGTGTTCAGTCTGAACGAGCTGATCGAGGCTGCGCTTTGAACCAGAAACCGATGTAGAAGCAAAAAGGGCCGTGAAAAATGAATTCACGGCCCTTGGCAAAGCGGTATGCGGCTTCATCGGTGCGCTGGCTCAGGGCACCAGATAGCCTTTGACCCCGGTAAAGATGATCTGCGCCGCCAGGGCACAGACAAACAATCCCATCAGACGGCTGACGATCTGCAACCCCTGATCCCCCAGAATCCGCTCGATACGATTGGACAGGTACAGCACCACGCCGACGGTAAAACTGGCCAGGGCAATACTCATGATCGCGGTGAGCTTGTCGTCCCAGTGCGGCTGGCTGACGCCCATCACCAGCAAGGCACCGATGGTGCCCGGGCCGACGGTCAGGGGGATGGTCAGCGGCACGATGGTGACGTCCTGCTGCACATTGTCGGCCTGTACCGCCGGTTTGCCCTGCGCCATGCCCAGCGCCGAAATGAACAATACGCTGCCGGCGCCGATGCGGAATGCATCCACGGTGATGCCGAACACGTCGAAAATCACCCGCCCGAACAGATACAGCAAGACGCTGGAGACCAGCGTCGCCACCGCAACTTTCCAGGCCAGACGCCGTTGCTCCTTGCGCGAATAACCGCGGGTCAGGCTGATAAAGCAGGACAGCACGAAGAAGGGGCTGTAGAGCACCAGCATCTTCAGGTAAACGCTGAACAACACATGGAGCATGGTGCAAGCTCACTGGCGAGGGAAGTCGTGGGGGAGTCTATCAGGCGCTACGGGGTCTGTCGGCTCAAGAGGTCGGCGTCGCCGTCCGGTTCTGCTGATCACGCTCGGCCACCCAGTGTTCGATCAACTCGCGCAATTGCGACAGCTCCACCGGTTTGGACATGTGCCCGTCCATCCCGGCCTGACGCGCGCGCTCCTTGTGTTCGGCGAGAATGTGCGCCGTCAACGCGACGATCGGCGTGCGAATGCGTTGGTTGCTGACTTCCCAGGCGCGCAATTGCTGGGTCGCCGAGAAGCCATCAAGGATCGGCATTTCGCAGTCCATCAACACCAGGTCGTAACGCTGCGCTTTCATCGCTTGCAGGGCTTCTTCGCCGTTGGCGGCGGTGTCCGGTTGCAGGTTGAGCTTGCCGAGCATGCCGCGAATCACTTTGGTCGAAATCGTGTTGTCTTCGGCGACGAGGATGCGGAAATCGCTCGGCACCTTCGCCGCCGTGGCCGGGGTGAGTACTTGCGGCTGGAACACCACCTGACCTTTGTTGCGCTGGTTGAGTTCGTCCGCCAGGGTGGTCTTGAGCGTGTAGCCGGCCACCGGTTTGGCCAGAATGCGTTTGATCCCCGAATTACGCGCAATGATCTTGCTCGGCGCATTGCTGATGCCGGTGAGCATGATCAACAGGATGTCGTGGTTGAGGCTCGGGTCTTCCTTGATCTTGGCGGCGAGCTGCATACCGGTCATGCCGGGCATGTTCTGATCGAGCAGCACCACATCAAAGTAATCACGCAGGTGTGCCTTGGTCCGCAGGAGTGCCAGAGCCTCCTTGCCTGACGGCACCGCGCTGACATTCAGCCCCCACGCACTGCACTGCTGGACCAGCACTTTACGACAGGTGTCGTTATCGTCGACCACCAGCACCCGCGCCCCCTGCAGCGGACTGTCGAGATCGGAAGTCGGGTGTTCGAGGCGGTCGGGGTCCAGTGGCAAGGTCAACCACAAGGTGCTGCCCTGATTGGCGCCGCTCTTGATACCGAATTCGCCGTGCATCAAGCGGATCAGTTGGCGGGCGATGACCAGACCGAGGTTACCGCCCAACCGGTTGGCCGAGAGGAAGTGCTTGCTGTGCAGCTCGGCGTGCATCAGCGCGTCGCGCTCTTCCTGCTCCATCGGTTCACCGCTGTCCTGCACGGCAATGCGCAGACGCGGTTTGCTGCTGCGTTCGTCGAGTGCAACGACGATCAGCACTTCCCCTTCATCGGTTTTCTTCAGGGCGTTTTCCAGCAGGCTCAGCAGCGTCTGGCGCAGGCGGGTCGGGTCACCGCTGATCACTCGCGGTACTTGCGGCTGGATGAAGCTGATCAGTTCGACGTTCTGTTGTTCGGCCTTGGCGCGATAGATACTCAGGCAGTCGTCGATCAAGGCATTGAGGTCGAACTGCACATCATCCAGTTCGATCTGCCCGGACTCGAGCTTGGAGATGTCGAGAATCTCGTTGATCAGTGTCAGCAGTTCGTTACCGGCGCTGTGGATGGTCTGTACGTAATCACGTTGCTTGACCGACAACGGCGTGCCCAGCAGCAGCTCGGTCATGCCCAGCACGCCGTTCATCGGTGTGCGGATTTCGTGGCTGATCTTGGCGAGGAACTCGGCTTTGGCGTTGATCTCGGCATTGCTCGCGGCGAGATCGCGGCTGACGCTGAAACGGCTTTCGGTGATGCTGCGCTGCCGCTCACCGAGGGCGATGCTCATCAGCAGACCGCTGATGCAGATGAATGCCATCAAGGTCATGATCAGACCTTGCGGCGACACCAGTGTCAGCCCCAGCAACGCGGGAAGAATGATCAAGGTGCCGATGTTGAACACCACCATTGCGGCGACGAACAGGCGTGCCGGGCGGTAACCCTTCTGCCAGTGATAGAACCCAACAAACAACATGCTCAGGCCAGCCAGGGCCACCAGGGCATAGGTGATGATGTTCAGCGGCAGGGTGTTGACGAACAGCAACAACAGGCTGCAGGTCACGATAAACAAAATGTCGCCAATCAACAGTTTGTTCAGCGGGTGCGGGCCGAGCGGGGCGAAGAAGCGATAGGCAAACATCAGCCCGGCCGGGGCCGTCAGCAGCAGCGCCAGATAGGCGCCCGGCGTCTGCACGGCATGCCAGTTCGGCAGCCACGGGCCGGCGAGGTTGAGCAGCAGTAACAGACTGAGGCCCAGAAGGCCCTCGCAGACCGCCAGCCACAGGCTGCTGCGCGAGCGGGAGTAGGCGTAGCGCACAAGGTTGTGCAGCAGCAGCATGCCAAGACAGCCGAACAGCAAGCCGAAGATCAGCGTCTGATTGTGGTTGGCTGCGCTCATCACCGCCGATTGCAGGGTGACGTGCGGGCGCAACTGGTGGTCGGAGACCAGGCGCAGATAGACATCGAGGGGTTTGTCGCTCTGCGGCAACGGCAACATGAAGTCGCTGCTCGGCAACGGCCGTTCGGCCTGCGGCTGGTCGGTGCCGGTGTTGCGTTGCTCGATCAGCTTGTCGCCGTCGAGCACGTAGAGATTGAGCTGTGACAGGTCGGGGGCAAAGATGCGCAGCACTTGTTCGTGCTTGCCCGGCGCCAGTTTGAAGCGCAGCCACAGGGCGCCATCGGGTTCTGACGCGGTGAGGCGGTCAAGGTCGATGGGGCTGAATTGATTGGTGTAGCGAGCGGAGCGGATATCGCTCAGTTGCAGATTGCCCTGATCGTCAAGCAATACCGACCAGCCACTGCCTTGCGCGGCCTGAGCCGGGAGCATGCAGAGCAAGGTCAGCAACGTGACGGTGAAGCTTATGGCAATCCTGAGCCAGCGCACGGCGAAATCCCTTCGTAGGTTGATGCCAGAATATAACGATGCGCGGCGGCGGAACAGTCCGGCGAGGAACGGTATCCCTCGCCGGACTTGATGAACAGCTTATTCCTGGGTTTCGCCACGTTCACGGGCAATGGCGCGGTAGCCAATGTCCTTGCGGTAGAAGCAGCCTTCCCAGTCGATGGCCGCCGCCAGCTTGTAAGCTTGCTGCTGAGCTTCACCGACGCTAGCGCCCATTGCGGTGGCGCACAGTACGCGACCGCCGGCGGTGACGACGTTGCCATCCTTCAATGCGGTACCGGCGTGGAAGACTTTGCCTTCCAGGCTGGCGGCAGCATCCAGACCGTTGATCGCCGCGCCCTTGGCGTAGTCGCCCGGGTAGCCGCCTGCGGCCAACACGATGCCGACGCTCGGGCGTGGATCCCACTGTGCTTCAACCTTGTCCAGTGCTTGCGCCAGAGCGGCTTCAACCAACAGCACCAGGCTCGACTGCAGACGCAGCATCACCGGTTGGGTTTCCGGATCGCCGAAGCGGCAGTTGAACTCGATCACCTTCGGGTTACCAGCCTTGTCGATCATCAGGCCGGCGTAGAGGAAACCGGTGTAGACGTTGCCTTCTTCAGCCATGCCGCGCACGGTCGGCCAGATCACCAGATCCATCACGCGCTTGTGCACGTCGGCGGTCACTACCGGGGCAGGGGAGTAGGCACCCATGCCACCCGTGTTCGGGCCGCTGTCGCCGTCGCCAACACGTTTGTGGTCCTGGCTGGTGGCCATCGGCAGGACGTTTTTGCCATCGACCATGACGATGAACGAGGCTTCTTCGCCGTCGAGGAATTCTTCGATCACCACGCGCGAACCAGCATCGCCGAACGCATTGCCGGCGAGCATATCGCGCACGGCGTCTTCGGCTTCGGCCAGGGTCATGGCAACGATCACGCCTTTACCTGCGGCCAGGCCGTCGGCCTTGATCACGATCGGCGCGCCTTTTTCACGCAGATACGCCAGGGCCGGCTCGATCTCGGTGAAGTTCTGGTAGTCGGCGGTCGGGATCTTGTGGCGCGCGAGGAAATCCTTGGTGAAGGCTTTCGAACCTTCCAGCTGCGCGGCACCGGCGGTCGGACCGAAGCAGTCCAGGCCACGGGAGCGGAACAGATCAACGACGCCAGCAACCAGCGGCACTTCCGGGCCGACGATGGTCAGGGAAACGTTTTTCTCGGCGAAGTCAGCCAGTTGCTCAAGGGCCAGCACGTCGATGGCGACGTTCTCGCACTTGGCTTCAATTGCCGTACCAGCGTTGCCCGGCGCGACGAACACCTTCTGCACGCGCGGATCCTGAGCCACTTTCCAGGCCAGGGCGTGTTCACGGCCACCGCTGCCAATGATCAAAACATTCATTTCAAAAACCTCAAAATTCTGTCAGGCGCTGCTGTAGCGCTTTATGTGGGAGCGAGCCTGCTCGCGAAAGCGGTGTGTCAGTCAACGTCAACGTCGCTGGCAGATTGCATTCGCGAGCAGGCTCGCTCCCACATTTGAATCGGTGTATCAGTGACGGAAGTGGCGCATGCCCGTAAAGACCATGGCGATGCCAGCCTCATCGGCTGCAGCAATCACTTCAGCGTCACGCATCGAGCCGCCCGGCTGGATCACTGCAGTGATGCCGACCTTGGCCGCGTTGTCCAGACCGTCGCGGAACGGGAAGAACGCGTCCGAGGCCATCACCGAACCCGCTACTTGCAGACCGGCGTGTTCAGCCTTGATTGCAGCGATACGTGCCGAGTTTACGCGGCTCATCTGACCTGCGCCGACACCGATGGTCTGACGGTTCTTGGCGTAGACGATGGCGTTGGATTTAACGTACTTGGCGACTTTCCAGGCGAAGATCAGGTCATGGATTTCCTGTTCGGTCGGAGCGCGTTTGGTCACGACTTTCAGGTCATCGGCGCTGATCATGCCGATGTCGCGGCTCTGTACCAGCAGGCCACCGTTGACGCGCTTGTAGTCCCACGCGGCTGCGCGGTCTGCCGACCACTCGCCGCAGGCCAGCAGGCGCACGTTGGCTTTGGCTGCAACGATGGCGCGGGCTTCTTCGCTGACGCTTGGGGCGATGATCACTTCAACGAACTGACGGTCGACGATCGCCTTGGCGGTCTCGGCATCCAGTTCACGGTTGAACGCGATGATGCCGCCGAAAGCCGATTCGGTGTCAGTTGCGTAAGCCAGTTCGTAAGCCTGACGGATGCCGCCTTCGGCGTCCGGGCTGACCGCCACGCCGCACGGGTTGGCGTGCTTGACGATCACGCAGGCTGGCTTGACGAAACTCTTCACGCATTCCAGCGCGGCGTCGGTGTCGGCCACGTTGTTGTACGACAGCTCCTTGCCTTGCAGTTGGGTCGCGGTGGCGATACCGACTTCGGCAGGTTTGGCCTCAACGTAGAACGCCGCGCTCTGGTGCGGGTTCTCGCCGTAGCGCATTTCCTGGGCCTTGATGAACTGGCTGTTGAAGGTGCGCGGGAATTCGCTACGACCTTCGGTGCTCAGGGTTTCAGCGGCCTGGTTAACGGTGCCCATATAGTTGGCGATCATGCCGTCGTAGGCTGCGGTATGTTCAAAGGCCTTGAGCATCAGGTCGAAACGCTGAGCGTAAGTCAGGCCACCGGCCTTCAGGCCTTCGAGCACACTGGCGTAATCGCTGGCATTCACCACGATCGCAACGTCTTTATGGTTTTTCGCTGCCGAACGGACCATGGTCGGGCCGCCGATGTCGATGTTCTCGATGGCGGTCGGCAGGTCGCAGCCTGGCTTGTTGATGGTGGCTTCGAACGGGTACAGGTTGACCGCAACCAGGTCGATCGGCTTGATGCCGTGCTCGCTCATGATTGCGTCGTCGATACCGCGACGACCGAGGATGCCACCGTGGATTTTCGGGTGCAGGGTTTTCACCCGACCGTCCATCATCTCGGCGAAACCGGTGTAATCCGCGACTTCCACTGCGGCAACACCGTTGTCCTGCAGCAGCTTGAACGTCCCGCCGGTGGAGAGGATCTCGACGCCCAGGGCTTCGAGCTCCTTGGCGAATTCGAGGATCCCGGTCTTGTCGGAAACGCTGATCAAGGCGCGGCGGATCGGCAGGCGGGTAGTCTGGTCGGTCATCTCAATTTCCATCAAAAGCAAAGGAAGTCAGCAAAAAAGGCGACCGTTTTTTACGCGGGCGCCTTTCTGGTTTGATTGAATGCTTACAGCAGATCGTACTGCTTGAGTTTCTTGCGCAGCGTGCCGCGGTTAAGTCCCAGCAGTTCACTGGCCTTGGTCTGGTTGCCCTTGACGTAGTTCATCACGCTTTCGAGCAGGGGAGCCTCGACTTCGGAGAGCACCAGGTTGTACACATCCGTGACGGACGCGCCCTCAAGGTGGGCGAAATAATTGTGCAGCGCCTTCTCGACACTCCCGCGAAGGGTCTGACCTTCTTCGCTCGGGGTATTGAGGTGCTGTTTCAAATTCACGTTGTCGCTCACGGGTGCTGTTCCACTCACTAAAGTCTCGGTCATCATCGTCATGCGGCCACCCCTTCTTCGTCCCCTGTCAGGCTCTTGTAACGCTCGGCGAAGAACTCCCGAACGTTGGCGCATTGTGTTTCCGTACCATCCAAACGATTGAAGTGGGCGCGAAACTCCCTGGCGCCCGGCAAGGTTGCGAGATACCAGCCCACATGCTTGCGCGCAATGCGCACGCCCATCACATCCCCATAGAAAGCGTGAAGGGCGGCCAGATGCTCCAGCAGAATGTGTTCCACTTCGTTCAGCTCTGGTGCCGGCAATTTCTCGCCGGTACGCAGGAAGTGTTCGATCTCGCGAAAAATCCATGGCCGCCCTTGGGCGGCGCGGCCTATCAACAGGCCATCGGCACCGGTCGCGTCGAGCACGTAACGGGCCTTTTCCGGCGAATCGATATCGCCATTGGCAAACACCGGCATCGACACCGCCTGCTTGATCGCGGCAATCGTGTCGTATTCGGCTTCACCGGTGTACAGATCGGCGCGCGTGCGGCCATGCACGGCCAGCGCGGTGATCCCGGCCTGTTCGGCGATCTTCGCCACGGTCAGGCCGTTCTTGTTGTCGCGATCCCATCCGGTGCGGATCTTCAAGGTGACCGGCACATCAATCGCAGCCACAACGGCCTGCAGGATCTCGGTTACCAGTGCTTCGTCCTTCAACAACGCGGAACCGGCGGCCTTGTTGCAGACCTTCTTTGCCGGACAACCCATGTTGATATCAATAATCTGTGCGCCCAGTTCGACGTTGGCCCGTGCCGCGTCCGCCAGCATCTGCGCGTCACCACCGGCGATCTGCACCGAGCGTGGCTCGGGATCGCCTTCGTGGATCATGCGCATGCGCGACTTGCGGGTGTTCCACAGGCTCATGTCACTGGTGACCATTTCCGAGACTACAAGCCCTGCGCCCAAACGCTTGCACAGCTGACGAAAGGGCTGGTCGGTGACCCCCGCCATCGGGGCGAGAATCAAACCGTTCTGCAATGTGTATGGGCCGATGCGTACCGCCGACATAGGACTTCCCTGAGGTGGGGCCGGATCATGAGAGTTCGAAAAAGGGTTGGCATGATACCCGCTCTCGATGACTGGATAAAGGCTGAATTGAACAAAATCTGAACAGTTATTCTGTTATCGCCACGGGTTTGGTTGTGCGTGGCAAAGTCAGAAAACCGCCGTCAATTGCAAATCGGCGCGGGGATCACTCGGGGGAGTGGAAGCTCAGGCTGTAATTCACCGCTTTCGGGCCTGGATCGAGGATATCCAGCGCAATGTGGATCGGCGTTTGCGGCGGCATTTCCGCCAGGCCTTCGAGATCCCCTCTAAGGTATTCGCCGGGTTTGAAGCGACGACTGGCGATCAGGTGACCGTTGAGGTCGGCAAAGCGCAGTTCCAGTAATGGAAAGGGCTGAGAAAACGTCGCGCGGTTATAAATGATCGCGTCGACCACCAGTGCACCGTTGAACTCCGGGTGGCTACGCACCACCAGGTTGCTGCTCTTGATCCGGGCGATGTCGACCTTGGACGGCACCGTGCAGCCGACCTGCGGGCAGATTTGCTGGAACCACGGACGGTATTGATCCTGGCGGGCCAGTTCATCGAAATGATAGGCGATGTACTGCGCAGCCAGTCCGCCTGCCGCCAGCAGCACCAACAGTAGCCAGAGCATGCGGCGACCCCACGGCGAGCGGCGTTTCTGCCAGTCCAGTTGCAGCGGGTCGTCGGTCAGGTCTTGCAGGACTTCAGCGCGTACACCGGGTTCGGCACGCTCGCGTTTTTTGCGCAGCGGCTCGATCGATGGCAAGTCGTCCTCATCGACTTCGTCGCTGGTCGACAAGCGTTCGCGGCGGGCATTCGGGTCGATCGGGTCGTGCAGGCGCAGATGCGGAATCGCTGGCTCGTCATCCAGATCCACCGGTTCCAGCGACAGCGAGGGTTCGGTGCGCTCGGATTTGACCGGCTCAATCTCGTCAATCGATGGCTCGTCTTCCGGCTCAGGCATCCGCTCATCGGCGGGTTCGCTGAACAGGCTGCCTGGCCATGCCGCGTCATCCGGCTCCGGGCTGTCGCGACGGGCGCTCAGTGAGTCTTCGCGCGCCCGGCCGAGCTCGGTGGCTGGTTGTATTTCCCGTTGTTCGAGGCGAGCGAGTTCCTCGTCCAGATCAAGGCTGTCGAGATCAAGTTCCGAAGCGCTCCATTGCTTTTGGCTGATGGCGCGCGGTGCGGGTTGCTCGACGATGGGCGGTGGCTCGACAGCGAGCGGTTTTTCCTCGGGCAACGCGACGATCGACGGCGCAACCGGCGTCACCGCGTTCTTGCCCGCGTGTTGTTCCAGCAGCTGTTTGGCGGCGTTGAACACTTGCAGGCAGGAGCCGCAGCGAACCACCCCGCGGGCCACGCTCAATTGAGCATGGCTGACGCGGAAACTGGTTTGGCAATGCGGGCACTGGGTGACGAAACTGTCGGTCATGCGGCGATCCGGATTATGCAGGCGGACATATTAGCGCCGACGGCCGGTGATGCGCACCCAGCCATCGCGATTGGCGATCGGGTCGAGATCGAAGTCCTGTGCATAAGCGGCAGCGACTTCATCACCTTGTTCAGCGAGGATGCCCGACAGGGCCAGACGACCGCCGGATTTGACCAGGCCAGACAGTTGTGGCGCCAGCGAAACCAGCGGCCCGGCGAGAATGTTGGCGACCAGCACATCGGCTTGAACCTGCGGCAGATCTTCCGGCAGGTACAGCGGGAACAGTTCGTCAGCAATGTTGTTGCGCCCGGCGTTGTCGCGCGAGGCTTCCAGCGCCTGCACGTCGATGTCGGTACCGACGGCTTCTTTCGCGCCGAGCAGCAGGGCGGCGATCGCCAGAATCCCCGAGCCGCAACCGAAATCGAGCACGTTACAGTCTTTGAGGTCCTGACCGTCCAGCCATTCCAGGCACAGCGCGGTGGTCGGGTGGGTGCCAGTGCCGAATGCCAGGCCCGGATCGAGCAGCAGGTTGACGGCGTCAGGCTCGGGCGCGGCGTGCCAGCTCGGCACGATCCACAGGCGCTGGCCGAAACGCATCGGCTGGAAACCGTCCATCCAGCTGCGTTCCCAGTCCTGGTCTTCAATGACTTCGCTGTGGTGTTCGGGCAGCGGGCTGCCGGTCAGCAGTTCCAGATGGGCGAGAACCGGTGCCGGCTCGGTGCCGCCCTCGAACAGCGCGAGCAGGTGGGTGTGCGCCCACAACGGGGTGGTGTTGAGTTCCGGCTCGAAGATCGGCTGATCTTCGGCGTCCATGAAGGTCACCGACACGGCGCCGACCTCAAGGAAAGCGTCTTCGTAGGTTTCGGCTTGTTCCGGGCTGATGGCGAGACGTACTTGCAGCCAAGGCATGGCGGGCACCTTTGAAAAAATATTGATTGCAGCCTAGCGGCCGGCGAGAAGCGCGCAAGTTTACGCGAGCGCGCGGCAGAACACGACCATGGTTGAAGATCAAAAGATCGCAGCCTGCGGCAGCTCCTGCAGGGGAATGCATTCGAAATGTAGGAGCTGCCGCAGGCTGCGATCTTTTGACTTTGCTGCAGAAACAACAAAGCCGCCCGAAGGCGGCTTTGTCTGGTGCGGGCTGAAGCTTAGTGCTTCTCGCCAGCCAGCTTGTGCTCGAGGTAGTGAATGTTCACGCCCCCTTTGCAGAAGCCTTCGTCACGAACCAGATCACGGTGCAGCGGGATGTTGGTCTTGATCCCGTCAACCACGATTTCGTCCAGGGCATTGCGCATGCGTGCCATGGCTTCGTCGCGGGTCGCGCCGTAAGTGATCAGCTTGCCGATCAGCGAGTCGTAGTTCGGCGGAACGGCATAACCGCTGTACAGGTGCGAATCGACGCGAACGCCGTTGCCGCCTGGAGCGTGGAAATGCTTGACCGTACCCGGGCTCGGCATGAAGGTTTTCGGGTCTTCAGCGTTGATCCGGCATTCCAGCGAGTGGCCACGAATAACCACGTCATCCTGGGTAAACGACAGCTTGTTGCCAGCGGCGATGCTGAGCATCTCCTTGACGATGTCGATACCGGTGACCATTTCCGAAACCGGGTGCTCCACCTGAACACGGGTGTTCATTTCGATGAAGTAGAAACGACCGTTCTCGTACAGGAACTCGAAAGTACCCGCACCGCGGTAACCGATGTCGATGCACGCCTTGACGCAGCGAGCCAGTACTTCCTGGCGCGCCTGCTCGTCGATGCCCGGTGCCGGCGCTTCTTCGAGAACCTTCTGGTGACGACGTTGCAGCGAGCAATCGCGGTCGCCCAGATGGATGGCGTGACCCTGGCCGTCGGAGAGCACTTGCACTTCGACGTGGCGCGGGTTGGTCAGGAATTTTTCCAGATAGACCATCGGGTTACCGAACGCCGCACCTGCTTCGGAGCGGGTCAGTTTCGCCGAGGCGATCAGGTCTTCTTCCTTGTGCACCACGCGCATGCCGCGACCACCGCCGCCGCCAGCGGCTTTGATGATCACCGGGTAGCCGACTTCACGACCAATGCGCAGCGCCGTTTCTTCGTCTTCCGGCAGTGGGCCGTCAGAGCCTGGAACGGTTGGCACGCCTGCTTCGATCATCGCGTGCTTGGCCGAGACCTTGTCGCCCATCAGGCGAATGGTGTCGGCTTTCGGGCCGATGAAGGCGAAGCCGGAGTTCTCGACCTGCTCGGCAAAATCGGCGTTTTCCGCGAGGAAGCCGTAGCCTGGGTGAATGGCGGTGGCGCCAGTCACTTCAGCGGCAGCGATGATGGCCGGGATGTGCAGGTAGGACTGAGCGGCAGACGCCGGACCAATGCAGACGGATTCGTCTGCCAGACCCAGGTGCATCAGCTCTTTGTCGGCCTTGGAGTAAACGGCGACGGTCTTGATGCCCATCTCTTTGCAGGCACGCAGAATCCGCAGGGCGATCTCACCGCGGTTAGCGATCAGAACTTTTTCCAACTTCGCAGTCATCAAAGGCTCTCCGCAGTTCAAACGATGGTGAACAGCGGTTGGTCGTACTCAACCGGCTGGCCGTCTTCGACGAGGATGGACTCGATCACACCGCTGGTTTCAGCTTCGATGTGGTTCATCATCTTCATGGCTTCGACGATGCACAGAGTGTCGCCTTTCTTCACGGTCTGGCCGACTTCAACGAAGGACGGCGAGGTTGGCGAAGATTTGCGGTAGAAGGTGCCGACCATCGGCGAACGGGCAACAGTGCCGTTCAGCGCTGGCGCAGCAGCGGCAGCCGGGGCTGCGGCAGCAACCGGAGCAGCAGCGGCGGCAGGTGCAGCGGCCGGTGCTTGCATCGGAGCCGGCGCGTAGTACTGCTGAGCCGGGGTCTTGCTGTGACGGCTGATGCGTACGGACTCTTCGCCTTCCTTGATCTCGAGCTCGTCGATGCCGGACTCTTCCAGCAATTCGATCAGTTTCTTAACTTTACGGATATCCATGAATCATCAACTCCCAAGGGTCGGTCAGGGGCGTTTAACGCTTGTAGTTCAAGCCGTTGCCTGTGTTTCAAGCTGTTCTAGCGCAGCCTCCAGGGCCAGTCGGTAACCGCTGGCGCCAAGGCCGCAGATCACTCCCACCGCTACGTCGGAGAAGTAAGAGTGATGGCGGAAAGGTTCGCGTTTGTGCACGTTGGACAAATGCACTTCGATGAATGGGATGCTCACTCCCAGCAACGCGTCACGTAATGCGACACTTGTGTGCGTAAAAGCTGCTGGATTGATCAGAATGAAATCGACACCTTCGCCGCGCGCGGCGTGGATGCGGTCGATCAATTCGTACTCGGCATTGCTTTGCAGATACAGCAGATGATGGCCGGCTTCACGGGCGCGACGCTCCAGATCCTGATTGATCTGCGCCAGGGTCGTTGAACCGTAAGTGCCGGGTTCGCGGGTGCCGAGCAGGTTCAGGTTGGGGCCGTGCAGCACCAGTAGGGTCGCCATCTGCGTAGTCCTTGTTATGAATGAGCAGTCGTCAGAACCCGGCGACTATGCCGCAAAGACTTTGTGACTGTCCAGTTCTATGCAATAGCCAGCACGATGGCCGATGTTTGCGCGAAATATGTGACCAAGTGTCCTAATCCGGTCACTTGTGGTGAACCCCCTGTAGGAGCTGCCGAAGGCTGCGATCTTTTGATTTTCAAGAGCAAGATCAAAAGATCGCAGCCTTCGGCAGCTCCTACAGGGATTTTCGTCAGACACGAAAGGCTTGAACGGCGGTATGCAATTGCCCCCCCAATACCAGCAAGTTCTCGCCCTGTTCGCGGCCACGGCCGATACGCACCAGATTATCCCCACCCAACTGATGTATCCGCTCACTGTGATCGCGAATCTCGCTGACCGCGCCGCTTTGCTGCGCCGTGATGTCAGCAATGCGGATCGCCGTATCGGAGATGGTCTGGATCGCGCCGACGATTTTATCCAGCGCGCCATCCGCCGCTTGCGCCTGATTGGCCGTGGCTTCGGCGTGTTCGACTTGTGCGCGCATGCCTTCGACCGATTGGCGGGCGGCGGTTTGCAGGCCGGCGATCAGCGTCTGGATCTCAGCGGTTGCGCCAGCTGTGCGTTGTGCCAGTGAGCGTACTTCTTCCGCCACCACGGCAAACCCGCGCCCCATTTCCCCAGCGCGCGCCGCTTCAATCGCCGCGTTCAGGGCCAGCAGGTTGGTCTGGTCGGCGATCGAGCGAATCACCGTCAGCACGCCACCGATGGTCGCTGACTCCTCGGCCAGATGCTCGATCATTTGCGCGTTGCCCTGAACCTCACCGACCAGCGCGTGCAGGCCGGTGAGGCTCTGGCCGATCACCGTCTGGCCATGTTCGACCGCCAATCCGGCGTGACGGCTGGCGTCTGCTGCTTGCTGGGCATCGCCGGCCACCTGTTGAATGGTCGCCTCCAGCTCGCCGAGGGAATCGCGGATCAGCGCGGTATCACCGGCCTGATGTTCGGCGCCGCTGTGCAAGTCGTTGCTCAGTTCGGCGAGGGTGCGACTGCTGCCCGCCACTTGTTCGGCATTGCCGCGAATGGTGCCGACCAGGTCCACCAGATACGCGCGCAAGCGGTTCAGTGAGGCCTCGATGTCGTGCAACTCGCGGTTGGTCTTGCCCAGATGGATGTCGCTACTGAAGTCACCTTCGGCCCAGGTCGACAGCGCCGGCGCGAGATTGGTCAGGGTGCGCGCCAGGCGGCGTTGCAAGGTATCGATCAGCAGGGCAATCAGCAGGATCAACCCGATCATCACGCTTTGCATCAAGCGCACTTCACCCTGGATCTGACCGTGCTGGGCACGTACCACCGGTTCCAGGCCAGCGATGGCTTGCTGCACGGCAGTGATTTTCTGGTGAGTGGCGGCACTCAAATTCGTGCGCTTCTGAATCTGATCACGGGTGCGCTCAAGCTCAGCCGGGTAGCGCCCGAGCAGGCTGTTGAGTTCTCGTTTGAGGCCGACGCCGGCATCTTCAGCGACGGCTTTTTCGGTGTTCTCGATGCCCATCATCGCCGCGAAGTCGTCGTTGCCCGATTCGTTTTTGGCGACGACGCCGAGCAGGGGCAAGGCATCGATCACCTGTGCCTGAGCCCGGATGTTGCCGACTTCGCGGTCAACGTCCGCGGCCAGTTCACTGCGCCCGCTGCTGACCAGTTTGTCCCGCGCCAGCGAGAGTTTGCCCAGGTGCTGGGATGCGGTGAGCAATGGCGTCAGATAAGCCGCATTGCCGTTGGCGTAGGTGCTGAGCTGTTCAAGGCTGGCGCTCATTTCGCGTTCGGCCTGCAACAGCAGCGCCTGCGGGTCACCGGCCAGTTTGCCGGCGGCGAGCAGGTCGGTTTTGCTGAACTCGCCAAGGTCCGACAGGCTCGGTCGCAGTGTTTCGGCCAGCGCCGGCGGCAGTTCACCGAGGTCTTTCTGCAAACCGTCGATGGCCTGGCTGGCGCTGCTCAGGCGCAAGGCGTCGCCGCTGGCAAGGTAGTCCTCGACGTTGCGTGCCACTTCGTTCTGAAATTGTTGCGACAGCCCAAGATAACGCTCCATCAACAGATACGGGCGCTCAAGGGCTTTTTGCGACCACCACAGCGTGGCGCCGAGTGCGAGGCACACGGCGACCAGCAGCAGCGTATTGAGATTGGTGAGCAACTTCAGGCGCATGACGGCTACCAACGGCAGAAATGGTAAGCGCCTGAATTTATTGCGGTTCTGTTACAGGGTTATGACCGAATCAGTGGATTCCGATGAAAAAGTGGCACTTTGCTTTGAGTCCCGCGCGGTCTGCACGCGATTGCGCCCGGCACCCTTGGCGCGGTACAGCGCTTCGTCGGCCTGACTGGCCATCATCAGGCTGTCGCAGTCATCGTGCATTTCCACCACGCCGGCACTGAAGGTGCACCACAAATCCTGCGGCTGCGCCGGGTAATGGATCTCGGCGAAGCGCTGACGAATTTCGTCGAGCACTTTGTGCGCGGCTTCTATATCGGTGTCGGGCATGACGATGGCGAACTCTTCGCCGCCGTATCGGCCAATGAAATCGGTCTTGCGCAAGCGCTGCTTGAGAAACAGCGCGAGGCTCTTGATCACCCGGTCGCCCATCGGGTGGCCATGGCTGTCGTTGACCCGTTTGAAGTGGTCGATGTCGAGCATGGCAAAGCTCAGCGGCTTGTTTTCGCGGCGGGCGCGGAACGAGCAGTCTTCGAGCAATTGCAGAATATGCGTGTGGTTGTACAGACCGGTGAGGCTGTCGCGGACCATCCGTGCTTTGAGGTTGCGCGCGCGGGCGGCGCGGTTGCGCACGGTGGTGATCAGGTGACGCGGTTTGATCGGTTTGGTCAGGAAGTCATCGCCGCCTTCGCTCATCGCGTCGAGTTGCTTGTCCAGATCGTCCTCGGCCGACAGATAGATGATCGGCACGCTGACATAGCGATCGTTGTGGCGAATCACTTTGGCCAGTTCGGTGCCGGTGCAGGCCGGCATGTACATGTCGAGGATGATCAGGTCGGGCTGGAAATCGGCCAGTTCGGCCATCGCCTGAATCGGTTCGATCAAGGTGCGGGTGACGATCCCGGCGCTGTTGAGCAGGCGCTCGGTGTGCAAGGCCTGCGCGCGTGAGTCGTCGATGATCAGCACTTTATAAGGTTCGTACTGGGCGACGCAGGTGAGGACTTCGATTTTTTCCAGCAGGCTCGAGGCTTCGAGGGTGCCGGTGAGGAATTCCTGGCCGCCGGCGCGCACGGCGGCGAGACGGGTCGGCGTGTCGGTTTCATGCAGGCTGAAGAACAGCAAGGGCAGCGGCTCTTCCAGACCGACCTGGGCTTCAGCGGCGAGCTTGAGGCCGACACCCGCGCCGCTGAAGTCCACGTCCATGACGATCGCTGCTGGCAGACGTTCGACCATCGATGAGCGAAAGGCCGAAACACTGTCCAGCGCCTGCGCGCTCAGACCAAAGAACTCCAGTTGTTTGGCCAGGCGTTCGGCGCGGTCGTGATCCTGCAGCATCACGTAGATGGGTTTGCGCAGTGGCGGCAGAAAGGTCTGGTCGAGCTGATCGCCATGGCGCAGGCCGGTGCGCGACAGCCGCTGCATCAAGCGATTGAGGTCGGTAATCAAGCCGCTGCTGAGGCGGCCGCGATTGGCGTCCACCGCTTCCAGCGATTGACCGATATGGCGCGCAAGCTGGGTATGTTCGGGTTGTTCGAAACGCTCGGCAAAACGCAGCAGGCGCAGGTTGGCCTCGCTCAATTCGGCGAGGTCGACAGTGGACCACTCACTGCGTTGCAGGCGCTGCCATATCTCAAGAATCTGACGTGCCTGATGAATTACCCGCTGGGCAAAGTGGTGCTTGAGACGCTCACGGCTGGGGTCTTCTGGCTCGGTCATATCCTGACTACTAGTTAGGCTGCATGCTGAGATCGACTGGTGGCTCTATGCTAGCACCTCTTTTCCCTTACACGAGTGTCGTACGTCAATAATCTGCAGTGCGTCACCATTCAGTTTCTGACCGGGCGGTTTTGTTTTTGACCTCGGTGTCGGTCAACTCCCCGTCAGTCGGGCATTTGGGCGGAAAATCCACGGGGCGAGATGCGTGCTTTTAACCGCGCGGTGCGTGAGATCGCAAAGGGGTTTCACGGGCCTGGCATCTGTTTGGCTGAGGCGCGGGCATCGGGGATTCCCTTAGTCATCGTCGAAGCGTCATTCGCCCATACGAATTGCGGCTTATCTTTACGTGCGGGTGCCCGGCCTTGGCACGTTGTTGTATGGTTGTGGTCGAACCGTTGAACCCAAGTGATTGAAAGGATATCGCCATGCTGGACTGGAAAAACCGCGCGGGCAGCGCGCCTGAACGTGCCGCCGAGCCCAAGTCGGCCACCCGCAGCTATGTTGGCGGATTGCTGTTCAGCCGTGCATTGGCCACGCTGATCGGCATCTACCTGCTGGTGACCATTGGCCTCGGCTGGTACTGGAGCCAGGAGCCGGCGCTGTTTCCGGTCGCGCAAAACGCTCAAGTGGCGGCCGAGAAGGAAGGCAAGCAGATGGTGATCGGCTACACCACCGTCGAAACCCTGAAGACCGTTGCCGGCACCTTGCTCAACAAACCGGGTGGCTACATTTCCAACGACCGTTTCCCGCCGGGCCTGTGGATGGACAACACGCCGAGCTGGGAGTACGGCGTACTGGTGCAGGTACGTGACCTGACCCGCGCCTTGCGCAAGGACTTCGCCCGTTCGCAATCGCAGTCGGCCGAAGATGCCGATCTGGCCAAGGCCGAGCCGCGTTTCAACTTTGATAACAAGAGCTGGATCCTGCCATCAAGTGAGTCGGAATATCAGGAAGGTATCAACTCGCTGAGCCGTTACCAGGCGCGCCTGTCCGATCCAACCCAGAAAAACGCACTGTTCTACTCCCGTGCCGACAACCTGAACAACTGGCTCGGCGATGTCGGTACCCGTCTCGGCTCGCTGTCGCAGCGCCTGTCGGCCAGCGTTGGCCGGGTCAAACTCAACACCGCGCTGAAAACCGAAGTGCCAGCCATCGGCGAAGTGCCGCAGGTTGACGAGGAAGTCGTCGAGACTCCGTGGATGCAGATCGACAACGTGTTCTACGAAGCACGCGGTCAGGCCTGGGCGCTGTCGCACCTGCTGCGCGCCATCGAAGTCGACTTCGCCGATGTGCTGGCGAAGAAAAACGCCACGGTCAGCGTGCGTCAGATCATTCGTGAACTGGAAGCCTCGCAGGAACCGGTCTGGAGTCCTATGATTCTTAACGGCAGTGGCTTCGGCGTGCTGGCCAACCACTCGCTGGTCATGGCCAACTATATTTCCCGGGCCAACGCCGCGGTGATCGATTTGCGTCAACTGCTCAATCAGGGCTGATTCATGAGTCAGAACGCCAAAGAGGCGGCCCACCGCGCCGCCTCGGATGCCGAAAAGATCGCCTGGGTCGACGAGCAGGACAACCTGCTTGGCGCGCTCGTCCGCGCCGATTTGCGCGAGCGCGGGCTGATCGGGCGTGGCACCTACATCATGTTGTTCAATTCCGCCGGTGAGCTTTGCGTGCATCGGCGCACCTTGAGCAAGGCGATTTATCCCGGCTACTGGGACGTTGCGGCGGGTGGCATGGTGCAGGCAGACGAGACCTACGCCGAGTCGGCGGCCCGTGAACTGGAAGAAGAATTGGGCGTCAGTGGCGTTGAACTGACGGCTCACGACCATTTCTACTTCGAGGACACCGGCAATCGCCTGTGGTGTTCGGCGTTTTCTGCCGTGTGGGACGGCCCTCTGCAACTGCAGCCGGAAGAAGTCCTGGAGGCACGCTTCATTCCCGTGGAACAGGTGTTGCTGGAAATCGAGCAGAAGCCTTATTGCCCGGACTCTCTGGCCGCGTTGAAGCGCTATCTGAAGGCGCAGCAAAGCGACGTCGCAAAGAACATATAAATTGGCGCCGATTGGCACTTAGCAATCGGGATTTTTGCCGTTACACTGCGCGACCTTTTCAAGCTGCACCGGTACGGTTTGATGTGGGCCTGTTGGCCGTCACGACGTGAGCCTGTAGGAGCTGCCGAAGGCTGCGATCTTTTGATCTTGCTTTTATCAAGATCAGAATCAAAAGATCGCAGCCTTCGGCAGCTCCTACATTGAATAGTCGTGAAGTTCGACAGTTCCGTACGAATCTGTATCGGTGCAGTAGCGCTGCCCCTGCCTGAGTGGGGCTTCGCGGTCGCTGACCTTGCCCAAGGTTGCGATCAGTCTTTGTCCTCCCGAGAGGATTGCCGGTGGCCAAAAAAGCCGCATCCTTCGCCGCCCTGGGCGGCCTGGTATTTTCCACCGACGCAGGTCGTCATTGCCCGGAATGCAGTAAGCCGGTGGACGCCTGTATCTGCAAACAAACCGTGATCCCGGCCGGTGACGGCATTGCCCGTGTGCGTCGCGAGAGCAAGGGCCGTGGTGGCAAGACGGTGACCACCATCACCGGCGTGCCGCTGGCCGAAGACGCGCTCAAGGAGTTGGCGACAACGTTGAAGAAACGTTGCGGCACTGGCGGGGCGTTGAAAGACGGGATCATCGAAATCCAGGGCGATCATGTCGAGCTACTCTTGGCTGAGCTGATCAAGCACGGTTTCAAGGCGAAGAAGTCCGGCGGCTAGCAGCCTCTGTGAAAACCACCTGCGGCTTGATCCGGCGCTGAAACACTTCAGATCCGGCGTCGTCTCCATGGTTTTCACAGAGCCTGTTCATGACCGGTTTCTAAACTCCACGCAGTCAGTGCGGTCTACCGCCGCGCTGACGAACCGTCATTTTCATTCTTTAGACTGCGCCGGCCTGAGATCAGGCGACGCACTATGACTTCTTTATAGGGGACTTCGATGTCCGTACGACGCACACGCAAAGACGATGGCAGCCAATGGACAGTTGCGGACAGCCGCAGTGTTTACGGGATCCGCCATTGGGGGGCCGGGTATTTCGCGATCAATGACGCCGGTCGCGTCGAAGTTCGTCCGAACGGCCCGAGCAGCTCGCCTATCGACCTGTTCGAGCAAGTCGACCAACTGCGCAAAAGCGGTTTGTCCTTGCCGTTGCTGGTTCGCTTCCCCGATATCCTGCAAGACCGTGTTCGCCAGCTGACCGGTGCCTTCGACTCGAACATCGAACGCCTGGAATACCAGAGCAAATACACCGCGCTGTACCCGATCAAGGTCAACCAGCAAGAAGCGGTGATCGAGAACATCATCGCCACCCAGGACGTTTCCATCGGTCTGGAAGCCGGCTCCAAGCCTGAGCTGCTGGCCGTGCTGGCACTGGCGCCGAAGGGCGGCACCATCGTCTGCAACGGTTACAAAGACCGCGAATTCATTCGTCTGGCGCTGATGGGCCAGAAGCTCGGCCACAATGTCTTCATCGTCATCGAGAAAGAATCCGAAGTCGGTCTGGTGATCGAGGAAGCCGCCTCGCTGAAGGTCAAGCCACAGGTCGGCCTGCGCGTGCGCCTGTCGTCGCTGGCCTCGTCGAAGTGGGCGGACACTGGCGGTGAAAAATCCAAATTCGGTCTGTCGGCGGCGCAACTGCTGTCGGTGGTCGAGCGTTTCCGCGCGGCCGGTCTGGATCAGGGCATCCGTCTGCTGCACTTCCATATGGGTTCGCAGATCGCCAACCTCGCTGACTATCAGCACGGCTTCAAGGAAGCGATTCGTTACTACGGCGAGCTGCGCAATCTCGGCCTGCCGGTCGATCACATCGACGTTGGCGGCGGTCTGGGTGTCGACTACGACGGCACGCACTCGCGCAACGCCAGCTCGATCAACTACGACATGGACGATTACGCCGGTGTCGTGGTCGGCATGCTCAAGGAATTCTGCGACGCGCAGAGCCTGCCGCATCCGCACATTTTCTCGGAAAGCGGCCGCTCGCTGACCGCGCACCACGCCATGCTGGTGGTGCAGGTCACCGACGTCGAGAAGCACAACGACGAAATCCCGCTGATCGAAAACAAGGAAAACCTGCCGGAAACCGTGCAGTGGCTGGTTGACCTGCTCGGCCCGACCGACATCGAAATGGTCACCGAAACCTACTGGCGCGCCACCCACTACATGAGCGACGTGGCTGCGCAGTACGCCGACGGCAAACTGACCCTGGCCGAAAAAGCTCTGGCCGAGCAGTGCTACTTCGCCGTGTGCCGCCGCCTGCACAACTCGCTGAAAGCGCGTCAGCGTTCACACCGTCAGGTGCTCGACGAACTCAACGACAAGCTGGCCGACAAGTACATCTGCAACTTCTCGGTATTCCAGAGTCTGCCGGACACCTGGGCGATCGATCAGGTCCTGCCGATCATCCCGCTGCACCGTCTCGACGAAGAACCGCTGCGCCGCGCGGTGCTGCAGGATCTGACCTGCGACTCCGACGGCAAGATCAACCAGTACGTCGACGAGCAGAGCATCGAAACCAGCCTGCCGGTCCACGCTTTGAATGAAGGCGAAGACTACCTGCTGGGTGTTTTCCTGGTCGGTGCCTATCAGGAAATCCTTGGCGACATGCACAACCTGTTCGGTGACACCGACTCGGTGAACATCTATCAGAACGCCGATGGCAGCGTGTACCACGCCGGGATCGAGACTCACGACACCATCGAAGACATGCTGCGTTACGTGCACTTGTCGCCGGAAGAACTGATGACTCACTACCGCGACAAGTGCGCCAGTGCCCGCATCAGTGCCAGCGAGCGCACGCAATTTCTCGATGCCTTGCGTCTGGGCCTGACCCGCTCCTCCTACCTGTCTTCCTGAGGCCAGGTGGCGATCTTGCCGGGTTGTCTGAATTTTTCCTGAGCGTTGCGGAAAATTCGGATGATCCGGTGGGATATCTCCCAAAATCTTCGCGAAATGCTTGGCATTCCCGGCCAGCAAAGTCATCCGGTCTGCTTTTCGCGTAGGTCATTTCCTAAGTTGTACTTCAGCTCTCTACTCGGCCATGGCTCTCGGCGAGAATCCCCGGCCGCCCCTCCTGTAGAGATCCGCCCATGTTCGATCCAGTCAACGAGTCGTCCTTTCGTCTCGATGTAGCGGGCCTGTCCGACCCCTTCGAAGTCCTGGCCTTTACCGGTAGCGAAGCCCTCAGCGAATCCTTTGCGTTCGAGATCGATGTGCTGATCGACGATCCGCACCTGGATCTCGCCGGCCTGCTATACCGTTCGGCGTTCCTCTGTTTCGGGCCGTCGGGGGAGGGCGTGCACGGCCAATTGCAGAGCCTTGTCCAGCATGAACACGTAGAGGGTTCGAGACTGAGCCGGATCCGTCTGCGGCCGAAACTCGATTGCCTCGCGCTGCGCTTCAGCCAGCGCATCTTCAGTGGCCGTTCGGTGCCGCAGATCATTGAGCAAGTGCTCAGGGAGCATGGCATTGTCGGTGCCCAGCGCCGCTTCGATCTGTCCGCTGAATACCCGGCCCGGACGTTCTGCACGCAATACCGCGAGTCCGATCTGCAACTGCTCCAGCGCTTGTGCGCGCAGGCGCGGATTCACTATTACTTCGAACACGACCGCGACCGGCACTGCCTGGTGTTCGCCGATGATCCGGCGCAGTTGCCCGTGGCCGGTGCCGCACGCTATCAGTGCGGGGAGGACGGGCAAGATGCCTCTCCCGCGTTACGGCAATGGCAATTGCAAAGTGCAATTGAACCCGGTTTGTCGGGAGTGCAACGGGCTCAAGGCCAGAGTGATCTGGTCGCGTTGCGCAGCGGTCACTGGCTGCGATTGGCCGGTCATCCCTTCGCCGCATGCAATCGGCCATGGTTGCTGACACGCATTGAACATCGTGCCGATCTCTCCCATGAACCTTCGTACGTCAATCGCCTTTTCGCTGCGCTGCAGTTGCCGTGTGCAGCACCCTCGCGCCTGCGCATGCACAGCCTGCAACGGGCCTGGGTGGTGGCGGTCGATGAGCCGCAGCCTGATCGGATGCGCCCGGTGGCGGTGCAATTCGACTGGCTCTATCAGGGCGAAGGGGCTGCTCCGAGTCATTGTTGGCTACCGCTTGCGCCGTCCCTGGCACAGGTGTCCATGGCGGCGCTGAGTGAGGGTGTCGAGGTGGTGGTGAGTTTCTTCGAGGGGGATCCGGATCAGCCGATGATCAGCGGTGTGCTGCAGCCGCCATCCGCCGTTACCGACACCGATGATGCCCTGCCGTTGCCTCTGCCAGACAGCCTGGTCAGTGACGGCTTGCAGCAACTGCTGACGTGCGGTGAACCGTTGCTGCTGTTGTGCCTGATCCCCGGTGGCGGCAGTTTCAACCATTGCGCTCAATCGGTGTGCAGTTGTCGACTGGTCACCGCGCTTGAACAGAGCGGCGCAACATGAATGGCGCGGCGCTTGAGCCCACGGCGCAGTGGCTGTTGCTCGATGGCCCGGATGCACCGCAGGCCTTGTTGACCCTGCACCGGGCTTTTGCCGATGTGCAGTGCTTCAGCCTGTTCGAAGGCACGGAGTTCGAACCGGTCAGCGAGCACGGCCCGGTGTTGATCGAGCTGCGTGACTGCCCGGCATTGGCTGCGTTGTGTCACAGCGATCCGAATACCTGGCGCGGGCTGTTGCTGGGCAGTGAGGTTTCGGCGCAACGACTGCTGAGTCACTTGCAGCGCATGCTGACGGTGTCGTTCGGATTGAATCATCGGGCTTTGCTCAGCTATTACAACCGGCAGACCGCGAGCTATTTTTTCGATGCCTGCGATGCTGCTGAGCTGAGCCGCTGGCTTGGGCCGATCCGTCAGTTGCGCTGGTTCGGTGGCACTTGGGCCGACCGGGCCATTGGCAGTCTGGGCTGGCAGCAGTTGCGCAATCCGGGGCTCGCCGTCGAGCCGCTGAGCATTGAACAAAGCCTGACGCGGCGCCAGCGCGAACGCCTGCAAACCTGCCTGCTGGAGCAGCATATCTGGCGCTGGTGCCAATCGCTGGGAACCGATTACGCGACGATGGCCTCCCATGTCCAACAAGGCCTGGCGCTGGGATTCAGCGACCGCACCGTGCTCGATGGCTGGTTATGGCTACGCTTGCTGCATCCGCGAGCCGTTCTGGTGCCACCACCGGTGGGGCTCACCCAGCAGCAGCGGCTTGACCACGTGCGGCGCCAGTGGCGCGGCGATCAATCCTGAGGCGAGGTTCGGCGCGTATGGCAGGTTTCTTCCGGCAAGGGGCGGGCATCGTATTGCTGCTGGTGCTGAGCGGTTGTTCGCCGGTGCAGGTGCTCAATGCGCTGACTCCGGACAGCACGTACGACAAGACCGTGGGCATCGCCTATGGCGACGACCCTCGGCAGAAGCTCGACGTGTATGTGCCGCATCAGCCGATGCCCGGTGCGCCGGTGGTGGTGTTTTTCTATGGCGGCAGCTGGAACAGCGGTTCACGCGTCGACTACCGTTTTGTCGGCGAAGCGCTGGCGTCCAAGGGGATTGTCACGGTGGTGGCGGATTACCGCTTGTATCCACAGGTGCGCTATCCGCTGTTCCTGCAAGACGGCGCGCGTGCGGTGGCGTGGACCAAAGCGCATATCCACGCGTTTTCCGGCAACCCGCAGCGTTTGTATCTGATGGGCCACAGCTCTGGCGGATACAACGCGGCGATGCTCGCGCTGGACAGCCAATGGTTGGCGGCGGTGGGCATGTCGCCCACGGATGTACAGGGCTGGATCGGTCTGGCCGGCCCCTATGATTTTCTGCCGATCAAGAATCCCGAGGTACGCCCGGTGTTCTTCTGGCCGGACTCGCCGCCGCAATCGCAGCCAATCAACCATGTCAGTCGCGGCGCACCGCCTGCGCTGTTGATTGCGGCCAGCCGGGATGATCTGGTCAACCCGACGCGCAACACGGGAGGCCTTGCGAGCAAGCTGCGTGAGGCCGGTGTGCCGACACAGGACTTGTATTACGCGCGGCCCAGCCACATAACCCTGGTTGCCACACTGTCGCGGCCATTGCGGCAACTGGCGCCAGTGCTCGACCAAGTGGTCGGGTTTATCGCGCACACGCCGACTCAGTGAACGCCGCCAGTGAACCAGCCACCGTTGCGCTTGAGCCACCAGGCTTGCGCACCCAGGGTCAGGCTGCGCACCACCATGAACAGCAGAAAAGTTATCCACAACCCGTGATTGCCCAGACCCTGCAGCGCCCAGGCGAACGGCAATAACAGCACCACGGTGATCAGCATGCCGTTGCGCATTTCCCGCGCGCGGGTGGCGCCGATGAACAAACCGTCGAGCAGATAGCTCCAGACCGCAATCAGCGGCAACACGGCGAGGTAGGGCAGATAGACGAACGCGGTGTCGCGCACGCTCTGGATGTCGGTCTGCATCTCGATGAACAGGTGCCCGGCCAGCAGAAACAACAGGGCAAAGCCGAGGCTGGCGATCAGTGACCAGCCGCCCGCGACCACCAGCGAACGACGCAGGGCCAGACGATTACGGGCGCCGATGGCGTGTCCGCACAAGGCTTCGACGGCATGGGCCAGACCGTCCAGCGCATGCGCGGTGAGCAGCAAGCCATTGAGTAGCAGCGCGTTGGCGGCTACCGTCGAATCGCCCAATCGCGCGCCTTGCACGGTGATCAGGAAAAACACCGATTGCAGCGCCAGGCTGCGGATGAAGATATCGCGGTTGACCGCCAGCAACGGACGCCAACTCTGCCAGATGCTCAGTGCTGCCCAGACAATGTGCCCCGGGTACGCGCGCAACGCCTTGCGGGTCAGCAGCAGACCGAGCAGAGCGCCGCTCCATTCGGCGATCACCGAGGCCCGCGCCGAACCGACCACGCCCCAGTCCAGGCCAATGACGAACCACAGATTGAGGACGATGTTGATCAGGTTGGTGCTCAGCAGAATCGCCAGCGGCGCTCGCGCGTTTTGTGTGCCGAGGAACCAGCCGACCAGCGCATAACTGGCCAGCGCCGCTGGCAGGCCGAACAGTCGCGTGTGGAAGAAGTCCCGGGTGAGCTGATCCAGCTCCGCCGACGGTTGCATGAAGTGCAATGCGATCCCGCTCAACGGCACACCCAACGTGCCGAGAACGAGGGCGAGCCCCATCGCCAGCAGCAAGCCCTGCAACAGAATCTGACGCAGCGCTGCACCGTCGCTGCGGCCGGCCGCCTGTGCAGCAAACCCGGTGGTGCCCATGCGCAGAAAACCCATGGCCCAGGCGAGAAAGGTGTACAGGCTGGCGCCGACCGCCACCGCGCCCAATTGATGGGCGTGGGGCAAGTGGCCGATGACGGTGCTGTCGACCAGCGCCACCAGCGGCACGGATATATTGGACAGAATCATGGGCGCGGCGAGTGACCAGACCTTGCGGTGCGTCGGGCGGTCGCGCCAGTCGGCGATCAGAGTGGACATGCGGGCTCCTTGGGAGCGGTATTGTAGCGGTAGAAGCTACCCTCATCGGAACGCCGCCCGCCCAGCCCTCTCCCGGAGGGAGAGGGAGCTGATCGCTGTCGTTTTCAAACCTGTGTTCGGCGCGGTATCGCAAGTCGGTGTACTTCTAGAAAACACCGCGGTCAGTCCCCTCTCCCTCCGGGAGAGGGCTAGGGTGAGGGGCTCTTCAAGCGGTCAATGAATAATCCAGCTCAACAACCACAACCCCAGCAACAACCAGATGATCCCGGCAATGATCGACGCATTCATGAACGCGCGAATCGCCGACCACAACAGCATCAACCCGACAATCAGGGCGATGATGCTGATGATCGAGGTGTCCATGCCCAGGGTTTTGGCCAGCCCGTCGACGAAGTTGCCACCGGCATTGCTCAAAATGTTGAACAAGCCACTGAGGCCATCGACGATAAAACGGATGACCGAACCGAGCGCCTGCCCTAGCCATTCGAAAAAGCTTTCTACCTGCATGTGTGCATCCTGATGAAAGAGCTGAGCCTTGGGCCACAACGCGGGTGGCCGAGTTCCCTGCATGATAGAAGGTTTGCACCCATTCTGTGTGGGAGCGAGCCTGCTCGCGAATACGGTGGATCAGATAACTGATGGGCTGAATGACACACCGCTTTCGCGAGCAGGCTCGCTCCCACATTAGATCACCTGCGCCGCTTGCCTTTGGTGGGTATCCCCCCGAAGCTATACGCCTTCAGGAGAGCCCGATGAACCTTGTTGAACTGACCGAACGCCTGCACGCCATTCGCGACCGCAATGACTGGCGGCAATTTCACAGCCCGAAAAACCTCGCCATGGCGGCCAGTGTCGAGATGTCCGAACTGGTGGAAATCTTCCAGTGGCTGACGGAAGACCAGTCGCGCCAGTTGCCGGCGGAGAAGCTCGCCCATGCCGGGCAGGAAGTCGGCGATATCGTCCTGTACTTGTTGCTGCTGTGCAGCGAGTTGGGGCTGGACATGAATGAAGTGGTGCGCGCCAAGCTCGCCGACAGCGAACGGCGGTTCAGCTGATGAGCGACCGGCATTTCGATCAGTTGGCGACGCGCTTCGCCGAAAAAATCTACGGCGGTGCCAAAGGCGCGATTCGCCTCGCGGTGTTGCAGGCCGACCTTATCGAGGCGCTGCCGGATCGTCCGTTGCGCGTTCTCGACATCGGTGGCGGCCTTGGCCACATGTCGCTGTGGCTGGCCGAGCGCGGCCACGACGTGACCTTCACCGAGCCGGCCGCGCCGATGCTCGACGGCGCGCGCCAGCGCTTCGCCGACGCCGGGCAAACGGCAACGTTCATTCAGGCGCCGTGGCAGGAACTGCCCGGCCAACTCACTGAACCGTACGATCTGGTGATCTGCCACGCTGTACTCGAATGGCTCGCCGAACCCCACGCGATCCTGCCGGTGCTGCATCAACTCACCAAGCCCGACGGCTGGTTGTCGCTGGCGTTCTACAACCGCGACGCGCTGATCTACCGCAACCTGCTCAAGGGCCATTTCAAGAAGATGCGCAAGAACAGCCTGGCCGGGGAAAAGCAGAGCCTGACCCCGCAACA
Organism: Pseudomonas sp. rhizo66; assembly: GCF_031931925.1. NCBI lineage: Bacteria > Pseudomonadati > Pseudomonadota > Gammaproteobacteria > Pseudomonadales > Pseudomonadaceae > Pseudomonas > Pseudomonas sp. rhizo66. Next base: position 323,558 of record NZ_JAUJWZ010000004.1, read on the forward strand.
GCCCCTCGATCCACGGGAATTGGCTACGCAACTCGAAGGGCTGTGGCAGGTCGAAAGCCAGAGCGGGATCCGGGTTTTCCACGACTACATGCCGGTGGAGTTCCAGGCACGCGCCGAACTTGCGGATTTGCTCGAGATGGAGCTCGCTCACCGCCGTCACCCAAGCTTCGCCGGGCTTGGGCGCTACTTGCACTGGATCTGCCGGCCGATCTGATCGGAGCGCGACATGAAAGCTCAATCCGGGTTATTGCTGATCTGTCTGGGGTTGGCTGCCTGCCAGGGCAGCAACCCCTACGTGGCGCAGTCGCGGCCCCTGCCGCCGGCGCCAGCGCAAGCCGCCACCACCTTCGACCGTAGCGCTTACCCGGCGCCACCGCGTGACTACGGACGCTATCGCAGTTGGGCCTGGCTCAACGGGCAGTTGCCGCCGGGTACGGCGTGGGCGGACTCGGCGCAAGTGGCCGAAGCGGTGAGCAATGCCCTCGATCAGCGCGGTTTGCGACCGTTGCACGACAACCGCCCGGCCGACCTGTTGGTCAGCGCCGATCTGCGGCTGGAAACGCGTTTGCGGCAGGTCCAGGACGACTACGGTTATTACGGCGGCGGATACGGCGGCTATGATCGCTACGGCCGCGGTTACGGCATGTACAACACGGTGCCGATCGTGCGCACGTATTCGGAGCAGGTCGTGGTAGTGCAGGTCAATCTGTTCGACGCCGGCAGCGGGCAACCGGTCTGGAGTGCCAGTGCCGAAACCGCGAACAAGGGCAGCGAAATCGATCGCACCGATTCCATCCGCGAAGCTGTGGAAAAGGCCATGTCGGCGTATCCTCCGAGTTAGCTTTCTGCCAACGGGGAAGCTGCCGCAGGTTCATGTCTTCAACCGGAGAAAAACCATGTTCCGCCGTCTCGCTTTACTGGCCATGGCCGCGCTGCTCAGCGCCTGCGCCGCCAACCAGGTCAACCACGACTTCGATGCCAGCCGCGACTTTGCCGCCTATCGCAGCTGGAGCTGGAAAGACCCCGCCCTGCAATATCGCCCCGATGATCCACGAATCAAAAGCGACCTGACCGAGCAGCGCATCCGCCAGGCCGTCGCCGATCAACTCGACCAGCGCGGTTTGCGCCCGGCAGCGGCGGGGGCCAAGGGTGATTTGAGTGTGCAGACCTATCTGATTGTCGAAGATCGTCAGCAACAAGTGACGACCAATTACGGCGGTGGTTGGGGTGGCCCATGGAATGGTTACTGGGGCGCACCGATGTACAACGAAACGCGCAACATCACCTACAAGGTCGCGACCCTCCAGATCGACCTGCTCGACGGCAAGGACGGCAAACTGGTGTGGCGCGGCAGCGATGAGCAGATGCTCGCCAGCCGGCCGAATCCGCAGGATCGCAGTAACGCCATTCGCGAGACGGTCGGGCGGATTCTGGCCAACTATCCACCGCGCTGAATCTGTTCAGGAAAAACGGGAGCTCTTGAGCTCCCGTTTTTTGCCCTGCGACGCCCCCCTGTAGGAGCTGCCGAAGGCTGCGATCTTTTGATTTTGCTTTTTAGAGGCCAAGATCAAAAGATCGCAGCCTGCGGCAGCTCCTGCCGGGGATTGCGCGTCTACACTCACTTGCACCAATGGAGCTTGCGGCAAAGGAGTGCGCCATGTCGCCTCGTTCGCGATTCAACAGCCCGGCCCGGCAGCGCGGGGCGATTGGCTTGATGGCGGCGGCCACCCTGAGTCTGGCGGTGGTGATGCTGTTGTTGGTGGTCGACACCGGCCGCTTGTACATGGAACAACGCAAATTGCAGCGGGTGGTGGACAACGCCGCCCTCGAAGCCGTCAGTCGTGGCGGCGATTGCCTGCCGGGCCTGAGCGCCGCCAGTTACGCCGGGCAAAGCGCCGTGCGTAACGGCTATGTTGTCGACGCCAGCAACACTCTCGCCACCACGTGCGGCACCCTGGTGACCGCCGCCAGCGGTTTGCGCACATTCGCCGTGGATGCCACGCAAATGGCTGCGGTCAAAGTTGTCGCCAGTCGCACGGTGATCACCAGTTTCGCCGGCGGTGTACAGGCCTTGTTCAGCGGCACACCGGTCAGTCTCAATACTACGCTGAACGCCTCGGCGGTTGCCGCCAAACCGCAGCCAACGGTCGCCCAACTGAATATTCGCAGCACGCTGACGAGCATCGATACCGCCCAGTCGAACATCCTCAATCCGCTGTTTTCCGGGCTGCTCGGCGGTAACGTCAATCTCACTGCGCTAGGCTGGGATGGCCTGCTGAACACCGACATCAACTTACTGAAATACCTTGATCAGCTGGCGATCAATCTCAACGTCGCGGCCGGCAACTACACGCAGTTGCTCAATACCCAGGCCACGGTGACGCAACTGATTCAGGCCGCCGCGACGGTGGTGCAACTCAATGGTGCGACCGCCCAGGTGATCACTGCGCTGGGCCAATTGCAGGTCGCGGCAATCAACGCGGCGCCGGTCAAACTCGGCGATATCCTGCAACTGCAGACCGGCACCACGGCGGCCGGGCTGGACGCCAATCTGCAACTGCTGCAACTGATTCAGGGCGTGGTGCAACTGGCCAACAGCAAAAGTGCGGTGGCGGCGACGTTGCCAGTCAGCGTGCTGGGGCTGGCGAATGTCACGGTGCGGGTGAAAGTGATCGAGCCGCCGCAGTTTTCTGCCATTGGCGACCCGGCGCGAGCCAAGATCAACCCGACCGGGCCGGACCGGATTTATGTGCGTACGGCGCAGGTGCGTACGATGTTGTCGGTGAGTCTGCCGGTGTTGTCAGGGGTGACCGGCCTGACCAATGCCGTGCTGGGGCTGGTCGGTACATTGACCCCGACCCTCAATGCGCTGCTCAGTCTGAATCTGGTCGACACACTCAACTCGGTTGGCTGTTTGTTGGGGGCTGGGTGCGAGCAGCTTGATCCGAAACTGCTGCCGTCGCCGCAAATCGACATCGCGCTGGATGCCGGTGGCGCCAAGAGTTATGTCACCGATTACAGTTGCCCGACCGGGAGCACAGGCAGCAAAAGCCTGACGGCGCACACCATCACCTCCATCGCCGACCTCAAATTGGGCAAGATCGACGCGACCAACGCATTCTCCTCTTCCGCCGAACCCACGGTCACGCCGTTGCCGCTGGTCGATCTCGGCATCGTCACCTGCCACAAGATTCTCGGCATCGGCAGTTGCGACCCTGACACCCATGTGCAATACGGTGCAGGCGGCATTGCGATCAAACTCGACACCAGCGTTGCGCAAAACACTCAGGATCTGGTGTTTTCCAGCGGCACACCGTTCGCCACCCCGGCCAACCTCAAATTGCCCCCGAGCGTGCTACCCGCTGTGCCGACCAACAACATCGTCGGCAGCCTGTCGAACACCCTCGCGGGGATCAACCTGATCGTCTACAAACCGCAGGGCAGCAATCCATTGGGGGCCATCGTTACCGGCGTCGCCTCGTTGATCAGCGATGTCACCAGCAAATTGCTGCCGGTGGTGACCAGCCTGGTCAGTCCGTTGCTCGATCCGCTGCTGAACAACCTGCTTAAAGGTCTGGGCATCAACCTGATGGATGTCGACGTCGGCGCCAACATGACCTGCGGCCAGACCGGCAAGGCCTATCTGGTGATCTAGGCGTCCACGGCAACCGGCAACTCAATGCAGAACCGTGCGCCCTGCGGCGAGTTGCGCACGCTCAACTCGCCGCCCATGTTGTCGATGATGCCGTAGCTCACGGACAGCCCCAGCCCGGTGCCGACCCCGATCGGCTTGGTGGTGAAAAACGGCTCGAAGATCCGCTCCAGCAAACGCGGATCGATGCCGCCACCGTTATCCTCGACCCACAGCCGCACGCTCTGTTCATCGCGTTCGGCATAGATCGCAATCCACGGCTTGAAGGACGAGTCCGCCTCGCGTTTGCTCAGCAACGCATCCCGCGCGTTGACCATCAGATTGATCAACACCTGCTCAAGCTGATCGACGTAGCCACGCACTTGCACCTCGAACCCGGTCTCGCTGATGCGCAAGTCCACGCCTTTGCCGCGCATGCCTTCGGCCAGCAGCGACAGCGTGCCTTCAATGGCCGAGGCGGGGTTGAACAGTTGCTGCTCAATCTCCGAACGGCGGCCGAATACGCGCATGTGATCGACTACTTTCGCCGCACGCTGGACCTGCGCATCGATGCGCTTGAGCTTGTCGGTCAGGTAATCGACCTGCACATCGCCGTTGTCCAGGCGCTTGAGCACGTTGACGATGGCCATGCGCATCACGTTCAGCGGCTGATTGATTTCATGGGCGAGGCCGGTGGCCATTTCGCCAAGGGTGGCCATTTTCGCGCTTTGCGTGAGTTGCTGCTGCGAGCGGCGCACCTCAGTGTTGTCGCGGCCCACCGCTTGCACTTCGAGCAACTGGCCGTGCTCATCGAACACCCCGCGATCGGACCACACCCACCAGGCATGTTCTCTGCCGGGCAGTTGCAGGCTGATTTCCGCGGTGCTTACCGGTTGCTCCACGGTCAGTGCAGCGAGGCGCTGGACGAACGCAGTACGTTGTTCCTCAGACATCCAGCTGCCCAGATCGACCCCCGGCAGTTCCTCCGGCGTGCATTCCAGATACTTCGCCAGCGGCCGGTTGCCAAAGGTCAGAATCAGATCCGGGCGATAGCGACAGATCATTGCCGGCGAGTCCTCCACCAGAATCCGATAGCGCTCTTCACTCGTTTTCACCTGTTCGGCTGCCTGGGTCGCCTCGGTGACGTCCAGCCACAAACCGACGGCTTCCACTGGCAGGCCGAGGTCATTGCGCAGCAGTTTGGCTTCATCAAGCAGCCAGTGGTATTCGCCGTGATGGTCGCGCAGCCGATAACGCGCGCGCACTGAACCTTCGCGTAACAGCTGACGGCTGCGGGCGAAATACAGGTCGCGATCGTCAGGGTGAATCATCTCGATCAGTGCGCCGTCGCCACAATCGTCAAGGCTCCAGCCGAGCAAGGGTTGCAGGCTGGCACTGAAGAACGCCGGGATCAGCGCGCCTTCGTGGTACTGCTGGACGTAAATCACCGCCGGCGAACTGGCGATCAGGTTGTCCAGCCGTGCATGTGCGGCGGCAGCCCGTTGTTGCTGGTTCTGGATGTCGCTGATGTCGAGCATGAACCCGACCAGCCGGCGGTGCTCGCCGCTGCCAATCAGTTGGCCTTGCACGCGATACCAGGTGGGCGTCTGCTCGCTGTTGCCGTCGCGCAGACGCACCGACAGCGTCAGGGCTTCACCGTGTTGTTGCAGGGCCTGCAAACGGCTGCGCAACTCGTCACGGTCGGCGGGGTGGATTTGCCTCAGCCAGTCTTCCAGCGCTAATTCGCCAGGGCTCACATTCAGGGCGACGGCCAGCGCGGGCGCCAGTTGAATGTCGTTGTGGCCGGCGAGGATCTCCCACCAGCCGCTACCGAGCAGGGTTTGCAGCGATTCGATGCGTTCCAGTTGCAGGTGATGCTGCTGTTCACGCAGGCGTCCGAGCAGTGGCCCGGCCAGCGCGCCGAGCAGTGCCATCCAGTCACGCTCGGTCAGGTACGGCGCGGCGCTGTCCACGGGATAAAACCCGCAGAGCAGCCAGGCGACCACACCCCGTTCATCGCTATACGGCACTGCGAAACCTTCGGCACTGCCAAACAGAACCTGCACTCGTGAGTGTTCATCCAGCCCCTGATGCGCGCCGACACGCTGCGGCGCGGCCCCGTTCAGGCTGTCCAGCGGTGTGCCCAGACGTTGTAGGTCGTGCCACAAATCCGGCGCAGTGTGGGCGCGATACTGGCGATAGATTTGCCAGCCCTGTTGCTCATCATCGAGCAAGGCCAGCGCCACACAGGGGATGTGCCAGCGCTGGGCGATCATTTGCAATTGTTCGCTGACGATCGCCGGCAAACGCGCCTGGCTGCACGCGCGCAACTGTTCGCTGATCTGCCCGGCCAGCAATTGGCAGGCATCGCGCTGGCGCGCTTGTTGGCGTTCGAGCAGCAAGTCCGCAATATCGATCAACTGCATCAGCCAGCCGTCGCCCAGTGGCTGAACCCAGCCACGCAAGTGTACGGTTTGCTCGCCCAGACCGAAGAAGTCGAGATCAAGCAAAAGTCCCTGCCACTCCCTCGGCCGACCTTCGATGGCCAGCGTGCTGTGGGGCAGCAGATAAGTGCTGAGTGGCAAGGGCTGACCCTGCGGTTTGAACTGCGCCAGCAGATGCCGCAGCGGCCCGGCCATTTGCAGCACGCCACCGGCATCGTTCAGATACAGGTGCAGGCCTGTTGCGGGTGAGCCGAGTGGGTCGGGCAGCTCATGGGCGGCGGGCGGTGTGCGTTTGAGCAAGCGCCCGAACAGTTTGTCTCCCGACGTCAAAATTGCAGGCTCGACGTGGCGGTCAGGTAGGCAGGCAGATTGGGCACTGTACCAACGACCGGAAGCACCAGAAACGGCATGACCTGATTCAACTTGCTGACCGGATAATCCACTCGCACCGTCAGCAGGCCTGATGCGCTGTATTGGGTGCTGGTATCAACGCCGATCACCAGATTGAAGACCGGCGGAATCCAGGACAATTGCTGGGTCAGCGTGGCGTTCGCGGTATTGAGCACGACCGTGGAATAGTTGGGCGTGTTGGGATCGACCGCGACACTGCGGCGCACCGCTTCGGACGTGGCCTGGTTGAACGATTGCATCATCACCATGGGCAGGCTGTAACTGACCAGGCCATAAAACACGGCAAAAAAGATGATGAACACCAAGGCGAACTCGATCGCCACCGCACCTTTTTGCGACTTGCGAAAGCCGTTTTTCATGAGTGCGTCTACCCTGACTGTCACTGCGTAGTATCAGCATAGAATCATTCCGCAAAAATGGACGGTTTTTACCGGATGCACAGTTTTCTTCTCCTGATCTGGCTGGGGCTATGCGCGGCGCAAGACGCCAGCCAGCGACGCATTGCCAATGGGCTGACCCTCGGTGCGGCGGCACTGGCGCTGATTTATCTGTTGTGGACCGGCAACACTTGGCTGGGCGCTGAGGCGGGGCAGGGCGGTTGGGCCTGCCTGATCGCGCTGGCGCTGACATTGCCCGGTTTTTTCATCGGCCGTATGGGCGCCGGCGATGTGAAATTAATGACAGCTCTGGGGCTTGCGACGGACGGTCTGTTCATTCTCGGCGTGTTTATTGGAGCGGGAATCGCGAGCGTGATCTGGCTGCTGCTTGCGCCAAGAGTCTGGCTCCATATGAGTCAAGGGCTTAGAGAACGTCTGCGATATCTGGCGCCAGATATGTCAAAAAAGTTGCCATTTGCACCGTTCGTGTTGGTGGGCGCAGTGTTCGTCATGCTTTGGTTTCATTAGTCGCTAAACGCCACTAGTTCTATGTACATAGTCCGAAAGTACGTCTACTTTCAAATGAACTGGTTATACAGCCAAAGGCTGGCAGTACAGGAATGGTCAGCTTTGGCCTGGGACATGGAGTAGCACGTGAACAAGCTTACGTCTGCGGTAAAAGTCCTCGTGGTCGACGATCAGCCGTTGATCGTGGAGGAGCTGTGCGAGTTTCTTGAAAGCAACGGTTATCGCTGTGTGCCGTGCGAATCCAGTCTGCAGGCGATCGAGCGTTTCAGTGAGGACGCGGAAATCGGTCTGGTGCTGAGTGATCTGCACATGCCGGACATGGATGGCATTCAGTTGATTCAGGCATTGCAGCGGCTGGCGGGCAAGCATCGGGCATTCGAGGCGATCATGCTCACTGGGCGTGCCGAGAAGCAGGATGTGATCAAGGCGTTGCGTGCGGGGATTGCCGATTATTATCAGAAGCCGATTGATCTGGATGAATTGCTCGACGGGGTGCGGCGTCAGGAGGCGGCACTGCAAGAGCGGCAGAAGAATCTGCAATTGGGGCATTTGAACCAGAAGTTGCAGTTTCTGTCTGAGTCGATTGATGACCTTTATCAGGACCTGGACAAGGTGCGGCGTAGTCCTTCGGCGGTGGTTCGCGATGTGTTGGGTGGTGAGCCTGCTGAGGCTGAGTCGCAGGAGATGCCAGAGATTTTCAATCAGTTGTCGCCGCGGCAATTGGATGTGGCGCGATTGGTGGGCAAGGGGCAGACCAATTATCAGATTGCCTGTGAGTTGGGGATTACCGAGAACACGGTGAAGCTTTATGTTTCGCAGGTGTTGCGGTTGACGCATATGCATAATCGGACGCAGTTGGCTTTGGCTTTGTCGCCTAGTGCTTCGGCTTCTCGGCAGCGGGTTACGGCGCATTGACTTGGCGGCCTTTGGGCCGACCATGCTCTTGGGGTTTTGGGTGAATATCCGTTGTTGCGGGTGTTGCTGCTGGCGGTTCCGCTCTTACAGCGGGTCACTTTTTCAGACGCCAAAAAGTAACCAAAAGGCTGGGCCCCGGCGTTCGGCCCCTCGCTAGGGCTCGGGGTTCCTTCGTTCCGGGATCTATCCGGGGGCATCGCCTACGGTTTGCTTCGCTGCACCTCCTCTCGATGTGTTTGGCTTCGCCAAACGGTCGCTGCGCTCCCACCCCCGGATAAATCCCTCCACTCAGCCTGCCGAAGGGGCCAGCAGATCAAAAGCTGCAGCCGAGCTAACGCTCATCCTGTTGAGTGGTTAGGAGCGGGTGAGGGGCTTTTGATCTGTTTCAGAGTCTGAATTCGACTCGGTCTTTCACGTCGGCGTAGCTCT